>JBKPDY010000001.1:0-23593 GCA_046728155.1 Actinomycetota bacterium
GGAGCTCTTCACTACGTCCTTGGCCTGCAGCAGGTCGCCGATCTCCTGTGCACCGGCGCCGACCGGGATCTTCACATTGACCGGCGTGGTTCCCATGCTGGTGTAGTCGGGCGCGCCGAGGATGTCCTGCAACTTGCCGACCCCGTAGTAGACCCCGCCGCCCAACGCCACCAGAAGCAGGAACGAGATGAACAAGGCCCCGAATGACCGCCGTCGGCGCTTACGCTCGGTACGCCGCCGTCGCCGGGCCTGTCGGCTGGGTGGCCCGCCACGCCGACGACCGGGCTCCTGGTCCTCCCAGGCCAAGTCCAGATCGTCAAGCATTTCTCCGCCTCCGCGCCGCGTCGAGCCATCCTTGCAGGATCTCCACCGCCGCGGCCTGATCGACGACCGCGCGGCGGCGTCCACCCCAGACGCCTCGTTCGGACAGCCTACGTGTTGCCGTCGCCGTCGACATCCTCTCGTCGGCCAGCAGCACGGGCACCGGCGCAATCGCCTGTGCCAGCCGGTTTGCGTATTCCCGTGCGTGTATCGCGGCGGGCCCCTCGGTGCCACGAAGGGTTACCGGCAGACCCACCACCACTTCCACCGTCTCATGAACCTCAACGAGTCGCATCAGCTCGGCGATGTCACCGGGAACTGTGTCACTGTCTGCATTTAGATCTCGACGTATGGTGACCAATGGGGTCGCCAGGATGCCGTCCGGATCCGATTTAGCCACCCCGATCCGGACGGTTCCGACATCGACACCGAGCCGGACACCTCGGCGCAACGGCTGGGCCGGGTGACCCTCGCCCACGCGTCAGCCTCAGGCCCGGGCGCCGGCCACGAAGCCGCGGACCGCAGCTAACAGGGCGGGCACCTCATCCGCCGGCACCCCGCCGCCCTGGGCGAGGTCGGCGTTTCCGCCGCCACGTCCGGAGAGCGCCGCACGGACGAGGTCCGTCGCGCTGAGCCCGCGGTCCTTCGCCGCCCCATTGACCGCGACGACCAGTGAAGCCTTCCCGCCGGTACGGGACGCGACCGCGACGACCGCCGGCCGCCCGGCCGCGAAACGGGTGCGCACCTCCTGCGCTAGCGCACGCACATCGGTGCCCGAGGTGCCCGGCGGAGCCTCCACCGCGGCCACCGCGACGCCGTTTACGTCCTCCGCGGCGTCGGCGAACGCCGAGACATTGGCCAGCACCAGCTGCGCCCGCAGCCGCTCCAACTCCTTCTCCGCGTCACGCAGCGAAGCGATGGTCTGCTCGACCCGGTCCGCGATCTCGTCCGGCTTGGCCCGGTAAAGCTCGGCCAGGCGGGACACGAGCACGTGTTCCCTCGCCATGAAGTCGACCGCGTCGGTGCCGACCAGCGCCTCAACCCGGCGGATTCCCGATCCGATCGACGCCTCGTGCAGGATCTTGATCAGGCCGAGCTGCCCCGACCTTGTGACGTGCGTCCCACCGCACAGCTCCCGCGCGTAGTCGCCGACCTCGACCACCCGGACCTGTTCGCCGTACTTCTCCCCGAACAGCGCCATCGCGCCGATCCGGCGCGCCTCGGCCTGCGAGGTGACGAACCAGCGGACCTCGAGGTCATCCGCGAGCACCTCGTTGACCTGCTGCTCCACGTCTCGAAGGATCGTCGGTGGCACCGCTGTGGGCGTGTTGAAGTCGAACCGAAGCCGGCCTGGGGCATTGAGCGAGCCTGCCTGGGTGGCCGACTCACCGAGCGCGTTACGCATGCCCTGATGCACCATGTGGGTCGCGGTGTGGGCCCGGGAGATCGCACGCCGCCGCGGGACGTCGATCTCGCCGTACCCGGTCTCGCCGGCCCGCACCTCGCCGTGCAGCACCCGGGCGCGGTGCACGATGAGGCCGGGCACGACCTGCTGGACGTCATAGACCTCCAGTTTGCCGGCGCCGACCGTAATCACGCCGGTGTCGGGTTGCTGCCCACCGCCCTCGGCGTAGAACGGCGTCGCGTCGAGGACGAGCTCGATGTCGTCCTCCTCGCCGGCGACCTCCAGCGATCCGGCCGAGCTCAGCAGCGCCCGTACCTTGGACTCCCGCGCGGTCTCGGCGTAGCCGGTGAACTCAACCGGCCCGCCGGCGTCGAGCACCGCCCGGTAGGCGGACAGGTCGGCATGGCCGGTCTTTCGCGCCTGGGCGTTCAGCTTCGCCCTTTGCTTCTGCTCCGCCATCAGCTTGCGGAAGCCCGCCTCGTCCACGCCCAGCCCGGCCTCGGCCGCGATCTCCAGCGTCAGGTCGATCGGGAATCCGTACGTGTCGTGCAGCTGGAACGCCTTGTCGCCGGGAAGCCGCTTGCGTCGCGCCTTCTTGGTCGCCGCGATCGCGGTGTCGAGAATCGCCGTCCCGGCCCGCAGCGTGGTGAGAAACGCTTCCTCCTCGGCGTACGCGTACTCCGAGATCCGGCCGAAGTCCTCCGCCACCTCCGGGTACGACGGCGACATGCAGTCGCGCGCCACCGGGAGCAGTTGTGGAAGCACCGGACCCTCTGCCCAGCCGAGCAGGCGCATCGCCCGGATCGACCGCCGTAGGATGCGGCGGAGTACGTAACCGCGCCCTTCGTTGGAGGGGGTCACTCCGTCGCTGATGAGCATCAGCGATGTCCGAATGTGATCGGCGATCACCCGCAGCCGTACGTCGTCCGGGTGCGACTGCGACGCTACGTGTCCCGACCGGGCGCCGTAGCGCTTGCTGGTCAGCTCTGCCGCGGTGTCGAGGATCGGCCGCACCTCGTCGATCTCGTAAAGGTTGTCGACGCCCTGCAGGATTGCCGCGATCCGTTCGAGACCCATGCCGGTGTCGATGTTCTTGGCCGGCAGCTCACCCAGGATCGGGTAGTTCTCCTTGTCCTCCCCCGGACCGCGCTCGTACTGCATGAAGACGAGGTTCCAGAACTCCATGTACCTGTCCTCGTCGGCCTCCGGTCCGCCCTCGCGGCCGTACTCGGGGCCGCGGTCGAGGTAGATCTCCGAACACGGACCGCACGGGCCCGGGATTCCCATCGACCAGAAGTTGTCCTTCTTGCCGCGGCGCACGATCCGCTCAAGCGGCAAGCCCGCGATCCCGCGCCACAGATCGATCGACTCATCATCATCGAGGTAGACGGTCACCCACAGGCGATCCGGATCCAGGCCAAAACCGCCATCGGCCTGGGGGTCGGTAACCAGCCTCCAGGCCAGGTCGATGGCGCCCTCCTTGAAGTAGTCCCCGAATGAGAAGTTGCCGTTCATCTGGAAGAACGTGCCGTGCCGGCTCGTCTTACCGACCTCCTCGATATCCGGGGTCCGCAGACACTTCTGGACCGATACCGCCCGCTTGTAGGGCGCGGTCGCCTGGCCAACGAAGTACGGCACGAACTGCACCATCCCGGCGTTGACGAAGAGCAGGTTCGGGTCGGCGAGCGGGAGCGGGGCCGACGGGACAACGGTGTGCCCGTCGGCCTCGAAGTGCGCCAGAAACCTGCGCTTGATCTCCGCCGTTCTCATACTTGTTCTCTTGCTCCGTTCCCATTCTGCGTCGTGGCCGGCCCAAGGTCGTCGTCCTCGTTGTCCAGCTCGTCCAGGCCGACACCGCGCGCGAACGCCTCGTGGATCTGCTCCTCGCGCTCGGCCATACCCGTCCGAACGTCGGCAATGAAGTCTCGCACCGATCCGAAGGCACCCGCAGCCGAGTTCCGCGCCGATCCGGCCAGGCCGCCCGGTGAGTACGCCTGGACCACGCTGGTGACCTTTCGCGCGATCACCGCGCCGACAGCGATCCCGACGCCGAGCCAGAGCGCCCTCTTGATCATCGGCGGGCCTTCCGCTCGGCCTTGAGCCGCGCGCGCAGCCGCGCCTCCTCATCGGCTTCGCGCCGGTGTTTGGCCGCCCGGCGCATTCCGTACGTGAAGGCTGCGATCTTCGTGAGTGGGTTGGACACCGCCGAGGACACCACCGTGCTGAGATTCGCGACATTGGCGCTGACCTGTGAGGCGTGGCCGGTGATGGTGTCCAGCCGGGCCAACTGCAGGTTCACGCCGTCGAGTGACGTGTGCACCTGGGTCAGGGCCTGGTTGACGTTCTCCACCGTCGTGTTGACGTTGGTCAGGATGGGTCCGGCCCGGTCGGTGATCTCGTTGACCGCCCGGGTCGCGGCGTCGACGGTCTTGCGAAGGCGCAGGATCGGGACCGCGAGCACGATCACAAGCATGAGAAACGCTCCGGCCGCGATCAGGGCCGCGATCTGTCCACCTGACACGCTGGCACCCCCTTTCTCCGCGGACGCCGGCCGTCGGACGCTCCGCGATCGGGCCACCGATCGACCGCGTACCGGCACGGTGGATCCGTTGGCCAGGTTGACAGTACCGGCATGCGCGCGGGCGATCGTGACGGCGTACCTAAATTCGTCCCTACGCGAGCCGACAGCGAGTGAGCATCGCAGGGCCGTCAGGCCCGAGGAGCGGAGCGAGCGCGGAGGCGAGCCTGAATGACCGGGCCGACAGCGAGTGAGCATCGCAGGGCCGTCAGGCCCGAGCCGGGCCCCCGCGGACACGTGGACCGCAGCGGAGCTGCTTCGGCGAGCTTGCGAGCCGAACAACGCGGCTCTTCGTGGGATGGCAGCAGCGGAGCTGGCGTGTTTCACCGTGTGGGCGGACCGCAGTGTCCCGTTCGGACAGTGGACGGTGTCAGTCGACCGGCTGATAGTCGATAGCGTTGAAGACCTTCACCGTGACAAGGGCCGCGGCGCAGGTCGGCGCCGGTGAGGGCAAGGCGGTCGGTTGGCCGGGTGGTGGCGCGTTCGGCCGGGCCGACGGGGTGGTCGACGGTCGTGGTGGCGGCAGGGTGCACACCGGCGCCCGGACCCACATGTCCATGACGTACTCGTCGCGTTGCCAGCATGAGGCGAGTCCCTGCTTCACGGTCGGGCAGACCCCGCTGGCCCGCACCCGCCAGCCGGCCGAGTTCAACGCGGTCACGTACGCGGCGTTGGTCTCCTCAGGAGCGTGCTGCGACACCCACGTCCGTTCGCGGTACCGGCACTGTTCGATGCACCAACGGCTGCCGCTGAACGAGTCGTCGTGCTGGACCGCGGCCCAGCCGGGCAGGTCGAGCCCGTCCAGCTCGTTCAAGATGGGGTCCTCCGCCACAGCCCGGGTGAAGAGGTAGATCGGGTAGGCGGCGAGCAGCAGTACCGCCACCAGGATGAGGGTGCCGACCTTGAGCTGCTGGGCGATCCGCAGCTGGCGCCGCATCTCGGCCCGCCGGATCATTCCGGTGGTCACGAGCGGGTCGAGGCCTTTGCCGGCGCCACCCGCGGCCCGACCGCCGCCCCCGGGGCCAGGACCTGGGCGGGCCGGAACGCGACCGGCGCCGACGGGACCAGGACCGCTCGGACCGCTGAGGCCCTCCGGAGCCGGGACGGCCGGCTTGCCTCCCGTCGGGAACTCGGGCGGACGCCCCGGCCGGCGGGATTCGGCGCGCCGACCACTCCTGGTCGGTGGTTCGGCGACGGGGGCAACCTCCCCGGTCAGGTCCTCCCAACCGGCGGGCTCGGTGCGCCTGGCCGGCGCCGGAGTGAGTAGTTCTCCGGTAGCGCCGTCGGGCTGGTCCGCCGAACCCCGGCGCCGGCGCCCGCCCGACTCCGGCCCGCCGGGACTGGCGGGAGGGGGTGTGCGCGGACCGCGGGTCGTCGCACCCGCGCCCAACGTGGGGACCGATGGTGGCGCCACCGGCGGTGGGAGGAATGGGCCGGACGCGGCGGCGTCTCGGCCCCGGCCTCCGCGGACATCGCCGCTGGCAGGTTCCTCCGGCAGATCGCGGGCGGGTCGGCCGCGACCACGACCGGTGGGCATACCCGCGGAGCCCGATGGGCCGCCGGCGGGGACCGCGTCAGGCGGCGACGCTGGACGAGGATCGGCCGGCGCGGCCCCCCGTCGGCTGCGGCCGAAGCCGCTACTCGGCTCGTCACCCGGTGTGGGCTCGGAGCGGGGACGACCGCCGCGCAGATCGGCCAGCCAGCCGAGATCCTCTTCGCTCGGGCCTTCCTCGCCGCGGCCGCCCCGACCCCAGCGCCGCTTGGCCGGCTTCTCGCCATCCGAGTCGCGGGCCACTACTGCTCCTCCCCGTCGCCGACCTGGCCCGGTGTGGCCGGACTGGGTGCGTCGCCACCTGACAACAATGTACGCAAACGGGCGACCCGCTCGACCAGCGGACGTTCAGCGCCGTGTCCCAATGGACGGTAGTACTCCCGGCCCTGGACGTCATCAGGGGCGTACCGCTGCATGACGACGCCGCGCGGGTCGTCGTGTGGGTACGTGTACCCGACGCCGTGGCCGAGCCCTCGGGCCGCGGGGTAGTGCGCGTCGCGCAGGTGGCGCGGAATCGCCCCGCCGCGACCGTCCCGCACGTCGGCCAACGCCTCCTCGATGGCCACGATGACCGCGTTGGACTTCGGCGCCAGCGACAGGTGGATCGCGGCCTGGGCGAGGTTGAGCCGCGCCTCGGGCATGCCCACGTACTCGACCGCGTGGGCCGCCGCGGTCGCGGCCTGCAACGCGGTCGCGTCGGCCAGGCCGATGTCCTCACTGGCGAAGATCACCATGCGGCGGGCGACGAAACGGGCATCCTCTCCGGCGACGATCATCCTTGCCAGGTAGTGCAGGGTGGCGTCCACGTCGGAGCCTCGCAGGCTCTTGATGAATGCGCTGACCACGTCGTAGTGGGCGTCACCATCGCGGTCGTAGCGCAGGGCCGCCTGGTCGAGCGCCGCCTCGGCGGTCGCCAGGGCGATCTCGTCCATGCCGAGGGCGACCGCGCCCGCCGCGGCGGCCTCCAGCGCAGTGAAGGCCTTGCGCACGTCGCCGCCGGCGAGCCGGACGAGGTGGTCCTCGGCGTCCTTGGCTAGCCTCAGCCGACCGCCGAGCCCGCGATCATCGACCACGGCCCGATGCACCAGATCGCGGACCGCGTCGTCGTCGAGCGGCTGCAGCGTCAGCAGCACACAACGCGACAGCAACGGGGAGATGATCGAGAAGTACGGGTTCTCCGTGGTCGCCGCGAGCAGCGTGATCGTGCCGTCCTCGACCGCGCCGAGCAGCGAGTCCTGTTGGGTCTTCGAGAATCGGTGGACCTCGTCGATGAACAGGACCGTGGCCTCCCCGCCGGTGCGGCGGACCCGGCGAGCCTCGTCGATGGCCGCTCGAACGTCCTTGACGCCGGCATTGAGAGCTGAGAGGGCGACGAAGCGGCGGTCACCCGCTCCGGCGACCAGATGGGCGATCGTCGTCTTTCCAGTGCCCGGCGGCCCCCAGAGGATCACCGATGTCATCTGGCCGCCCTCGACCAGGCGCCGCAGCGGCGCTCCCGGTGCCAGCAGGTGGTCTTGACCGACGAGATCGTCGAGCGTGGCCGGGCGCATCCGCACCGCGAGCGGGGCGTCGGGGCCGAGCGGCGCGAACCGCCGGTCCGCGCCGGATGCCGCGCCCTGGTTCGGTTCGGCCACGGAGAACAGCGCGTCCGGATCCATCGCAGCGAGGGTACCGGGAAGCCCCGACACATCCGAACGCGTCCGCGATCGGCGTGCCTGGGTCATGCGGAGTCCGTTATGGGGGACCTGAGACTCCGAGCCGGGCTTCGTCTCCTCGCTATCGACGGCGGGAGTAGAAGCGCCGCCAGCCGCCGGCACTGGCAAGGTGC
Source organism: Actinomycetota bacterium (assembly GCA_046728155.1). Lineage (GTDB taxonomy): Bacteria > Actinomycetota > Actinomycetes > Mycobacteriales > Micromonosporaceae > CAWDLX01. Next base: position 7,685 of record JBKPDY010000001.1, read on the forward strand.
AGGGCTAGGCAGAACAACCCCAGCGTGGTCAGGAAGCCAATGGTCAGGACCGAGCCCAGAGAGGTCTTGGCAAGGTCCAGAATCAGGATGATGGCGAAGATCACCGCGGCGATGATCGCGAACATATGTCCTCCGGGTGGCGTGAACGACACGCCCGGGTTACCCACTGCCGCGGTCATTCAACCCGACTGGTTCGGGTCACGTGGCTCTGGGTACGGTGAAGTCCGATGCCTGACCGAGCCGACAGCGAGCGAGCATCGCAGGGCCGTCAGGCCCGAGGAGCGGAGCGAGCGCGGAGGCGAGGCAGCATGCCCGAGCCGACAGCGAGCGAGCATCGCAGGGCCGTCAGGCCCGAGGAGCGGAGCGAGCGCGGAGGCGAGGCAGCATGACCGCACTGAGGCGTGATTCACCATAATCGCCGTACCCATGCAATTAAGTCCCTTGTCGGCGGCTGCGCGCTACGCGAGACTTTCCGCCGTGCGGTCGTGGCGTCTCCTGAAGATTGGTGTGGTGCTTGCGGCTGCCCTCACGACCCTGACGGCGTGCGTCCCGGCACGGCAGCCGCTCCTGGCCATCACCCTGATCGGCGGTTGGCCGGTGGCGATCCTGCGTACGTGTGCGGGTGGCCCGGCCGAGGTGAGCGTCACCGAGAACAGCCAGGCTCCGACATCCTCGCCGGGAGCGACCGAGACGCCGACCCCGACCTCGACCCCCACACCGAGCCCGACGATCACGCCCACGACCGAGTCGTACGTCTATTTCTGGAGCATCAAGACCGCGAACGCGAATCCGATCAACGAGGTGGCGCTGTTCACCACCCCGAGCGGTTGGCAGCTCGACGGCGACACCCTCAAGCAGCTCCAGCCCGAGGCCCGCTACATCGCCGACGCCAAGGTCACCGGTGTCTTCGATGTGAGCCCGGTCAACTTCACCGTCGCCGACCTGCACAAGCTCAAGGACGGCGAGGTCCTCTACGGAGTCAACGCTCCACTCACGACAGTGCTCACCCGGGCCGAGTTCGACCAGAAGACGGAGGAAGCCTGCGCGGCCGAGGTGTCCGCCACGACGACGCCACAGTAAGTCACCCCAGCAGCTCGCTGACCGGACGCAGCCGGGTACGCAACATCGCGTGCGCGCGGCCACTGTCGAGTTCGATGCGGCCCGGCCGGACCAGACCCGACTCGGCGATGGTGGACGTGGTGAACCCGGCCGGATCCAGGCCGTACCGCCTCGCCACAAGGTGGCCGAACTCGGCCCGGCTGACCGGCTCGGGTCCGGCGACATTGAGCGGTCCGGCATAAGTGGTACGGGCCAGTTCGAGTACGGCGCACGAAAGATCCTCCACGGCGATCGGGCAGCGGATCTCGTCGGCGAAGAGCACGCCGGAGCGGCGGCCGGTCAGCAGGTCCAGGCAGAAACCTACATGCTGGCTCGAAGCATCACCGACGAGCAGGGACGTCCGGACCAGGACCGCCGATGGGTCGGCCGTCCGCACCGCCGCTTCGGCATCGGCTTTCGCGGTGCCGTAGGGATACAGGGGCTCGGGTGGATCGTCGTCCTGGTACGGCCACGCCCGTCCACTGTGGATGACATCGCTGGAGATGTGAACCAAGCGGGCGCCGCCGGCGGCAGCGGCAATCGCGACGTTGGCTGCGCCGTCAGCCGTCACCGCCCGATCGTCGTACGCGTAGGCGGCGTTGACCACCGCGTCGGGCTCCACTGTGGATACCAGATCGACCACAGTGGACAGATCACGGATGTCAAGCGGCTGCCAGCGGACGCCCGCATGACCGCCCGGACGCCGGTGGTAGCTGCCGACGACCGCCCAGTCGGCGCCGACGGCGAGCCGGCACACCTCGCCGCCAAGGTGGCCGCTGCCGCCGACGACAAGGAGTCTCACGAGCCGGCAGGCTTGGCCCTGGCGTCGATTCCGGCCTCCCGCCGTTGATCGGCTGTGATCGGAGTCGGAGCACCGGTGAGCGGGTCCAGCCCACCGCGGGTCTTCGGGAACGCGATCACTTCACGGATCGAGTCGGCGCCGGCGAGCAGCATGCAGACGCGGTCCCAGCCGAGCGCGATCCCGCCGTGAGGCGGCGGCCCGTACTTGAACGCCTCGAGCAGGAAGCCGAACTTGTCCTGGGCCTCGACGGGGGTGATGCCGAGCAGATCGAAGACGCGGCGCTGCACATCCCCGCGGTGAATACGGATCGAGCCGCCGCCGATCTCGTTGCCGTTGCAGACGATGTCGTACGCGTAGGCGAGGGCGTCCCCCGGGCTGGCCTCAAACGTGTCGATCCACTCCTCGGTCGGGGACGTGAAGGGGTGGTGCACGGAGGTCCACCCCCCGACCGGGGTGCCGGTGGCGTCCGTGGCCGGCTCGAACATCGGCGCGTCCACCACCCAGCAGAAAGCCCAGCCGTCCGGATCGGCGAGGCCGCCGCGCCGGGCGATCTCAACCCGAGCCGCGCCCAGCAGCTCTTGCGCCTCACGACGGTTCTCCGACGCGGCGAAGAAAACGGCGTCGCCGGGCTTGGCTCCCACGACGTCGGCCAAGCCGGCCAGGTGCTCGGCCGACAGGTTCTTCGCCACCGGACCGCGGGCCTCGCCGGTCTCCGCGTCGAGCAGCACGTACGCCAGCCCTTTCGCGCCTCGGGCTCTCGCCCACTCCTGCCACTCGTCCAGCTCCTTGCGCGACTGGGCCGCCCCACCCGGCAGGACGACCGCGCCGACGTACCCGCCGGCCGCGATGGCCGCGGCGAAGACCCGGAACCCCGTGCCGCTCAGGTACCGGGTCAGATCGGCGAGCTCCAGCCCGTACCGCAGGTCGGGCTTGTCCGAGCCGTACCGGGCCATCGCGTCGTGCCAGGTCAGCCGCGGGATCGGCAGCGATACGTCGAAGCCGGCCAGCTCCCGCCAGAGCGCGCCCACGACGGCCTCGGTGAGGCCGATGACGTCATCCTGGGTGACGAACGACATCTCGATGTCGAGCTGGGTGAACTCCGGCTGCCGGTCGGCGCGGAAGTCCTCGTCCCGATAGCACCGGGCGATCTGGTAGTACCGCTCCATCCCGGCGACCATCAGCAACTGCTTGAACAGCTGCGGCGACTGCGGCAGCGCGTACCAGGTGCCAGGTTGCAGCCGCACCGGCACCAGGAAGTCCCTGGCCCCCTCGGGAGTTGACCGGGTCAGCGTCGGCGTCTCGATCTCGTAGAAGTCGCGGGCGTGCAGCACCTGGCGGGCGATCTGGCTCGCCCGGCTGCGTAGTCGGAGCGCCCGGGCCGGGCGACTGCGCCGAAGGTCGAGGTAGCGGTAGCGCAGCCGGATGTCATCGCCGGCCTCCACGTCGTCCTCGATCGGCAACGGCAACGGCGCCGCCTCGGAGAGCACCTCGAGCGCGGTGACCGCCACCTCGACCTCGCCGGTGGGCAGTTCGGGGTTCTCGTTCCCGGCCGGCCGCCGCGTCACCTCGCCGGTGATCTTCACGCAGTACTCGTTTCGCAGGGCGTGCGCGGCATCATCCTGGCGCAGCACAACCTGGACGATGCCGCTCGCATCGCGCAGGTCGATGAAGGTAACGCCACCGTGATCGCGGCGACGGGCGACCCAGCCGGCCAGGGTCACGGTCGTGCCGGCGTCCGAGGCACGCAGGGTCCCGGCGTCGTGCGTACGGATCACACGGGCATTCTTCCAGCCCTGACCCGTTGCGTGCCGGCCCGGGTCGAGCATTGGCGACGCCGATGCGATGACGAATCCTCCATCGAGCACCGAGATCGGCGTCGAGGTACCGAAAGCGACTCCACGGAGTCTGTTGCAGGTTCTGGTTTCCGTAAGGGCAAAGCATCCTCGAAGAATGTAGGAACACCGATCTTCGGCCGCTCATCCCGGGATGTGAGAGGCACAAACCGCCAGGCCGGCTAGGGGGCAGGCGATGGCCGGGCCGGTTACGGGTGCAGGACGATGGCCTGGCCGGCCGCCTGCCGGACCTGGGCCAGCGCCGCCGCCGCCGCGTCGAGGGGGTACCTGCGGCCGACGTCGACCCCGATCGCGCCCGCGGCCGCCAGCTGAGCGAGGCCGGCCAGCCGCGGTCCGTCCGGCGCGACGTAGACCGACGACATCTCGATGCTGCGCTCCTGCGCCGGCAGGCCGGAGGTGATGCTGACCAGCCGGCCGCCGTCGCGGACAGCGGCGAGGGCGGCGTCCGCGCCGCCGGGTGCCGCGTTCACCGCGAAGTCGACCCCGCGCCCGCCGCGCAGCGCCCGAATCTGCGCCGGCCAGTTCAGGTCTTGGTAGTTGACCACGTCGGCCGCGCCGGCGGCACGGACCGCCTCGTGGCTTCGCGCACCGGCCGTGGCGTAGACGATGGCGCCGAGCTCGACGGCGAGCTGGACCATGACCCGCCCGGTCACGCCGCCGGCGCCGTTGACGAGCAGGGTCAGCCCTTCGGTCAGGTCGAGCACGCCGCGCAGGGTCTGATCCGCGGTGAGCGCCGGGATGGGCAGCGCCGCGGCGACATCGTCGTTGAGCCCATCCGGAGTGGCGGCGACGTGTGCGGCCGGGGCGAGGAAGCGTTCTGCCCAGGCCCCCTGGTAGCGGAGCGGCGTGGAGTGGACGAGGACGCGGTCGCCGACCGCGAAACCGTCCACGTCGGACCCGATCGCGGCCACGACGCCGGCCGCCTCGGTCCCGAGCGCCAGCGGAGGCTGACCGCCGACCGCCCAACCGCCGGTGCGGATCAAGTCGTCCCAGTTGGCCACGCCGGCCGCCCGGACATCGATCAACACTTCATCCGAGCTCGGTCCGACCGGCTCGGGCACGTCGAGCGGCTCCACAGCCAGCCCGAAGTCCCTGACTCCCGCCGCGCGCATGCCTCCTGCGTACCCGATGTGCCGCCGCGATGCTGAGAGCACCCGAGCTTTTCCACCATGCGGGCGCTACTGCGCCGCCGCCAACGCCAGCTGCGTGAACTGCGCCGCGCCGCCGTTGAAGGGGAAGTCCGACGTCTGGCTCAACGCCATCGCGATCAGACTCCGGTGCGGGTCGTTGAACCAGACGGTGCCGTACCCGCCGTCCCAGCCGTACCGGCCGGGGATGGTCGACATCTCGTCGGGTTCGGTCGCCACGGCCATCCCGTACCCCCAGCCCTTCGGGCGCAGCAGGATGCCGGACGTCGCGATCTGCTCCGCGGTCAGATGGTTGGTCGTCATCGCGGTGACCGATTCGACCGAGAGGGGGCGCTCACTCCGGTAGGTGCCCTTGTCCAGCAACAGCCGGGCGAAGGCGAGGAAGTCGTCGGCCGTGGAGAGGAGGCCGGCGGCGCCGGACGGGAACACGGGTAGCTCGGTCCAACTGTCGGGTGTGGACAGTACTTGCGCCTCGATGGGACCGCCGTGGAGGTCACTCATGTAGTGGGTGGGGATGCGGGCAGCATTCTCCGGCGTCGTCGAGAACCCTGTGTCGACCATGCCGAGCCGATCGAACAGGCGGGTCCGCAGAACCTCGCCAAGCGGGGCGTCGCCCGCCCGCGCGACCAGGACACCCAGCACCAGCGCGCTCGCGTTGTACTGCCACCGCTCGCCGGGCTGATACATGAGCGGCAGCTTGCCGAACAACCTGATCCATTCGTCTGGCGGGTGGGGCGTAGGCGGATCCGGCGGGCCGAGGACGAGATCCATGCTGTCGGCGGTGGTGACGATCGGGAACGGTGGGTTGAAGGTCGGCTCCGTGAGCATGCCGAAGCCCATCCGGAAGGTCAGCAGGTCCTCGACCGTGATCGGACGGCGCGCTGGAACCGTCTCCGAGAGCGGGCCGTCGACGCGGGTCAGCACACGCCGATGAGCCAGCTCGGGGAGCAGCCGGTCGACCCGTTCGGTCAGGTCGAGTTTGCCCTCCTCGATCAGCATCGTCGTGGCGGCGGCCAGCACCGGTTTGGTGAACGACGCAATCCGGAACAATGTGTCGCGGCGCATCGGCCTTGGGTCGTCGAGCGCATACGTCCCGATGGGGTCGACCTGGACCTCATCGCCGCGAGCGAGGACGGTCACCAGTCCCGGCAGCTCATGGCGGTCGACGCGGGCGGCCATGGCGTCGTGCAGCCGGCGTACTGCGTCTTGCCGGAAGTTCTTGGTCATGGTCCAAGCCTGCGCGATGGGCCCGCCTGGCGCCTGTTGACTGACCGGGCCGATGCACCGATAGCGCGGTAGCGTCGGGGTATCGATGACGGATGGTACGAGGAAAGCTGGAGGTCGCCATGGCTCTTCCCCAGATCGTCTCCGCCGACGAGTGGCAGGCGGCCCGCGACGAACTGCTCGTCAAGGAAAAGGCCGCCACCCGGATGCTCGACGACCTGGCCGCCGCCCGGCGGCGCCTGCCGATGGCCGCCGTGACCAAGGAGTATGCGTTCGAGGGCCCGGACGGTACGGCCAGCCTGCTCGACCTCTTCGCCGGTCGACGGCAGCTCGTCGTCTACCAGTTCATGGACAACGGACCCGACGACTACTGCTCGGGGTGCTCCAGCATGACCGACAACGTCGGCAACCTCGCGCACCTCAACGCGCGGGACACCACCTATGTCGTCGTATCGAATATGCCGTTGGCTCAGATGACTGCGTTCTGGCGGCGGATGGGCTGGACCGTGCCGTACTACTCCTCTCGCGGCACCACCTTCGCCGACGACTGCGGCGCCGGCCAGGGATTCGGGCTCACTGTCTTCATGCGCGACGGTGACGAGGTGTACCGCACTTACTTCACGACGGCACGAGGCGTCGATCGGCTCCGGTTCGACTTCAACGTGCTCGACCTCACGCCGTACGGCCGCCAGGAGGACTGGGAGGACTCGCCGGCCGGTTGGCCGCAGACGAAGCCGTACCAGTGGTGGCGCCTGCACGACGAGTACGAGGGTCAGCCCACCACCTGACCATTGTGGACTGTCAGACGGCCCCGACCAGGGCCCGGAAGTCGGAGCGGTCGATGAGCGCGGCGAGGTCCGGGTCCTCGCGGGCCCAGGCCTTGAGAACCGGCACGGCCGCTCGGTCGTTGTAGACGAACGCGTCGGGCAGGAACGCCATAGCGTCCTTGGCCCGGCCGACCCGGGCGAGACCGCAAGCGAGGTCGTAGCTCGCGTCGGAGAGCGCCTTCGTCGGCAGCCCGGAGCCACGCACCCCCTCGTACCAGCGACTGAGCACACCGAGACCCTCCAGCACCCGGCCACACCGGTGGTGCCAGGCGGCGTACTCCCCCATCGGCCCCCGGGCCGCGTAGATCACTACGTCGCGCCACACGTACTGGGGATGGTTGCGCCGCTTCCCCGGGTCCTCGGCGAGGTCGTCCTCGCTTGTACCGAGGACGGTGTTGTACAACTCGGTCATCGCTTCGTGGGCGTCCGCGTGCGTCGCCTCCCAGCTTCCGACCGGCACGATCTCGACCGGGCGACAACCGTCGGCCGGGCGACCGGCGGCGACCTCGCGCAACATTACCGTTGCACTCCGCCGACCGGCGTTGGTGCGGGCCAGCAGGTCCTTGATTTCGGGAGCGGTCTCCGTACCGCTGCGTTCCCGCTGATCGGCGTCGAGGATCCGGTGCAATGTCCACTCCTCGTTGCGGACGGCCGCGAGCAGATGAAGTACGCCGTCCCGGAGAGGGGTCTCGGTCATTCGGACAGTGAAACATAAGCGTTGCATGAACGCAACTGCTTGCTACAGTATTCGGTGTGGACGATCGACTGCTCGACGCCACCGTCGCGGTGCTCGCCGAGCACGGACCGGCCGGCCTCACCCTCGAACGGGTCGCCGAGCAGGCCGGCCGCAGCCGGGTCACGCTCTGGCGCCAGCAGGTAAGCCAGGAGTCGCTCGTGGACGGACTCCTGGCCCGGCTCACCCGAGACTTCCGCGACGCGATGTGGCCCGCCCTAGCCGACGCCGGAACCGGGTTGGACCGTCTCCGCGCGGCGCTCGAGGCCCTCTGTGCCGTGGCCGATCGCCATCTGCACCTGCTCGGAGTGGCTGACGACGTCTTCGACCGGGCCGCCGACCGGATGCGGGACGTGACCGGCCAGGGGTTCAGCTTCCTCGACCCGTTCGTGGCGGCGCTCCGCGCCGGTACGGTCGATGGCAGCCTGTCGACCGCCAAACTATCCATTGAGGACACCGCGGCGGCCCTGTTCGCCACCGCCTGCTGGGGGTATGTCCACCTGCGACGCCGGGCCGGCTGGGAGCCCGAGCGGGCTCGGACGGCCGTCGTCGAGCCCGCGCTTGCCGCGCTATGCCGCCGGACCGCCTGACGCTCTGCGGTGGCCGAGATCATCCCCGCTGGGCGACGAGCAGGCCGACGAGCCGTTCGATGAGGTCGTACGGGACGGGCTTGCGCAGCGGAAACCGTAGCGTCCCGCGGCCCGCGCGGTACGACGCGATCTCCGCCTCGAAGGCGGCATCGCCGGCGGGAACCGGATAGACGGCAACGTGGTTCTTCCAGGCCCCGACATACACCAGGTGCTTGCCCTCGAGGGTGAATGTGGGGATGGAATAGCTGATCGTCTCGCCGACTCCGCGCACCGCCTGGTGGATCCGGCGCCGGATCTCGGTCAGAATGACCCGAACCTCGTCGGGGCATGAGTCGATGTACTCGTCGACCGTCGCGAATGTGACCGCCATGACACAAGCTCATCACGGATGGGCCCGCCTCGGGCGGCCGGGTCACGCTGAGTCCGCGATGGCGGACCGGAGACTCCCCAGCTGCCCGTTCAGCTCCTTCACCCGTATTACGTCAACGAACGGTGATGGCGGGGTGCAGGTCGGCGACGGGCGGCACCCAGGTTGCGGGGTCTGCCGCGACCTGTTCACCTGAGCGGATGTCCTTCACCTCGTCGGCTCCGTCGGCTGCGGGGAACCATACGAACGGGATGCCCCGGCGCTCCGCGAACCGGATCTGCCGGCCGTACTTGACCGCCGATGGCGAAACTTCCGTGGGGATGCCCCGCTCGCGCAAGGCCGCCGCGATCCGGTTCGCCCCGGGACGGGAAGCCTCCTCGGCCAGGGCTATCAGCACGCAGGTCGGAACCGGGCGGGAGGCGGCAACCGCGTCGGCGCCGAAGAGGATGCCGAGCATGCGGGAGACACCGACGGAGATGCCCACCCCCGGATACTTGTCAGCGCCGGAGGTCGCGAGGTTGTCGTACCGGCCGCCGGAGCAGACCGAGCCGGACCGCTCGAACCCGGCCATGCGCGACTCGTAGACCATACCGGTGTAGTAGTTCAGGGCCCGGGCGATCTTCAGGGAGGCGACGACGCGGTTGGGGCGGTACTCGCGGGCGGTCTCCATGAGTGCGACGAGTTCGGCCAGGCCCCGGTCCAGCAGCGGGTCAGCTACGCCCAGAGCCCGGACCGCGTCCACAAACGACAGATCCGCGGTCTCGATCTCGGCCAGGGCGAGGCATGCCTTGGCTTGGGAGTCATTCGCCCCCGCGGTCTCGGTCAGCAGCTCCGCCACGGCGGCCGGGCCGATCTTGTCGATCTTGTCGATCGCGCGCAGCGCCGCCTCCGGATCGGCGAGCCCGAGACCCCGGTAGTAGCCCTCGCAGAGCCGGCGGTTGTTGACCAGGATCGTGATCGGCGGCGTCGGCAACCGGTCCAGCGCCTCCCCGACGACCAACGGGATCTCCGCCTCGTAGTGGGCGGGCAGCGTGTCACGGTCGATCACGTCGATATCGGCCTGGGTGAACTCCCGGTAGCGTCCGACCTGCGGGCGCTCTCCGCGCCACGCCTTCTGGATCTGGTAGCGCCGGAACGGGAACACGAGCTTGCCGGCGTTCTCCCCGACGTACCGGGCGAACGGCACCGTAAGGTCGAAGTGCAGCCCGAGGGTCTCGTCGCCAGCGTCTGCGGTCTCCGCCTGGAGCCGGCGCAACAGGTAGATCTCCTGGGAGGTCTCGCCCTTGCGCAGCAACTGGTCGAGCGGCTCTACGGCCCGCGTCTCGAGCGACGTGAACCCGTGCAGCTCGAACGTCGCCCGCAGCTGGTCGATCACGCGCAGCTCGACCAGCCGCTGCGCCGGCAGCCACTCCGGGAACCCGCTCAGGGGCGTGATACGACTCATATCTGCCTGCCTACCAGCGTCGCGTCCTCACAGACCACGCAGTTTTTCGGTACGGCCGAGCGCGCCGGCCGCCGCCTCGCGGAGGAACGGGTTGCGCAGGCGCTCGCGGCCGATCGTGGTGGTCGGACCGTGCCCGGGCAGGACCACCGTCGAGTCGTCCAACACCAGGATCTTGTCGCGCAGGCTGGCGAACATCTGCGCCATCGACCCGCCGGGCAGGTCGGTCCGGCCGATCGAGTCACGGAACAGGACATCGCCGGAGAGGCACATGTCCTCCCCCGTGGACGCGGCACCGGGCAGCCGGAAGAGCACCGAGCCCCGGGTGTGGCCGGGTGCGTGGTCAACAGTGATCTCCAGGCTCGCTAGAGTGATCACCCCGCCATCGGGCAGTTCGACCACATCGTCGGGTTCGGTGTACTGCAGCCGCCCGCCGAAGATGGAGACCACGTCGGCGGAGAGGCCGCGCTCCGGATGGGCGAGCAGATCCCGATCCATCGGGTGCACGTAGGCGCTGATACCACGGGCGCCGCAGACCGGGGCGACCGAGAAGGTGTGGTCGACGTGGCCGTGCGTGAGCATCACCGCGGCGGGCAACAGCCGGTGCTCGGCCAGCACCGCATCGAGCTGCTTGAGCACCCCGACGCCCGGGTCGACGATCACGCACGGCTCGCCCGGCCCGGCCGCCAGGACGTAACAGTTGGTGCCGAATGCGTCGGATGGGAAGCCAGTTACCAGCACTTTCGCCGTTCCTTTCGGCCGGTGCCCAGCGGTTCGCCGGCTACGACCCGCCCTGGAAGCGTAGCTGGGGGTTGGGTCACGGTTGCTTCACCTCGCTCGCCATCTGGCACGGCCATACCCGTACACTCTGGCGGGTCTGCGGCGTGTCGCACCCTGCGGCCGACCGGCGGTGTCATACCACGAACCACGCATTTCGGGCATCAGGAAGGGGCCGTACGTGGCGTCCAAGCGCGATCGCCAGCGCAAGTTCGAGCGGGCCCGGACCGAGCGGCGGATCGCCCGGCAGGCGCAGAAGGTCCGCCAGCGTCGACAGGTCCAGGCGATCGTCGGTGCGTCGGTAGCGCTCATCCTCGTCGTGCTCGGCGTGGTGTTCGTGCTCAAGCCCTTCAGCGGGGGCAGCCAGCCCCAAGCGGGTGGATGCCTCTGGACCCCGATCGACCCGTCCACCAACCCGAACGTCGTCGACGTGGGCACGCCCCCCACCAGCGGTCAGGCGACGACCGGCACCGAGGCGATGACGATCGCGACCAACATGGGCAACATCGTCGTAGCTCTCGATCTGGCCAAGGCACCCTGCGCCGCGGCGAGCTTCACCTACCTGGGTTCGAAGGGTTTCTTCAGCAACAGCAGCTGCAACGCGCTCAGCACGGAGCTGGAGACGCTGCAGTGCGGCGATCCCAAGAGCAACGGCTCGGGCGGCCCGGCCTACCAGTTCGCCGACGAGTACATACCGCAGGAGCCGGTCTCGCCCGCGCCGGTCTCGCCCGGGTCGTCGAGCTCAGCTTCCCCGACGGCGAGCTCATCGGCGGGCGGCGAGCCCACGTACTACACCGCCGGCCAGGTGATCCTCGTCAACACCGGTGCGAACACCAACGGAAGTCAGTTCTACATCGTCTACGGGAACCACTCGTCCCTCTCCAACGCGAACACGCTGATTGGGACGGTCACCAGCGGCATGGACATCATCAACAAAGTGGTCCAGGCCGGTGCGGTGGGCCAGGACGGCAAGCCCGCGCATGAGGGCAAGCCGAAGACGACGCTGACGTTCCAGTCGCTGACGGTAGCCCCGGCGATCACACCGACCGAGTCGACCTCGCCGAGCCAGAGCCCAAGTGCGACCGCCACGACCACCGCCGCGCAGTCCTGACGGCCCATTCCCCCAACCGACGAGGAGCAGCACATGAGTTCCACGCGCGACAACCGGCAGCGCGCCGCCGCCCGGGCGAGGCTCGAGCGCGAGATGGCGGCCCGCCTGGAGGCCGCGGCTCGCCGCCGGCGTCTGGTGCGGACCGCTCTGGGGGCGAGTGCGGCTGGCATCGTCGTGATCGGGGCGGTCATCTGGATCGTCACGGCTCTCGGCTCGTCCACGCCCACGACGCGGGTGGCGGCGCCCAGCGGGTGCACCTACGTCCCGGCCCCGACCAACCCAGCCGAGTCGCCGACGAGCGCCGCGCCTACCAGCGGCGCGCCTGCGAGTGCCGCGGCGGCGACCCTGACGCATACGCCGACCGCGGCCGCGTCTGCCAGTGGGTCCTCCTCGGCAACGGCCTCGGCGGCCTTGCCGGACACGAACCCGCCCCGCAGCGGATACCAGATCATGACCATCGGCACCAACATGGGGGCCATCAAGATCGAGATGGACCTGTCGAAGACGCCGTGCACCGCGGCGAGCATGGCCCACCTGGCCAAGACCGGCTTCTACGTCCATACCGCGACGTCGCCGTACAAGGCGTCCTGCCACCGGCTGGTGACGGACATCTTCGCCCTGCAGTGCGGCGACCCCACCGGCACCGGCTCGGGTGGCCCGGGCTACCAGTTCGGGGACGAGAACCTGCCGAAGGACAAGCTGCCCGCCTATCACGAAGGCGACGTCGCGATGGCCAACGGCGGGGCGAACACCAACGGCAGCCAGTTCTTCTTCGTCTACAAGACCAGCCAGTTGCCGGGCAACTACTCGCTGTGGGGCCACGTGGTCCAGGGACTCGACATCGTCCAGAAGGTCGCCGCCGGTGGCGACGACCAGGCCTTCTCGGCGCAGGGCGGCGCCGGCGGCGGCCACCCGCTGACGTCGCTGATCTTCACCTCGGTCGAGGTCGGGCCAGTCAGCGCGACTCCGACGCCTACACCGTCCCCAACCCCTTCGCCCTCCCGGTCGGTCTCGACTTCAGCGACGCCCACGGCCTCGTGAAAGCAGGGTGCCCATATCGTTCGGTAACAGCAGCGGGAGCGGTTCACGCGCCGGAAGTGACACGGTAGGCGTCGTAGACGCCGTCGACCTTCCGTACGGCGGCCAGTAGGTGGCCGAGGTGCTTCGGGTCAGCCATCTCGAAGGTGAACCGGCTCACCGCGACGCGGTCGCGGGTGGTGGTAACCGTCGCTGAGAGGATGTTGACCCGCTCGTCGGAGAGCGCCCGGGTCACGTCGGTGAGCAGCTTGTGCCGGTCCAGCGCCTCGACCTGGATCGCTACCAGGAACATCGACGCCGCCGTGGGCTTCCACTCGACGTTGACCATCCGGTCGGCCTGCTGGCGCAGCTCGGCGGCGTTCGTGCAGTCCGTACGGTGCACGCTCACCCCACCGCTTCGGGTGGTGAAGCCGAAGATGGGGTCGCCCGGGACCGGGGTACAACAGCGGGCCAGCTTGATCCAGATGTCGGACGCGCCACGCACGATGACGCCCGGGTCGTGTGTCGTCGTGGACGTGGTCCGGGGGCGGCGTGTCGGCACGGCCGTCTCGGCCAGGTCCTCGGTCGCCCCCTCGACCCCGCCCATGCTGCTGACCAGCCGGGACACGACAGACTGGGCCGAGACCTGGTTCTCTCCAACGGCGGCGTAGAGCGCGGCCACGTCGGCGAGGTGGAGCTCGCGGGCGATCGTCATCAACGCATCGGAGGTCAGCATGCGCTGCAGCGGCAGCCGCTGCTTGCGCATCGCGGTGACGATCGCGTCCTTGCCCTCGTCGATCGCGACCTCGCGGCGCTCCTTGTTGAAGAACTGACGGATCTTCGTCCGGGCGCGAGGGCTCTGCACGAAGCCGAGCCAGTCCTGGGTTGGGCTCGCGGCCTCCGACTTCGAGGTGAAGATCTCGATCACGTCGCCGTTGCTCAGCCGGCTCTCCAGCGGCACCAACTTGCCGTTGACCTTGGCACCGATGCACTTGTGCCCCACCTCGGTGTGCACGGCATAGGCGAAGTCGACCGGCGTGGAGTCCTTCGGTAGCGCGATCACGTCGCCCTTGGGCGTGAAGACGTAGACCTCCTGCGTGGACAGGTCGAACCGGAGCGCGTCGAGGAACTCCGACGGATCGGCCGCCTCGCGTTGCCAGTCCAGCAACTGCCGCAGCCACGTCATCTCGTCGATGTGGGCCGGCGGGCCGACGATCGCCGCGTTCTTGGTCTCCTTGTACCGCCAGTGCGCCGCGATGCCGTACTCGGCGGTGCGGTGCATCGCGTGGGTACGGATCTGCATCTCGACCGGCTTGCCGTTGGGACCGATCACCGTGGTGTGCAACGACTGGTACATGTTGAACTTCGGCATCGCGATGTAGTCCTTGAACCGGCCCGGAATCGGCTGCCAGCCGGCGTGGATCACCCCGAGTGCCGCGTAGCAGTCGCGGACGGTGTCGACCAGAATCCGTACCCCGACCAGGTCGTAGATCTCACCGAAGTCACGGCCCCGCGCGATCATCTTCTGGTACACGGAGTAGAGGTGCTTGGGTCGGCCGGTCACCTCCGCCTTGATCTTGGAGCCCTTGAGATCGCCGGAGACCCGCTGCGTCACGCTGCCGAGGAGGGCATCCCGCTGGGGGGCGTGCTCGCTGACCAGGCGGCTGATCTCCTCGTGACGCTTGGGGTAGAGCGCGGCGAACGCCAGGTCCTCCAGCTCCCACTTGATCGTGTTCATGCCCAGCCGGTGGGCCAGTGGGGCGAGGATCTCCAGGGTCTCGCGGGCCTTCTGCTCCCGCTTCGGCTGCGGCAGGAACGCCAGCGTGCGCATATTGTGAAGCCGGTCGGCGAGCTTGATGACGAGTACCCGGGGGTCCTTCGCCATCGCCACGACCATCTTGCGGATGGTCTCGGCCTTCGCCGCGTCGCCCAGCTTGACCCGGTCGAGCTTGGTGACACCGTCGACGAGCAGCACGACATCGTCGCCGAAGTCCTCCCGCATCGCGTCGAGCGTGTACTCCGTGTCCTCGATCGTGTCGTGCAGTAGGGCCGCCACGAGCGTCGTCGTGTCCATACCGATGTTGGCCAGGATCGCGGCCACCGCGAGCGGGTGCGTGATGTACGGGTCGCCGGACTTGCGGAACTGCCCCCGGTGCCAGTGGTCGGCCGCGTCGTAGGCGCGCTGAAGCAGCTTGGCGTCGGCCTTGGGATGGGTCGCCCGGTGGGTGGCGATCAACGGTTCAAGCACCTCGTGAATCTGCGGCGACTGCCATGGCGCGTTGAATCGCGCCAGCCGGGCTCGCACCCGCCGACCGGTCGGGGCTCCGGCCAGCCCGAAGTTCGAATGGCCACCGGCCGTGTCGGCCTGGGCTTGGCCCACCTCGGTCGGGGCATCCTCGGGCGCAGCCGTCGTCGACTCGTCGACGTCGCCCATACGGGCTTCGCGCGGGTCTTCGTCGGCCACCACGGACACGTTGCCGTCGCGTTCGCCGGTTCGTACCGGTAGGTCGCTGGACACCGGTCGCTCCTCACCCCTGCCTCGGGGATCCTGCCCCTGGCGGCCTCATCTCAGCCGCCTAGAACTCAGCGGCCCGAGAGCTCAGCCGCCCGAGACGACAATGCTACGCGCACACGCCGCAATGATCCCCCGACCGATCGCGAGGTGACCTTCGGGTGGTGTGGCTCACTCTCCAGTAGACGGTGAGACTTACCGGCTCCGAGTGCTGCTTCAGACCGTGAGCAGGGCGTGCAGGGGGTACCCGGCTAGGGCCTCGCGCCCGGGCAGGAAGCTCAGTTCCAGGATGACGCTGATGCCGACCACCGACCCCCCGGCCTGCTCTACCAGGCTCACGCCGGCGCGCGCGGTCCCGCCCGTGGCTAGGACATCGTCGACCAGAAGGATGCGCTGGCCGGTGAGGAAT
>JBKPDY010000002.1:0-24654 GCA_046728155.1 Actinomycetota bacterium
CCCACGAAGACGCTTCGCTGCGCTCCACGTCTCCGCGGGCGCCCCGGCTCGGGCCTGGCGGCCCTGCGATGCTCGCTCGCTGTCGGCTCGGTCATTCCGCCTCGCCTCCGCGCTCGCTGCGCACCTGCCACCCCACGAAGACGCTTCGCTGCGCTCCACGTCTCCGCGGGGGCCCCGGCTCGGGCCTGGCGGCCCTGCGATGCTCGCTCGCTGTCGGCTCGGTCATTCCGCCTCGCCTCCGCGCTCGCTGCGCTCCTCGGGCCTGGCGGCACTGCGATGCTCGCTCGCTGTCGGCTCGGGCACTCGCCCCCTCCTGCACACTCGTCCGGCATGTGGCTACGCTTGCACCGACCATTATTCGGGTCGCGGCCGGCGACCGACGAATCATGGCAGCTCGGAGTCCGATCAGGAGTGCACGGTGCCGAAGTCGTCCGTACGGAAGAAGAAGGTCTACACGCCGCCGGCTGAGCTGCGGCCGCAGACCACAGCCGCGGTGCGGCGCAAGCCGAGCCCGACCTGGGTTCCGGTCACCGCCGTGGCCTTCATCGTTTTCGCGATCGTGTGGCTGGTCACCTACTACCTCACCAGCCAGTGGCTCGACCTGGGGGACTCGTTCCTGTTCCTGTACAACCTCGGATACTGGAACCTTGCCATCGGGTTCGGTGCGATGGTCGTGGCGATCGCGCTGCTTTCCCGCTGGCGCTGACCCGTTTGCCACCGCCGGAGGATTGCTGACGCTCTTGCATAAGTCGGCGTCCTTACCAACACGTTACTGCTTGGTAACATCGCTGTCTGGCCCGACCGGCGCACGAAGGGAAGACCTCGATGGTGCTCCGCTTGGTCATCGGCCTCGGTGCCACGGCGATCGCGTTCGCCGTAGCAGGGCGCCGGGCGTGGTGGCTGTACCGGCTGATCTCCTCGGGGCAGCCCGCGACCGGCCGGCTCGATGGTGTCGGTCAGCGACTGAAAGCCGAGGTTGCAGAGGTGTTCGGCCAGCGGCGGTTGCTGCGCTGGTCGATACCAGGACTCGCGCACGCCTTCACGTTCTGGGGCTTCGTCATCCTCGGTCTGACGATTATCGAGGCTTACGGCGCGATCTTTGACCGGAACTTCGCCATCCCGCTGATCGGCCGCTGGACGGTGCTCGGGTTCTTTGAGGATCTCTTCGCCGCGGCGGTGCTCGCCGGGCTCGCCACCTTCACGGTGCTGCGGATCCGTCAGGCACCGGAGCGGTTGGACCGCGGGTCACGGTTCTACGGGTCGCACACCGGGCCGGCGTGGCGGATCCTCGGGATGATCTTCCTGGTCATCCTGACCCTGCTGCTCTACCGCGGCGCGCAGGTCAACACGGGCGTCTTTCCGTACGACCACAGTCCGTGGACCTTCGCGTCGTGGTTGGTCGCCAAGGCGCTGGCACCGCTGGGAGCGGGCCCGAACGACGTGATCGAGACGGTCTTCGTTCTGGCGCAGATCGTTGTGATCATGGTGTTCCTGGTGTTCATCACGTACTCCAAGCACCTGCACATCGCGCTGGCCCCCATCAACGTCGCGACCAAGCGGGTGCCGCAGGGCCTGGGTCCGCTGCTCCCGATCGAATCCGGCGGCAAGCCGGTCGACTTCGAAGACCCTGGTGAGGACGACATCTTCGGCCGCGGAAAGATCGAAGATTTCACCTGGAAGGGGATGCTCGACTTCGCGACGTGCACCGAGTGTGGTCGGTGCCAGTCCCAGTGCCCGGCCTGGAACACCGGCAAGCCGCTGTCGCCCAAGCTTGTGATCATGGATCTGCGCGATCACCTGTTCGCGAAGGCGCCCTACCTCATTGGCGGCCTCCGGCCACCGGCTGAAGGCTCGGTGACCTTGAAGACCGAGGTTCATCCGCACGGCGTACCGGAGTCGGGCTTCGGCCGGATCACGGGATCAGGCCCCGAGCAGGCCGTGCGGCCACTGGTCGGCACCGCCGAGCAGGGCGGCGTCATCGATCCGGACGTGCTCTGGTCATGCACTACGTGCGGGGCGTGTGTCGAGCAGTGCCCGGTTGACATCGAGCACGTCGACCACATCGTCGATATGCGGCGCTACCAGGTACTGGTGGAGTCCAACTTCCCGTCCGAGGCCGGCGTGATGCTGCGCAACCTCGAGGGCAAGGGCAACCCGTGGGGTGCCCCGCCGAATACGAGAGCCGACTGGACGAAGGGACTCAACTTCGAGGTTTCGAGGGCAACCGAGGGCGGTGAGTGGGATTACCTGTTCTGGGTGGGCTGCGCCGGCGCGTTCGACGACGGGGCGAAGAAGACCTCGCGCGCGGTGGCCACGCTGTTGCACGAGGCCGGCGTCAGCTTTGCCATCCTCGGTGAGGGCGAGACCTGTACCGGTGATCCGGCCCGCAGGATGGGCAACGAGTTCGTGTACCAGATGCTGGCCCAGCAGAACGTCGAGACGCTCAACGAGAGGTTCGCCGACCGGCCGACCAAGAAGATCGTCGCGACCTGCGCCCACTGCTTCAATACGCTCGCCAACGAGTACCCGCAGCTCGGCGGGCGCTTTGAGGTCGTTCACCATACCCAGTTGCTGGCCGAGCTGGTCGGCAGCGGCAAGCTGACACCGGTCCAGCCCATTGAGGGCGGGGTCACCTACCACGACCCGTGTTACCTCGGCCGGCACAACCGGATCTTCACCCCCCCGCGGGAGCTCCTGGGCGCAGTGGTCGGGGACGGCGCAGGAGAGCCGCGTGACGCTCTCGCGGCCGCGGGCACCGACCGGGGCATCCCGTCACCACCGAGCGCGAACGGTCTCGGCTTCGTCGAGATGGACCGCTTCGCGGAGCGTTCCTTCTGCTGCGGCGCCGGCGGGGCCCGGATGTGGATGGAGGAGCGCATCGGCAAGCGGGTCAACATCGAGCGGGTAGAGGAGGCCATCTCGACCGGCGCCCGTACCGTCGCCGCGGCATGCCCGTTCTGCCTGACCATGCTCTCCGACGGCGTCACCGCCAAGAAGTCCACTGGCGAAGCCGCCGACGAGGTAGAGGTGGTGGACGTGGCTACGGTACTGCTCCGCGCGGTCAAGCCGTCCGCGTAACCCTAGCCGGTCGCCGGCCACGGCCCGGACGACCGCGGCCCAAGGGGATGGAACAATCTGCGTCGGGGTGAGGGGATCATCGACGTCGGACTACTGGCCACGCTGTTGCCGTTACTCGCGTTCGTCGCACTCACCGGCGCCAACGCGTTCTTCGTTGCGGCCGAGTTCTCGCTCGTCACCGTCGACCGCGCCGCAGTGGACCAGCTGGTCGGGGCCGGGGACCAGACGGCACGGACCGTCCGTCGGGCCCTGCGCGGGCTATCCTTCCAGCTGTCCGGGGCCCAGCTGGGCATCACGATCAGCGCACTGCTCACGGGTTTCCTCGCCGAACCCGCGCTGGCGTCGCTGATCCGGCCGTTGCTCGGCTTCCTCGGCGGCGCCCGCGGTGGTGTGGCGCATGCGCTCGCGCTCATCGTCGCCACACTCTTCTCGATGCTCTTCGGTGAGCTGGTACCGAAGAACGCCGCGATCGCCCGGCCGATGCCCACCGCGTGGTTCACCGCCCGACCGATGCTGCTCTTCTCGGCAGCGTTCAGCTGGCTCATCCGCTTGCTCAACGGTTCGGCGAACTGGGTCGTGCGCCGACTCGGCGTCGAGCCGCAGGAGGAGCTGGCCAGTGCCCGCTCACCGGAGGAGCTGGGCCTGTTGGCGGCGTACTCGGCCAAGGCGGGGACCGTTTCGGAGGAGACCGCGCTCCTGCTCCGGCGCACCATCCGGTTCGGCGAGAAGCGGGCTGCGGAGGCCATGACCCCGCGTGTCGACGTGGTCGGCGTACCCGCGTTCGAGCCCGTGCAGGCAGTGATCGAGAAGGTCACGCTCACCGGCAACAGCCGGTTCCCGGTGTACGTCGAGAGCCTGGACGAGATCATCGGCGTCGCCGGCCTGATCGACCTGCTCGGCGTGACGGAGGGGGAGCGGTCGGTCACGCCGGTCCGGCGGGTGGCCCGGGAGGCGGTCTTCGTCCCTGAGTCGCTCGACCTCGACGGCGTTCTGGCCTCGCTGCAGGCGGCCGGGCAGGACCTCGCCATCGTCGTGGACGAGTACGGCGGGACCGACGGGGTGGTGACCATCGAGGACCTGGTAGAGGAACTCGTCGGTGAGATCGCCGATGAGCATGACGCAGTCGAGCCGAGCCTGGTCGACGTCACCCTGCCGGTCCACGACGCGGACGACAACGCGACGGTAACGGTCCCCCGCGAGGAGCACACGTGGCTCGTGGACGGCGTGCTCCGTTCTGACGAGCTCGCCGAGCTGACCGGGTTCCGGCTCCGGGAAGGTCCGTACGAGACGCTGGCCGGCTTCCTCATGGCACAGCTCGGTCACATTCCGGTCGCCGGCGAGTCCATCATGTTCGAAGGCTGGGAGTTCACGGTGCTCGAGGTCGAACGGCGCCGGATCGAACAGGTGCGCGTCACCGCGCCGGTGGAGGCCGACCGTGGGTAAGGTCGCGCTCACGATCCTCCTGCTGCTAGGTAACGCCTTCTTCGTCGGCGGCGAGTTCTCGCTGATCGCGTCCCGGCGGACCGTCGTGGAGCCGCTCGCCGGCACGAGTGCGCGGGCCCGGGCCGCGCTTCGGGCGATGAGCCAGATCCCGTTGATGATCGCGGGGGCACAGCTCGGCATCACGATCTGCTCGCTCGGCCTAGGGGCGCTGGCGGAGCCGGCACTCGCCCACTTACTCGAACCGCCCTTCATGGCGATCGGCCTGCCGGAGTCGATGGTCCACCTCGTGGCCCTGATCCTGGCCCTGGGCATCGTCGTGTACCTGCACACGGTCATCGGGGAGATGGTCCCGAAGAACCTGGCCCTGGCCGGCCCCGAACGGGCGGTCGTCTGGCTGGGCCCACCGATGCTGGCCTTCTGCATCGTGACCAAGCCGCTGCTGGCCGCGGAGACCTGGGCCTCCAGGAGCGTACTTCGCCGCTTCCGGATCGAGGCCACCGATGCAGTGAAGACCGTCTATACGGTCGAGGAGTTGGCGAGCCTCGCCACACAGTCGCGGATGGAGGGACTGCTCGACCCGGAGGAGCACGCCCGGATCAGCGGCGCGTTGGCATTGCAGAGCCGGACCGCGGCGGATGCGATGCGGCCCTGGCTGGACGTCACCACGGTGCCGGATGCTGTCTCGCCGGCCGACCTGGAGGCACTCGCCACCCGGACCGGCCGGTCACGGTTCCCGGTCGTCCAGCGCGCCAGCCGTCGGGTGATCGGGTTCGTCCATGTCAAGGACGTGATCGGGCTGACGGCAGATGCCCGGCGACGGCCGATCGATCCGGCGCTGGTCCGTCCACTCGGCGTGGTCACACCTGATCGCGTGCTCGCCGACCTGCTGATCGCGATGCGCCGCGACCGTCGGCACATCGTGCTGGTGAGCGAGGGCCGTACGCCGCTGGGCCTGTTGACCCTGCATGACCTGCTCGCCGTGGTGCAAACTCTCCCCACCTGACGACGGTTCAATTGTTCTGGTTTGTACAGTCGCCATCAACGTCGTGGAGATCGTTTCCGTACAGACACGCAGTCACGCTGCACGGTTGTACGGAAAATCGGGCGGGGCGGTCTTCGGGCGATGTGTCGTCACGATATGCAACAACCTCAGTACCTGCTGTGGCATTCTGACCTGCATTGACTTAATCTCGTCGATCATCTGCGCGTCTGCCTTGATTGCCGGACATCCCGCCCCTAAGGTTGTGGATCGTCCGGCTGACCCACGGTCGACCCCCGACCGCAGTCGGACGCCGCCTAATCGTTGGACCGTGGCCCTCAGGTAGGGCCGCATTTCCCTCCGGCGAACCGGGGATCCGAACAGGCTCCACATGGGGTGAATCCGCGGACGATCCGCGGTAGGGCGCACTTCCCGCCCGAACCCGTCAGCTAACCCGGTCGGCGGTGATGGAAGAAGGAGTCGCGCGCGGGTGGATCCCACACGAGTGCACAGACCACTCCGCATCCAGCTGCGGGTACTGGTCGTCGGCGTCGTCGCGACGCTTCTGGTCGGCGTGCTGCCGGTGGATGCCGCGCACGCCGGGCCGACGGTCGCCCAGATCGAGGCCCAGATCGCCCAGATCTGGCAGCAGGCCGAGCCGATGGTTGAGAAGTACAACAGCATCCACGACCAGTACCTCAAGAACAAGGCGCAGCAGGGGGCCCTCGAGCGGAAGATCGCGCCGCTGCGGATGCAGGTCGAGCTCGGCCAGATCCGCGTCGGGTTCCTGGCCGCCGAGGCGTACCGGGGCCAGGGTGCGGATACCTTCAACGCGCTCATCTCGGCCGGGTCCCCCGGCGTATTCGCCGATCAGCTGATGTTCCTCGACGTGATGGCCCGTGAGCAGGAGCGCCAGGTCTCCGGGGTCGCCGCGCTACAACAGAAGTACGACGCGCAGAAGGCGCCGATCGACGCGTTGGTGTCCAAGCTGGCCCAGCAGGATGCCGATCTGGCGAAGCAGAAGACGGCTATCCTGGCCAAGATCGACCAGCTGCAGCGGTTGCGGCTGCAGGCGTACGGGGCGAGCGGCGCCACCGGCTCCTATCGGCCCTGGCCCTGCCCTTCGCAGTACGCCCCGACCAACGGCTACAAGGCAGCTCTGTTCGCGTGCAAACAGGCCGGGAAACCGTACGTATGGGCCGCCGCGGGTCCCAGCAGCTACGACTGCTCGGGGCTGACCCTCGCCGCCTGGGCCTCGATCGGCGTCTACCTACCGCACAACGCGCTGTCCCAGCGACTGTCCATACCGTCGGTCAGCCGGACCAACCTCCAGGTCGGCGATCTCGTCTTCTATTACAGCGACACCCATCACGTGGCCATCTACGAAGGCAACGACAAGGTGATGCAGGCGCCCGCGCCGGGCGACAACGTCCGGATGACGGTGATGGAAGAGGTCGGCCCGATCTCAGGGTACGGCCGACCGCGGTAGCGCTCGCGTTGCCCGGGCCTCCGGTCAGGCTCCCGCTTTTCGGACGCCGGCTTGCACAAATGAGTGAGGAAGCTGTCCGGAGCAACGAGCCCGCGGGGTCAGCCGGCCGGCGCCGGCTGCTCCGACCAGATGCGCAGAATGTCCCGCACCGAGATGATGCCCAGTACCTCGTCCCCCTCGACGACGACGAGGTGGCGAAAGCCCCCGCGAACCATGGCCGCGGCGGCCTCCGCGAGTGTCCAGGTCGGCCCGGCGTAGACGACATCGCGGGTGATGTGGGCTGAGGTCCGTTCGGCATCCGGATCGCCGCCACCCCCGATGACGTTGAGGATGTCGCGTTCGGTGATGATGCCGACGCCGGAGCCCTCGGGGTCGACCACGACGGCCGAGCCGACCCTGCGAGCGGACATCAGCTGCGCGGTCTGCCGGATCGTGTGATCCGGTCCGACCACGAGGACGATCGTGCTCATCGCGTCTCGCACCTGCATCGTCTATCACCCCTTGGAACGCAACGGTACGGATATGGTCTCGTCGAAGGTGGAACTCTTCAATACTGTTCGTCTGTCCAAGTCCTGTATCACCAGGTCGGCCGGGTCTGCAGACCGGATACGCTGGCGCACGTGATCGGTCTGGTGCTGGCCGCGGGGGCCGGGAGGCGGCTTCGACCCCACACGGACGGGCTGCCCAAGGCGCTCGTACCGGTGGACGGCGAGACCACTATCCTCGACATCGCCCTGCGCAACCTTGCCGCGGTCGACCTCACCGAGGTCGTCGTCGTGGTGGGTTACGGCGCCGAGGCGGTGCGGGAGCGGCAGGCCAGGCTGGAGAAGGCGTATGCCGTCCGGCTGGACCTCATCCACAACGAGCGGGCCGAGGAGTGGAACAACGCGTACTCGCTGTGGCTGGCCCGGGACCGGTTCGCGTATGGTGCCCTCCTCGTCAACGGAGACACCGTGCACCCGGTGAGTGTTGAGAAGACCCTGCTCGGCGCCCGCGGACCGGGTGTCCTGCTGGCGGTCGACGCGATCAAGAGCCTGGCTCACGAGGAGATGAAGGTGACCGTTGACGCGGCCGGGCGGCTCACCCGCATCTCCAAGGCGATGGAGCCGGCGGCGGCCTTCGGGGAGTACATCGGCGCCACCCTGATCGAGGCGTCGGAAGCGGCGAAGCTGGCCGACGCGCTGGAGACCACGTGGCGCCGCGACCCTCACCTGTACTACGAGGACGGCTTCCAGGAGTTGGCCGACCGGGGCGGAGACGTCCGGGTGGCGACCATCGGCGACGTGGAGTGGGTCGAGGTCGACGACCACGCGGACCTGACCCGAGCGCGGGAGATCGCGTGCCGCTGCTAGCCCGCATGGTGGCGACACCGCTCACGATCGACGTGCGGCGGGGCGCAATCGCGAGCCTCGGCGTCATCCTCGCCGACGGTCACATCTCGGCGGGTGGCGACGTGGCGGTGGTCGTGGGCCCCGGTCAGGGCGAGCGGATCGTCGACCTGGTACGCCCCGGACTCGATCGGGCCGACGTGTTCACGGTGTCGGGCGGCAGCATCGAGGCCGCGCTCGAGCTGGGCGAGAAGCTGCGCCACCGTTCGTACGACGCGGTGGTCGGCATCGGCGGCGGCAAGACCATCGATACGGCGAAGTACGCGGCTTCCCGGTATGCGATCCCGATGGTCTCGGTGGCGACCAGTCTCGCCAACGACGGGATCGCTTCGCCGATTGCGTCGCTGACCCACGAGGGCGGCACGGGTTCGTACGGGGTTCACACCCCCCCGATCGCGATCGTGGTCGACCTGGACTTCGTCGAGAACGGCCCGGATCGGCAGACCCAGGCCGGAATCGGCGACGCCGTGAGCAATCTCAACGCCGTCGCGGACTGGGAGCTGGCCCACCGCGAACGCGGCGAGCTGATCGACGGCCTGGCCGTCACGCTGGCCCGGACGGGCGCGGAGGCACTCGTCAACCATCCCGGCAAGATCAGCGAGGACGGGTTCCTGACGACGCTCGCCGAGGCGCTCATCCTCGGCGGTATCTCGATGGCCGTCTGCGGTTCGTCGCGGCCGGCCAGCGGGGGCTGCCACGAGATCTCGCACGCGATCGACCGCCTGTACCCGGGCACCGGCTCCCATGGCGAGCAGGTTGGGCTGGGTGCCCTCTTCTGCACGTACCTGCGCGAGGACTTCGAGCGTTTCGCCCAACTCGCTTCGTGCCTGCACCGGCATGGGCTGCCGGTGACCCCTGGCGAACTGGGGCTGACCGTCGGGCAGTTCGCCGCCGCGGTCGCGCACGCTCCGGCCACCCGGCCCGACCGGTACACGATCCTCGAGCACCTCGACCTCTCCACTGTGGAGATCGAACGGCGACTGGCAGACTACGCCGGTGCCCTCCGTGACCACCTTGGCTGAACCTCGCCCGCGTGACTTCTACGCCGTCAACCGGGGTGGTGGCCTCTACAGCGAAGCAGTGTCCCAGCGGCTCGGCGCCCTCCTCGCGTACGGCGGCAACCGACTCGGTCTCGCGCCCGCGGTCCTCACGCTGGTCAACCTCGGGCTCTGCCTGGCCACATCGGCGACGGTCGTCGTGCTGGCCCCGCGGGCTGCGGCCGGCACCGTCCCGGGCTGGGCGCTCGGGCTGCCGGCCCTCGTCGTCTGGCAGGTGGCGTACGCCCTCGACTGCGCCGACGGCCAGCTCGCCCGGGTCACCGACCGGACGTCGCCCGCGGGCGCGCGGCTCGACGTGCTCTGCGACGTGGCGGCCCAGATCGGCCTAGTGACCGCGTTGAGCGCCGTGGCCGTGGCGTACCGGCCGGGAACGCCGACATGGCTGGTCGCGGCGTTCGCCGGCACCTGGATGGTCAACCTCGTCACGTCCGTGATGCAGGCCGGTCCCGCCGCGGCGAGCATGGTACCGTCGCGCGCGCCCCTGGTCCGTACGGTGAAGTTGGTCCGCGACTACGGCGCCGTGGTCCTCTTCGCCGGGCTGGTGCTCGCCATCATTCCACAGTGGACTGTTGTCGTGCTCTGGGCGTTCACCGCCGTCAACGGAGCGTTCCTGCTAGCGAGCATCCTCTTCACCGCCCGACCGCAACAGTGAGTCCTTTGTAGACGCTTACGAGCCGGGCCGTCACCACGTCCGGGTGGAACGTGGTCTCGTACCGCCGCCGCGCGACGTCGGCGAGACGGATCGCCTCCCTGCGGGCCGTGGCCAAGCCGTCGGCGAGAGCCTGTGGGGTCGCCGATACGGTCCAGCCCGCGTCGCCGACCAGATACGGGATGCCGCCGAGATCCGTGCCGAGGACGGGTCGACCGGAGGCCAGCGCCTCGACGACCACGGTCGGCAGCACATCGGCCCATAACGACGGCGCGAGCACGACCGCCGAGTCGCGAAGCGCCGCCCGCACGCCGGCGCGGTCCAGCGGGCCGAGGAACTCGATGTCGTCCCGCGCGGCCGCCGCCGCCTCGACGATGGCCCGCATCGGCCCGTCGCCGGCGATCCGCAGCGGTCCGAGCGACCCGACCGGATGGCGTCGCCAGGAATCGAGAAGAAGACCGACCCCCTTCTCCTCGACCAGCCGGCCGAGCTGCAGGAAACCGTCGCCGATCGGGTCCGGCGGGCCGGGGTCGGGGGAGGAGTTGGGCTTGACGACGATGCGTTCGGGGTCGATCCCGTACCGGACCAGGTGCTCGGCGATCGCGTCGGTCAGCGCGATGTACCGGTCGACCCGGTGCCACGTGCCCCGGTGGGCGGCGAGGGTGGTTGCCATTACCGCGCTCTGCGCCCGCGATCCGCGGTAGCAGGCGTGCACCACCGCCGGCGTGGGGAAACCGCGGCCCACACAGTCGGTACACACGTGCCCATCCCGGAAGAAGATGCCGCTGGCACAGACCTGCCGGTAGTTGTGGACGGTGTGCACCACGGGCACGCCCTCGGCCTGCGCGGTGCGAACCACCCATGGAGACAGCAGCGGGTACGGGTTGTGCAGGTGCAGCACGTCGGGGCGGTGATCGCGGAGCAGGGCACGCAGCTCGTGCTGGGTACGGCCGGCGTAGAGCGGGGACAGCGGCAGCAGTAGCCGGCGCGCCACCGGCATGGTGGCGATCTCGTCCGAGGAGCGCAGTAGCGGTACGACATCCACGCCCGCCGCCATTAGCTGCGCGATCTCCTGGTCCACCACCGTGTTCTCGCCGGACGGCTGCCCCGAGGCGTACCGGTTGTGCGCGACAACCACTTTCACGCGATGAGCCTCCATCCGTTTGACCGAGCCGACAGCGAGTGAGCATCGAGGGCCGCCGGGCCCGGTCCGGGGTGGTCGGTGCGGAGCGAGCGCGGAGGCGAGCAGGTATGACAGAAGGTACCGTGGGCCCGTGCCCGAGTTGCCGGAGGTCGAGGCGCTCGCCGCGGATCTGCGGGAGCGTGTCGTCGGTCACCACATCCAGCGGGTCGACGTGGCCGCGATCAGCGCGCTGAAGACGTTCGACCCGCCGCCGTCCGCGCTACATGGCCGGGAGGTCACCGGCGCCGGACGGTTCGGGAAGTTCCTCGACCTCGTGGTCGGCGACCTGCACCTCATCGTCCATCTGGCCCGAGCCGGCTGGCTGCACTACCGCGAAGCCGTCACAGCCACCCCGCTCAAGCCGGGCAAGGGACCGATCGCGCTGCGGGTCCGGCTCGATGACGGCGCCGGCTTCGACCTCACCGAGCAGGGCACGCAGAAGAAGCTCGCGGTCTATCTGGTCAGCAACCCGAAGCTCGTCCCGGGTGTGGCCAAGCTAGGGCCGGACGCACTGACCGCCGACGCCGAGACCTTCGCCGCGCGCATCCGCAGCCGTCGGGGCCAGCTGAAGGGGGTGCTGACCGACCAGGAGGTGCTCGCCGGTATTGGCAACGCATACTCCGACGAGGTCATCCACCGGGCACGGCTCTCGCCGTTCGCGGTCACGGATCGGTTGACCGATGTCCAGATGGCGGCGCTCTACGCGGCCACGCAGGAGGAGCTGAAGGACGCCGTGGCCCGGTCGGTGGGTCAGCACGCGTCCAGCCTCAAGGGGGAGAAGCGCTCTGGAATGGCGGTGCACGCCCGTACCGGTATGCCCTGCCCCGATTGTGGCGAGACGATCCGCGAGGTGTCGTTCGCCGACTCCAGCCTCCAGTACTGCCCGCGCTGCCAGACCGGTGGCAAGCCGTTGGCCGACCGACGGATGTCGAAACTCCTGCGGTGAGTCGCTACGGTGCGTATCCGGCTCATCGTCTCGACAGTGCTAAGCCCATGCCGTTAGTGTCGGCCGCGCGGCTGGCAGGACGGTCGGTCCTTACCGAATGGGCATAACGGTCAGAGCGCGCTGAGTGTGCAAAGAGGTCCACGCCCACCGTGCGTTCATGGCCGTCATGGCAGACTGTGTGCAAGGCTGGCGTGGCACACTCCGTGTGCGATGAGCCGTGGCACACTCCGTGTGCTATGACCGCCGTGTCGCCCCGCCGCCCGTGTGGCACAGGCCACACGTAACTCCAGCAGGCGAAGTCGATGATCTCCGACGTGGCGGGGAGGGCACACCTCAGGTGACGACAGGTCTCCAGCCCACGGTGACGGACGCCCCGAAGCGGGGCCGGCACCGTATCGGCGCCACCCTCGCCCCTGGATCGGGGCACCAGGAGACCGACGGCCCCGCACTGCGGCGCAACAACGGCGTCCCACGCTCGTCCTGGTACCGCTCGGTCCGCCGGGCCTCGACGTGGCACCGGGGCTACAGCATCGCGCTGGTCGGACTCGACTTCCTGGCTACCGCGGCGGCGAGCTTCACCGCGGTGAGCTACTTCAGTCAGGCTGACGCCGGATTCCAGCGTGCGCCCCAGCTCTTCTACCTGGTCGCTTTCGTGATCCTGCCGCTGACCTGGGTGCTCGTCCTCTGGGGTCATGGCGCCTACGACCGTCGCTACCTGGGCATCGGGACGGACGAGTTCAAGCGCGTGTTCCAAGCTTCGTTGACCGTCACCGCAATCGTCTCCTTCCTTGTCTTCTCGACCCAGTTCTCGCCGTCCCGGCTCACTGTCGGTACGACGCTGCTGCTCGGGCTGACCTATCAGATGCTGGGACGCTCGTTGGCCCGGCGCGCGCTTGTCATGGCCCGCGGCCGCGGCCGGGCTGTGCACCGTGTCCTGCTGGTCGGCTCCTACAACGAGGCCAAGGACGTGCTGACCGCGGTCACCCGCGCGCCGGGCGCCGGTCTCGTGCCGGTCGGCATCCTGTTGACCGAGGGTTACGCCGCGGGCCGGGGAGCCCAATCACCGGTGCCGGTCTACACCGGCCGCGAAGCGCTCGCAGTGGTCCGTGAGATCGGCGCCGACATGATCGCCGTCTGCGGGTCGGCCAGTGCCGAGCCGGGCGAACTGCGGCGACTGGCGTGGCAGATCGAGGGCAGCGGGATCGATCTGGTCGTGGCACCACAGCTGACCGATATCGCCGGCCCGCGGGTACACATCCGTCCGGTCGAAGGGCTGCCGCTGCTGCATGTCGAGGAGCCCAAGGTCTCCGGCGTGGGGTGGCTCGTCAAGAACGTCATCGACCGGCTCGTCGCCCTGATCCTGCTGATCCTGCTGCTGCCGCTGTTCGTAGTGGTCTGCGTACTGATCCGGGTCTCCGATCGGGGACCGGCGTACTTCCGGCAGACCCGGGTGGGCCGCGAAGGTCAGACATTCCAGGTCTGGAAGTTCCGGACCATGTACACCGATGCCGAAGAGCGGCTGGCCCACCTGGTCGACCAGAACGAAAGCGACGGGCTGCTATTCAAGATGCGCGACGACCCGCGGATCACTCCGATAGGGCGATTCCTGCGCCGGACCTCCATCGACGAGCTGCCCCAGTTGATCAATGTATTGACCGGGGAGATGTCCCTGGTCGGCCCACGCCCGCTCCCGGCCGATGACGGGGACTTCCTGGGCGACGTACGCAGGCGGCTGCTGGTGAGGCCGGGGATCACCGGCCTGTGGCAGGTCTCCGGCCGGTCGGAGTTGTCGTGGGACGACTCCGTCCGGCTCGACCTCTACTACGTGGACAACTGGTCGCTCGCGTTCGACCTCGTCATCATGTGGCGTACGGTCGCCGTGGTCTTCGCCCGAAAGGGCGCCTTCTAGCGCGCAGCCATCGGCGCACGGCGCGGCTGGGGAACGTCGGGTCGGTGATAGGGGACTCCCAGTGACCCAGGCGTCCGTGCGGTCCGCGGACGACCGGACATGTGCGCGCAAAGCTGGGGACACGACACGGGTACCGTCTACCGCGTGACCCAGGACACGCCGAACGGATACCCGCCGGCGCTTGCCCTGCGCGGTCTGGTGAAACGGTTCGACAGGAAGCTGGCGGTGGCCGGCGTCGATCTGGATGTCGTTCCTGGTTCCTTCTTCGGTCTGCTCGGTCCCAATGGCGCCGGCAAGACGACGATCCTGTCGATGGCGGTGGGCCTGCTGCGACCGACAGCCGGCCACGCGTACGTGCTCGGGCACGACGTCTGGTCCGATCCGGTGCGGGCGAAGCGGTTGCTCGGCGTGCTCCCCGACGGTGTCCGTATGTTCGATCGGCTCACCGGCTCTGAGCTGCTCGCCTACAACGGACTGTTGCGCGGCATGAACGTCGACGAGGTGGACCGCCGCGCTCGGGATCTGCTCGACGTGCTCGGTCTCGCCGACGCCGGCAACACCCTGGTGGTGGACTACTCGGCCGGGATGAAGAAGAAGATCGGCCTGGCCTGCGCTCTGCTGCATGCGCCCCGGTTGCTCGTACTCGACGAACCGTTCGAGGCGGTCGACCCCGTCTCGGCCGCCCTGATCAGAGACATCCTGCACCGGTACGTACGGGGCGGCGGGACCGTCGTCTTCTCGAGCCACGTGATGGAGGTGGTCGAGAAGCTCTGCACGCACGTGGCGATCATGAACGACGGCCTGATCCGTGCCGTGGGCACGCTCGATGTGGTACGCGGGGGGCGCGATCTGGAGGAGGTGTTCGTCGCCGTCGTGGGCGGCCGGACCGCAACCGGCCAGGAGCTGTCATGGCTGTGAGCACGGCGCCTGCGGTCACGCCACGGCAACCCGGTGTCCGGGACTTCGCGCGGCTGAAGCTCCGAGTCCTGCGCAACGGCCTGCGCGGGCAGACGTGGCGAATCGTTTCGTACCTCGTGTCGATCCTGGTGGGATTGGTCGTCGCGGCACTCCTCTTCCTCGCCTTCGCCGCGAGCGGGTTCGCGTCGCGGGACGGGGCGTTCGTGGTCGCGGTGCTCGGCGGCGGCGGATTCGTCCTCGCGTGGACGCTGGTGCCACTGCTGTTCTTCGGCGTCGACGAGTCGCTGGATCCGGCGCGGTTCGCCCTGCTACCGATCAGGCGGATGACGCTCGCAAGGGGGATGTTGGCCGCGGCCTTCATCGGCGTCCCACCGGCAATCACCCTGGTGGCGACGGCCGGCCTGGTACTCGCCTCCGGGCTGCGGTCTGGCGGGCCGGCAGCGATCGGCGCGGCGATCGGTGTCCTGCTCGGACTCTGCACCGGAGTCGTCGCCAGTCGGGCCGTCACCAGTGCGTTCGCCTCGTTGCTGCGGTCGCGGCGGGTACGCGACCTGGCCGCGGTGCTGATCGCGTTGTTGGCATCGTCGATCGGTCCGCTGCAGTTGGTGATCTCGTCGCGAATGGCCGGCGGCAGCGTCCCAGGCGCGTTACCGCTGGCCCGGGTGGTCAGCTGGACGCCGCTCGGCGCGCCGTACGCCATCGCCTTCGACCTGGCGACGGGAGCGTGGCTTTCGGCGCTAGCGAGGCTGATGCTCGGTGTGACGACCATTGGGCTGCTGCTGTGGTGGTGGTCGCACACCATTGAGTCAGCCATGATCGGTCTGAACTCGGGCGGCACGGTCAAGGTCCAGTCGGCGAACGGGAGCAGTTCGGTACGGAGCCTGTTGCCGGCGCCGCTGCGCGGGATAGCCCGACCGGGCCGGTTCGCGGCGATCGTGGCACGGGAGTCCAGATTCTGGTGGCGTGACCCACGGCGTCGCTCCAGCCTCGTTTCGATCCTCACCGCCTCGGCCGTCGTCCCGATCGCATTGAATGTGGTCTCCGGGCCGGCCAGGGCGGGCGTAGCCGTACTCCCGTTCAGCTTCGCTGTCAGCATGTGCGGGACCATGGGCGGGATGATGCTCGCGAACCAGTTCGCCTTCGACGCAAGTGCCTACGCGACGCAACTGCTCAGCCAGGTACCCGGCCGCGTCGAGCTACGGGCGCGCGCACTTGCGGTGACGGCCGTAGCCCTGCCGGTGCTTGTGCTGGTCGTGGTCATCGTCAGTGTGGTTACCGGTCACGGCGCACAGGTTCCTGCCGGTTTTGGGATGCTCTGTGGGGCATTCGGTGCTGCGATCGCCACGGCCGGATTCGTATCGGTCATGGCGCCCTACGCCCTGCCGGACAGCTCCAACCCGTTCGCCCTGAACAGCGCCTCCGGCAGCGCGAAGGGGATGCTCGCCCTGGCCGCGATGGTCGGCACGCTCGTGCTCAGTCTCCCGGTAATTTTCGCCGCGTACGTGTTCGGGGAGAGCACGCTCGGCTCCTGGTTCGTGCTGGTGTTCGGGGTCGGCTACGGGTTGGGCGCCGCTCTGCTCGGCACGTATGCCGCGGGGGAGATCCTGGACCGACGCGGCCCCGAGGTTCTGATCGCGGTGACGCCGCGCCGGTAGATCATCGCCACCGGGAGACCACTGGCCGGTGGGCGCGCACCGGGATAGCGGCCGCGGTCGGGGTCATCCAGGAACAGGCCAACCGGGATGTGTCCTGCGCCGTCTCTTCTGACATGCTGGAACGGCGGCATCGAGGTCGCCACGACCGCACACCCTGCGGTTGGGTCCCCCGAGCCAGCTCCCGCGCCGGCGGCCCTCATCATGGGGCCGGCCGGAGCTTGAGGCACTGCCCGGTCATGGACACCCCCGCAGCCGGGCACATGACGACAGGGAGAGTTGGGATGGCGAAGGTCGATGGCGCCCGACAAGGTGTCACGGTCGCCGGGCCGACCGCCGACGCGCGTTTCTCCGCGGCAATGGCGGAATCACAGTTCGTACAGCTGCTGACCCCGGACGGGGAGCGCGTCGAACACCCGGACTACAGCGTGGATTTCAGCGACGACGAGCTGCGCGGGTTGTACCGCGACCTTGTCGTCATCCGGAAACTGGACGCCGAGGCGACCGCGCTGCAACGCCAGGGCGAGCTTGGCATCTGGGCGAGCCTGCTCGGCCAGGAAGCCGCCCAGGTGGGGTCGGGGAGGGCGCTACGCCGCCAGGACATGGCCTTTCCCACGTACCGCGAGCACGGCGTCCTCTACTGCCGTGGCATCGACCCGATCATGCCGCTCGGCCTGTTCCGGGGGGTCGACCAGGGCGGCTGGGATCCGAACGAGTTCAAGTTCAACATGTACACGATCGTGATCGGAGCCCAGACCTTGCACGCGACCGGTTACGCGATGGGCGTGGCCATGGACGGCAAGGTCGGCAACGACGACTCCGAGGCCGTCATCGCGTACTTCGGCGACGGGGCGAGCGCCCAGGGAGACGTCAACGAGGCCTTCGTCTGGGCGAGCGTGTTCAACTCACCGATCGTGTTCTTCTGCCAGAACAACCAGTACGCCATTTCCGAGCCGTCAGAGCGGCAGACGCGGGTGCCGTTGTTCCGCCGGGCGTCCGGCTTCGGCTTTCCCGGCGTGCGGGTGGACGGCAACGACGTCCTCGCCTGCTACGCGGTGACCCGCAAGGCGCTCGACGATGCACGGCACGGCCAGGGCCCGACCCTCATCGAGGCGTATACATACCGCATGGGGGCGCACACCACGTCGGACGACCCGACGCGCTACCGGATCGCCTCCGAAGTCGAGGCCTGGCAGGCCAAGGATCCGATCAAGCGGCTGCGCGCGCTCCTGGAGAGCACCGGCGCGGCGGATGACGCCTTCTTCGGCGGGGTCGAGGACGAGGCCGCACGCGAGGCGGTGAGCCTGCGGGAGCGGGTGCTGTCGATGCCCGACCCTGAGCCGCTGACCCTCTTCGACAACGTGTACCCGACCGGCTCGCCCGAACTGGACGAGCAGCGCGAACACTTAGCCACGTATCTCAGCTCGTTCGCGGGAGGCCACTGATGACCACGCTCACCATTGGCAAGGCGCTCAACGAAGGACTCCGCAAGGCACTGGAGGACGATCCCAAAGTTGTGATCATGGGTGAGGACGTCGGCAAGCTGGGCGGCGTCTTCCGGATCACCGACGGCCTCCAGAAGGACTTCGGCGAGCAGCGCGTCATCGACACCCCGCTGGCCGAGTCGGGCATCATCGGGACCGCCGTCGGTCTGGCCATCCGGGGGTACCGGCCGGTCTGCGAGATCCAGTTCGACGGTTTCGTCTATCCCGGCTTCGACCAGATCGTCTCGCAGGTCGCCAAGATGCACTACCGGTCCGGTGGCAATCTACGGGTGCCGATCGTCATCCGGATACCGTTCGGTGGCGGCATCGGCGCGGTCGAGCACCACTCCGAGTCTCCGGAGGCCTACTTCGCCCACACGGCCGGGCTCAAGGTCGTCGCCTGCTCGAACCCGGCCGACGCGTACACGATGATCCAGCAGTCCGTCGCCGTCGACGACCCGGTCATCTTCCTCGAGCCGAAGCGGCGGTACTGGGAGAAGGGCGAGGTCGACACGAGCGTCGGTCACCAGGACGCGTACCCGCTCTTCGCCTCGCGCGTGCTCCGCCGGGGGTCGGACGCCACGCTGGTCGCCTACGGGCCGATGGTGAAGACGATCCTGGACGCGGCCACGGCGGCGGCCGGCGAGGGACGTGAGCTCGAGGTGATCGACCTGCGAACGCTCTCCCCGCTCGACCTGGCCCCGGTGTACGAATCGGTCAGGCGTACCGGTCGACTGGTGGTCGTGCACGAGGCACCGTCCAATGTGGGCCTCGCGGCCGAGGTCGCCGCTCGGGTAACCGAGGAGTGCTTCTACTCCCTGGAGGCACCGGTGCTGCGGGTCACCGGCTTCGATGTTCCTTATCCGGCTTCGCGGCTGGAGGAGGAGTACCTTCCCGATCTGGACCGCGTACTCGACGCCGTCGACCGCTCGTTCGGGTGGTGACGCGGGTGTCACGGGTACGAGAGTTTCCGTTGCCTGACCTCGGTGAGGGTCTCACCGAGGGTGAGATCCTCCGCTGGCTGGTCGCAGAGGGTGACACGGTCGCGCTCAACCAGCCGATCGTGGAGGTCGAGACGGCCAAGGCTGCGGTCGAGATCCCGGCGAAGTGGGCCGGGCGGATCACGAAGATCTTCCATGCCGAGGGCACGACCGTCGAGGTCGGTACTCCGATCATCGCGATCGACACCGATCCGACCGCGGGACACCTGCCTGAGCCCTCCGCCGAGTCGCTCGCCGCGGTCGAGGTCGCGCCGGCCGAGGGAGCCATCGAGCCGGGCATGATCGGCGGTCCGGCTCCGGGCGGCCGGACGGCGGTGCTGGTCGGATACGGGCCGAAGCTCACCACGGCGACCCGCCGGCCGCGCAAGGCCACCGGGGCAGATGCAAGCAGCGGCACCCTATTGGCGTCCGGGGTACAGCAGGGTGCCCCTATTGACACGGATACGGTCGCCGCGCCAGAGACGGACACGGTCGCCGCGCCAGAGATGGACACGGCGCCGGAGACGGTCGCCGCGCCAGAGACAGGCATGGCGCCGTCCCGCGCGCAGCCGCTGGCCAAGCCACCTGTGCGCAAGCTCGCCCGGGACCTCGGTGTCGATCTGACCACGGTGAACGGGACCGGTCCGGCCGGCTCCATCACCCGCGAGGACGTACAGTCGGCCGGGGCCGTGGTTACCGAGCCGGCCCCCGCAGCCGCCCCCGTCTTCGGGCCCGATCGTGAGCAGCGGATCCCCGTCCGGGGCGTACGCAAGCTGACCGCCGAGAACATGGTCGCCTCGGCGTTCACGGCACCCCATGTGACGGAGTTCCTCACGACCGACGTGACCAGGGGGATGCGGACGCTGGACCGGCTACGTGGTCTGCCCGACTGGCAAGGCGTACGGGTATCGCCGTTGCTTCTCGTGGCCCGGGCGGTTCTGCTCGGCATCGCCAGGTATCCGATGGTCAACTCGACCTGGTCCGGTGAGACAGGCGAGATCGTAGTCAAGGGGTACGTGAATCTCGGCATCGCCGCCGCGACCCCGAGGGGTCTGATCGTGCCGAACATCAAGGACGCCGGCCGGCTCTCGCTGCGCGAACTCGCCGACGCGCTGACCGCGCTCGTGACGACGGCGAAGGAAGGACGGACGGCGCCCGCGGACATGTCCGGGGGCACATTCACAATCACCAATGTCGGTGTATTCGGCATCGACACCGGTACGCCGATCCTGCCACCGGGGGAGTCGGCGATCCTCGCCCTCGGCGCTGTGCGGGAGCTGCCGTGGGTACACAAGGGCAAGGTGCGGCCGCGCCAGGTCACCACGTTGGGCCTGTCGTTCGATCATCGCGTCATCGACGGCGAGCTCGGCTCCATGTTCCTGCGGGACGTGGGGGCGATGATCACCGATCCGGCGGCGAGCCTGCTCGGCTGGAGCTGATGCACGGCGGCCGGCTGACCGAAGGATCCTAGCTACGTGTCCGAGATCACCTGTTAATCGTTGGCAGCCGATGCCTGCTGCGAGGTCTAATGTAGGTATGACCACGATGATGGAGCGAATGCGGCAGCGCCGCTCGATGAACCGTCGTCACCGCGCGATCGACAGGGCCATGCGCGAGGCGCCGTCCGCCTCGATGCGCAAGGAGCTCCTCGAGATCGTGACCCGGGACGAGTAACACACCTACTTCAAGCCCCTTCTCTGCTGACGGCCCGGTGGCGACGCCGCCGGGTCGTCGACGTATGCGCTGGCCGGGTACGGTGTTGCACGTCCGGTACGACGAGGAGGCACCCCATGTCCGAGGCTCCTTACCCACCCGTAGAACCGCCGGCGGATGGGGATCGGACCAACCCAGGCACGCCACGATTCTCAGCCTCCGCATCGGTGCCGGTACCGCCGTCGACGTACGGATCTGAGCCGACCGGCGCGGCGCAGGCTGGGCCGGGCGTAGGCCCTTCTGGACCGGGAACAGGCCCGTACGGTCAGGGCGGGGCGCAGTCCGGGCAAGGCCACGGCGCGGGGCAGTTTGGGCAAGGACCTGGGCAGTTTGGGCAGGGTACCGGGGAGTTCGGCCAGGGGCCTGGGGAGTTGGGCCAGGGGCCTGGGCAGTCGGGGCAATTCGGCCAGGGCACTGGGCAGTACGGCCAGGGTACCGGTCAGTTGGGCCAGGGGCCTGGGCAGTCGGGGCAGTTCGGCCAGGGGGCTGGGCAGTACGGCCAGGGCACGGGGCAGTTGGGCCAGGGGCCTGGGCAGTCGGGGCAGTTCGGCCAGGGGGCTGGGCAGTACGGCCAGGGCGCTGGGCCGTACGGCCACGGCACGCCGCAGTTTGGCCAGGCGCCAGCCGGGCCAGCCGGCTCGGCGCGCGTCGGTGCGTCCGCTTCGGTCCCGCCCGCGTCTTCGTCGCCACCGACCGGCTTCGGCGCCCCACCGCAAGGCTACGCTGCACAGTCCAATGTGTACGGTCAATCGAGCGGTGCCACGTTCAGTCCGCCAACGGGTAACCCTGGCGCCGGTTATGGCTCGTCGCCGGCGGGGCCGACCTACGGTCACGCCCCTGGCGGAGGCCACGGCGGTGGGCCACACGGCGGTCTCCCAAACCCCGGCGCCGGATATCCTGGCCCCGGCCCGGGCGGCCACCCGGGCCAGGCGTACGGCCAGCCCGAGCCGAGCCGCGGTTCGCGGGACAAGATGACGCCGACCGGCGGCTGGCCCTACGTCGAACAGCAGGGGGAGCCGCCGAAGAAGTCACGCAAAGGCGTCACGATCGCGGTGATCGCCGTGGCTGTGATCGTCGTGGTCGCCATCGGGGGATACGTGGGCCTGAAGCTCGCCAACAGCAACAACCAGTTCGTCGTCGGTGCATGCGTCAAGGAAGGCAGCGACAAGTCAGCGACGATCGTCGACTGCTCGACCAGCGGGGCGTACCGCATCACCAAGGTGGTCGATAACGAGAGCGAGTGCGGGGACACCAGCCAGCCGTCGGTCACCCTGTCGGAGAACAACAGGACGAGGTTCGCCTGCCTGAGCCCGGCCTGAACTCCTGCGCCGACTCGGACTTCCCGGGTCCCTCATAACGGACTCTTATTGCCCCAGTCGAAATCGAGTCGCATGTTGTCGTACCCGGCGGGCAGACTCGCGGCATGATACGAGCCGCACTCCCGGCCGGCCGGGACGCCCGCCGTATCCTCATGGGGACGGTCTTCCTATCGGTCGGGACCGGCCTCACGCTCCCTTTCCTTCTCGTCTACTTGACTCAGGTACGGGGACTGCCGGCCGCGCAAGTCGGCTTGCTCGTCGCGTGGACCGGCGCGATCGGCCTCGCGTTCTCGCCGCTCGCGGGCACTTTGATCGACCGGCTGGGAGCGCGTCGAGTGACCCTCAGTCTCACCCTCGTCATGAGCGCCGGTACGGCGTCACTGGCCTTTGTGGACAGTCTCTGGACGGCGGTATCGGCGTTGACGGCGACCGGCCTCTCGGGTGCGGCCCTCTGGGCCGCGGACGATACCATCCTGGCTTCGCTCGTGACGGAGTCCGAACGGCAGAAGACGTTCGGCTTCGCCTTCGCCTTGCTGAACTTCGGCTTCGGCGTCGGCGGCATGATCGCTAGTACGTTCGTCGATGTAACCCGGCCGGGGACCTTCCAGGTGCTCTACCTCGCCAACGCTGCTACTTTCCTCGTCCCGGCGGCGATCCTGTTGAGCCTGCCGCACGTCGGCCGGCCGTCCCCACCACAACTGTCCATATCGGACTCAGCGCCAAAGGGTTCCGGACACGGCGGCTACGGCCGGGTACTCCGCGACCGGGCATTCGTCGCGTTCTTCTTGTTCGGGCTTGTTCTAGCGACCGTCGGGTACGCCCAGATCGAGGTCGGCTTCACGGCTTTCGCCACGGAGGTCGCGCGCGTCCCGCCTCGGGTCATCGCGTGGTCGTTCGCCGGCAACACGACTGTCATCGTGGTGTGCCAGCTCTTCGTCCTTCGCTGGCTCGACGGCCGTAGCCGAACCCGGGCCCTGGCCCTCGCTGGCGTGATGTTCGCCGTTGCGTGGAGCTCGCTGGGCTTGGCGGGAGTGGCCGGCGCTCATGCCCGACCGCAGGTAGCGGCTATCGCGGTGATCGCCTTCGGGGTCATCTTCGCCATTGGAGAGACCATGATGACGCCGATCCTGCCAACCATCACGAACGCCCTTGCCCCGAATGATCTGCGCGGACGGTACAATGCCCTCGCGTCGATGATCTTCGGTCTCAGTGGCATCATCGGCCCGGCGACCGCGGGTCCGCTCATCGGCGGCGGGCACGGCGCACTGTGGCTCGAACTCGTCGTCGGGGGAAGTCTGGTAGCGGCCGCCATGGCGCTTTGGCTCCGGCGCCGACTCACACCGGCGCAGGACGGTCGTGTGCCGGCGACGGTCGAGCCGACCGTGGGCTCTGTCGCGAGTTCTGAGCCGGTTACGAATGCGGTCGCCGGGTAAGGTACGCAGCCGGATTTGTCAGGCGTCGGCTATCGGCCGGCCCACGGTCAACGCCTCGCGAAGATCCGTCTCGAGGGACTCGGCGTAGGCGGCATCCGGCTGAACCCCTAGCGCCTCGAGAACCGTGCTGAAGAAGCACCGAGCCGCGGCGGCCAGCGCGACATCGACGATCTCCTCGTCGGATAGCCCCACGCGACGCAACGCCTCGACGTCGTCCTCAGTGATGTCAGCGCACTCGCCGGCTACTTTGTCGGCGAAGTCCATGACAGCCACGTCCACCGGGTCGAGGCCGGCGTCGTGATGGTCGAGGACCGCATCGCGCACCTGCTCCGCGGCCAGAAATCGGTCACGCAGCACTTTGCCGTGGGCGAGCGCACAGTAGCTGGACCTGAGCCGGCGAGCCGCCGCAAGAGTGGCGAGCTCATACCGCCGAAGGTCCATGCTCTCCTTGATCGCTCCGTTGAGGTGCTGCCAGGCCCGGTATACCTCCGGTCGCCAAGCGAGCGCCTTCGTGTAGTTGGGGACGTATCCAAGACTCGCCCGATCCTTCTCGTACAGCTCGACGGCCTGAGGGCCGTCGGGGGAGAGCTGAACGTAGGCCATGATGGCTCCCGTCGACGAATGGATTGCTGCACCACTGTCTCGTGCCGGCACCGCAAGCGATGATCGGCCACCTGGATTGTCCGACGTCAGGCCGGATAGTGGCATGAGCTGTCTCGACCCGGACAGCGGGAACGGACGCTAGCGGCGGCGACTTGCTCGCGCTCCCCCGCCGTGTGGTCGTGAAGATCGTCGTCCACGCACGACACGTGACGACCCGGAGCCTGTTGCAGTATCGCGAATGGTGCGTCCCGGTGGGCCGTTCCGAGATCGACGCCCGGAGCTAGGTGACGGAGGTGTTGTCTCTCATATCCTGGGATAGGCCGGGTTGAAGATCGCTGTTCCGACACGAGAAACGACGCGTGGTGGCGTTTCTGATGCTCTTACAGCGATCATGCGATCGATTCCCAGTATGTGGATATGATGCCGGCAG
>JBKPDY010000003.1:0-7935 GCA_046728155.1 Actinomycetota bacterium
CTACACTAATACGGAGTCGTCGGCAGCGTCAGATGTGTATAAGAGACAGGTACTGGACGTGGTCGTCGACGGCGAAGACAGCTCGGGCCGAGTCGACCACCTTGTAGACCACGACAGCGGCGATCTCGACCGGGTTTCCGTCGGAGTCGGAGACCTTCAGCTTGTTGGACTCGAAGTTGCATACCCGCATCGAGACACTCCGCGGCGAGGGCAAGGACGAGCACGAGGAAACCGGAGACCCGGAAGGCGCCTTTGCATCGAAGCTCCCTTGCTATCGGGGTGATATCATCACGCTAACACTCGGAGTCAATCCGGTGGTAGCCCCACGCATCAGTCGCCGCGTGGCGAGGCGCCACGTGATCCCGTACGTCAAGGTGATGGCGCCGCAGATGGCGACCGGAACTCGGGGGTTCACATGGTCGACGATGGATCCGACGAAGAGCGTGCTGACCGAGATCGCCAGGGTAGCGATCATCATGTCGGTGGCGAAGACCCGGCCGCGCAGTTCGTCCGGCACCTCGGTCTGAAGTGCGTAGTTCGACATCGTCCAGTTCCCGCCGCCGGCGACGTGGGCGAGGACCACGAGCAGAAGGACCAGGCCGAACCACGGCGAAACGGCGACGCCGAGGTACGCGAGACCGTAGCCCGACATCGAGATGGCCAGCCCGGGCAGCAGCCACGATCGGTGCAGCAGGACCCGGCGTAGCAGCAACGGTCCGATGAGCGCCCCGAACCCGCGGGCCGCGAAGAGCAGCCCAGTGGCGAAGGAGTTGAGACCGTAGACCACGGTCGCGAGGATCGGGAAGACCGCCAGCACACCGTTGCCCATGCCCACCGCCGACTTGACGGTCACCAACGAGAGCACCCGAGGGTGAGCGCGAATGTAGCGCAGCGCATCGGCGATGGCGCGCAGCGGCGGCGTGTACGAGCCCGTGGCGTCACGCGGCGCCTGCATCGGCCGGCGTACCCGCAGCACGATGACCGCCGCGGCGGCCAGGCATACCAGGTCGACGCCGAAGCAGACGTACGGGCCGAGCACTGAGTTGAGCGCGCCGCCCAGGGACGCGCCGACTACGAGCATGGTCCCCCACGCGCTCCCGCCGAGCGCGTTGGCGGCGGCGAGGTCGGGTGGGTCGACGACGTTCGGCAACGCCGCGCCGGCCGCCGGCGAGTAGAAGGCCTTACCGGCCGCGGCAAGGCCGATGGCCACCGGACCGATCCAGTAGAGCCCGGGGATTCCGACCGCGAACAACACCGCGATGGCGGCGAAGGTGGCCGCGTTTGCCGCGACCATGATGGTGCGCCGGTTGCGTCGGTCCGCGAGCGCGCCTGCGAACGGGAGCACCAACGCATTGACGGCGGTATCCGCGGCCAGCGCCAGCGACCCGGGCAGCCCACTGCCGGTCACCTTCTCCAGCAAGGAGATCAGCGGGATCAGGGCGAACCAGTCACCGCCGAAGACCACCAGCTCGGCCAGGAACAGGTAGCGGAAATCACGATTGCGAGTAAGGACCGATGCAGTGGGCGCCACGTACGGGAACCTTACCCCGCGGGTGCCCGGAAAGTTTACTATCGCTTTCTGCATACACCGGCGTCCGTACCAGCCGGCGCCGGCTTGTCAGGTGAGGTCGAGCGCCCGCGCCGCGGCCAGGACGTCGTTGGGTATGGCCAGCGGCGGCGGTGCGGTAGAGATGGCCCACTCCGGGTCCTTGAGGCCGTGGCCGGTGACGGTACAGACCACAGTGGACCCTCGCGGCAGCGTGCCGTCGGCCGCGGTGGCGAGCAGCCCGGCCACACTCGCCGCGCTGCCCAGCTCGACGAAGACGCCGACCGTCCGGGCCAGCATCCGGTAGGCGGAGAGGATCTCCCGGTCGGTCACCGCTCTGATCACACCGCCCGATGCGTTACGGGCGTCCAATGCCTTGGTCCATGAGGCCGGGTTACCGATCCGGATGGCGGTCGCGATGGTCATCGGCTCGGCGACCACCTCACCGCGGACGATCGGCGCCGCCCCGCTGGCCTGGAAGCCGAACATCCGCGGCAGCCGGGTGGCGGTGCCGGCGGCGTGCTCCTCGAGGTAGCCCATCCAGTAGGCGCTGATGTTGCCGGCGTTACCCACCGGCAGGCAGTGGATCTCCGGAGCGTCACCGAGCGCCTCGACGATCTCGTATGCGGCCGTCTTCTGGCCGTGGAGGCGGTCGGGGTTGACCGAGTTGACCAACGCGACCGGGTAGTCGAGGGCGAGCTTGGCCGCGAGCGACAGGCAGTCGTCGAAGTTTCCAGCCACCTGCAACGGGCGGGCGCCGTGGATGAGCGCCTGAGCCATCTTTCCGGTCGCGATCTTCCCAGCCGGAATCAGTACGGCGCAGGTGAGGCCGGCCCGGGCGGCGTACGCGGCGGCCGACGCCGAGGTGTTACCGGTAGAGGCACAGATGATCGCCTTCGAGCCCGCCTCGACGGCCTTGGAAACCGCCACGGTCATCCCGCGGTCCTTGAACGATCCGGTGGGATTGGCCCCCTCCACCTTGAGGTAGACGGCGCAGCCGGTACGCGCGGAGAGCTCGGGCGCCGGCAGGAGCGGCGTGTTGCCCTCGTACAGGGTGATCACGGGCGTCTTGTCCGTCACCGGTAGCCGGTCGCGGTACCTCTCGATCAGACCGCGCCACCACATACCGCTAGTCCCCCTCGACCCGCATGACACTCGCGACAGCGCGGACGACATCGAGCGCCTGCAGGTCATCCACTGTGGACGATAGCGCCGAGTCGGTCGCGGCGTGGGTGACGACGACGAGTACCGCGTCGTCGGCCCGGCCTTCCTGGCGTACGGTCTGGATACTTACGTCGCGCTTGGCGAATACTCCGGCGACCGAGGCCAGTACGCCCGCCCGGTCATCGACGTCGAGCGAGATGTGATAGCGGGTCATCACGTCGCCCATCGGCCGGATCGGCAGGGCGGCGTACGTCGACTCGGTGGCCGCGCGTACACCGGCCAGACGGTTGCGGGAGACCGCCACGATGTCTCCGATCACCGCGCTGGCACTCGGAGCGCCCCCGGCCCCGCGACCGTAGAACATGAGCTGGCCGGCGGCGCGCGCCTCGACGAAGACGGCATTGAACGCGTCACCGACGCCGGCCAGTGGGTGGGTGCGCGGGATCATCGCCGGGTGAACCCGGACGGAGACCGAACTGTCCACACAGGACGCTATGCAGAGCAGTTTTATCGTACAGCCCATCGCTCGGGCCGAGGCGATGTCGCCCGCCGTCACCTCGGTAATGCCCTCGCGGTGGACATCGGCGGCGGTGACCCTCGTGTGGAAGGCGAGCGAGGCGAGGATCGCCGCCTTGGCCGCGGCGTCGAACCCCTCCAGGTCGGCGGTCGGGTCGGCCTCGGCGTA
Source organism: Actinomycetota bacterium (assembly GCA_046728155.1). Classification (GTDB taxonomy): domain Bacteria; phylum Actinomycetota; class Actinomycetes; order Mycobacteriales; family Micromonosporaceae; genus CAWDLX01. The sequence goes on from JBKPDY010000003.1 coordinate 3,396, forward strand.
ACCCAGTGCGGTCGCCTGCTCCAGCGCGTCCTGGAAGCTGGCGCCGGTCGAGTCCATATTGGACAATATGTAGTTGGTCGTACCGTTGACGATGCCGGTGACCCGCGTGATCTGGTCACCGTGCAACGACTCGCGCAGGGGCCGCAGCAGCGGGATCGCTCCGGCCACCGCGGCTTCGTAGTAGAGGTCGGCCTGGCCGTCGGCCGCCGCGTCGTGCAGGGCCGCGCCGTCCTCGGCCAGCAGCGCCTTGTTCGCGGTGACCACGCTCTTACCGCCGTGCAACGCCTCGACCAACCACGTCCGGGCCGGATCGATCCCACCGACCACCTCGACCACAACGTCGACATCGTCGCGCTTGACCAGACCGAGGGCGTCGGTCGTGAAGAGGGACGGGTCAACCGGCAGCGCGCGGGCGCGGCCAGGCCGGCGTACCGCGATCCCCACCAGCTCGATGGGAGCGCCTATCCGCGCGGTGAGATCCTGCGCCTGCTCATGCAGGAGCCGGACCACTTCGCCGCCCACGACGCCGCAGCCGAGCAGGGCCACCCGAACTGATTCCGACACGACCTACCCCACATCCAGAGCGAGGAGGTCATCCTCGGTCTCCCGCCGTATGATCACTCGCGCCGCGCCGTCGGCCACTGCGATGACGGGAGGCCGCGGCACGTGGTTGTAGTTGCTCGCCATGCTCCGGCAGTACGCGCCGGTGCCCGGCACCGCGAGCAGATCTCCCGGCCGGACGTCGGCCGGCAGGAACTCATCCTTGACGACGATGTCCCCCGCCTCGCAATGCTTTCCCACCACGCGGGCCAGCGCCGGCGGGGCCGCGGATGCGCGCCCGGCCAGGGTCGCCGAATACGCCGCACCGTAGAGGGCCGGACGGATGTTGTCGCTCATCCCGCCGTCGACGCTTAGGTAGAGCCGGATGCCGTCCACGTCCTTGACCGTCCCCACTCGGTACAGGGTGAACACCGCCGGCCCCACGATCGCTCGGCCGGGTTCGACCGCGAGACGGGGCACGCGCAACCCGAGCACCTCGCACTCGTCCTCAACGATCTTGCGCATGCCCTTGGCGAGATCGGTCGGGGGCGACGGGGCGGCCTGGGACGTGTACGCCATGCCGAACCCGCCGCCCAGGTCGAGCTCGGGCAGCTCCAACCCGTATGCGTCGCCGATGCGAGCGTGCAGACCGAGCACCCGTCGGGCGGCCACCTCGAACCCGCTGGTGTCGAAGATCTGCGAACCGATGTGCGAGTGCAGTCCGACGAGTTCGAGCGCACCCTCGTCCAGGACCCGGGCCGCCGCGGCATACGCGGCCCCGCTGGTCAGGGAGAAGCCGAACTTCTGGTCCTCGTGGGCCGTGGCGATGAACTCGTGCGTGTGCGCCTCGACCCCTACGGTCACTCGGATCAGTACCCGCGGGGCGACCTCCCGGTCGCGGGCAATCCTGGTCAACCGATCGATCTCGGTGACCGAGTCGAGCACGATGCGGCCGACCCCCGCGTCGACGGCCCGGGTGAGTTCCTCGACCGACTTGTTGTTACCGTGCATGCCGATCCGTTCCGGCGGCATTCCCGCGGCCAGCGCCGTCGCAAGCTCACCGCCGGTACAGACGTCGAGGTTGAGCCCTTCCTCCGCGACGGTCCGGATGACCGCCTTGGCGCACAAGGCTTTCCCGGCGTAGTACACGTCCCAACCGTTGAACGCCGCCGCGAACTCGCGTGCCCTCGCCCGGAGGTCGGCCTCGTCGAGCAGGTACGCGGGGGTACCGAACTCGGTGGCGAGCCTCCGCACGTCGAGGCCGCCCACGCGCAGCGCGCCGTCGCCACCTCGCTCCACAGTGGACGGCCACAGGGCGGGCAACAGCGCGTTGATGTCCTCGGGGGTACGAAGCCAGGTCGGCCCGCGGGTGCCGATGTCGCCGTGTAGCGCACCGGCCTCATGCGCCCGCATGTGTCAGCCCTTTTGCTCGCGGCTGAGCTCGCGCCTGCTCCCGATTGCGGGGCTCGCTGTGCTCACCCCTCACGCTCGCGACCGGGGCTCGCAAGCTCACTCCTCGCGCTCGCATGTCACACCTTACATACGCTCAGGAGCGGAGACGCCCAGCAGCGCGAGACCGTTGGCGAGCACGACCTGCGACGCCTGAACCAGCCAGAGCCGGGCAGTCGTCAACTCCATCGCGGCCCGGTCCCGCGCCTCGTCGCCGACGGGAAGCACGCGGCAGGCGTCATAGAAGCGGTGGTACGCACCGGCGAGATCCTCGAGGTAGCGGGCTATCCGGTGGGGCTCGCGCAGCTCGGCGGCGGTGGCCACCACAGCCGGGAAGTCGCCGAGAGCCTTGAGCAGGTCGGTCTCCCGCTCATGGCTCAACAGCGACGGGTCGAAAGTGTCGCCCAAGCCGATGCCCACGTCGGCGGCATTGCGCATCAGAGACGCGATGCGGGCATGCGCGTACCGTACATAGTGGACCGGGTTGTCGTTGGAGTTGCGGGTGATCTCGTCGAGGTCGAGGGTCAATGGCGAGTCGGCCGACGACCGCGCGAGGGCGTACCGGGCCGCGTCCACCCCGACCGCGTCGACCAGCTCGTCGAGCGTGACCAACGTACCGGCCCGCTTCGCGAGGCGCACCGGCTGTCCGCCGCGGACCAGGCTCACCAACTGTCCAATAAGGATCTCGATGTTGAACTCGGGGTTGTCGCCGGCGCAGGCCGCGATCGCCTTGAGCCGGTTGACGTACCCGTGGTGGTCAGCGCCGAGCAGGTAGATGCATTTCTCGAAGTCGCGTTCACGCTTGTTGATGTAGTACGCCGCGTCGGCGGCGAAATACGTCTTCTCGCCGTTGCTGCGGATCAGCACGCGGTCCTTGTCATCGCCGAAGTCGGTGGTGCGTAACCAGATCGCGCCGCCGGCCTCGTACACATGACCCTGCCGGCGCAACTCGTCCAGAGCATGGTCGACCGCGCCGCCCTCGTGTAGCGACCTTTCGGAGAACCACACGTCGAACTGGACGCCGAACCGCTCGAGGCTCGCCCGCATCTCGGCCAGCATGTGCCGGTAACTCTCGGCGGCGAAGCGCTCGTACGCCTCGTCCGCGGGCAGGCGGAGCAGCTCGGGATGGTCGGCGACGATCTGCTGTGCGATCTCGGTCACGTACTCGCCGGGGTAACCATCTTCGGGCGCGGGCTCCCGCCTCGCCGCCGCGATGATCGAGCGGGTGAACCGGTCGAATTGAGCTCCGGTATCGTTGACATAGTGCTCGCTGGCCACGCGCGCCCCGGCCGCAGCGAGGATGCGCCGCAGCGAGTCGCCGACGGCCGCCCACCGGGTGTGCCCGAGGTGGATGGGACCGGTGGGGTTGGCCGAGACGAACTCGAGGTTGATCGTCTGGCCGTGCAGAACGTTGGAATGCCCGTACCGGGCACCCTCCATGACAACGACGCGAGCCAGCGAGCCAGCTGCGGCCGCGTCGAGCCGGATGTTGAGGAACCCTGGCCCAGCCACGTCGACGGACTTCACACCGGGCTGTTGGGCGAGGTGTTCCGCCACCGCCGCGGCCAGCTCCCGGGACGGAATCGCGACCTTCCTGGCCAGTTGCAGGGCCAGCGTCGAGGCGTAGTCGCCGTGCTCGGGGTTGCGTGGCCGCTCCACCGCCGTAGGCTGCTCACTCAACAGCCCGAGGTCGAGGCCACGCTCAGCTAAGACTGAGCGCACCGCGGCCAGGACTGCGGCAGCGAGGTCGGCTGGAGTCACCCGTCCATGCTATCGAGGTAGACTCCTGATCCTGGCGGCGGTCCGAGGCTAAGGATTGTCTGCCCATACCCCCGGGCAAGCCCTGAATACATCGACCGTGACGAGGCCTCATGAGCATGAGCACCAGTGGCGTGCCACGTCCCTCCCCGCTGAGCAAGATCACCGCAAAGAAGGCTGTGGCGGCCGCCGGTGACACGCCCGACGACGCCGAGACGGTCGAGGAGACCCCGACCGACAAGGCACCGGTGCGCCCCGCCGCCACGGGCGCCGCCGCGCAGGCCGGGGCCAAGGGTCGGGCATCCGCCGGGAAGACCTCGAAGGCGGCCCCCACCGAGCGCGCCGCCAAGGTGTCCGACCACGAGTCACCGGCCAAGAAATCGCCTGCCGCCAAGACGCGGGTTCCCGCCCGCGCCGCTGCACGACCCGGCGCCAAGGCGCCGGCCGGGCGTGGTCCGGTCAAGGCCGGCGGCGGCAAAGGGCGCCGCCCGACCCAGCCGATCAAGGTCTACCAGGGGCGCAACTGGGGTCCGATCATGCTCTTCACCACGGTCGGCGTGGTGGCGCTGGCGATCGTCGGCTTCGCCATCTACGCGGTCGTGAGCCGACCCGACCCGACCAAATGGAAGGATCGGGCGGACTCGATCCCGGGAATCGTCGACTACCGCAACCAGAACCCGGCGTGGCTCAACTCTCGCAACCACGTCCAGGGTGTGCAGCAGTACCAGACCAACCCGCCCGTGGGCGGTAACCACAACCCGAACTGGCAGAACTGCATGGGCAACGTCTACAC
>JBKPDY010000004.1:0-72397 GCA_046728155.1 Actinomycetota bacterium
CGAGATACTGAACCGGGTCGCCCACGATGTAGTCAGTGTCGATCGATCCGATCTGGTCGACGAGGAAACGGGTTACTGCTCCGTTGATCTCCAAAGTGGGGCGGAAGACAGCCGCTTGAGCGGATGTCGATGTCGGAATGACTGTGGCCACGCTCCACGGCATCGAACTTGGGCTCAACACGAGTCCCATGCACTTACCGCGCTGCTCGTGTCCACGCTTCGCCTCGCCAAGATCCACGCGGTATACCGCTCCGCGAATCACCACGCGTTCGCCTCGCGGTTCAGGTCTTCGTCAGCCAGACGCTCCGCATCCGAACGTGCTCGTGAGAGCCAGACCTCACGCTCGAGCAGGCGCAATGCGCGCCGGATGACATCGCTGGTTCGTTCATTCGGACGCATCGCCGCTCTGATGATCCGTTCGTCCTCGTCCGAGGGTCGGAAGCCGATCGTCGTCGCCATCAGTCAAGCATAGCCTGATGTGCTTGACAATTGTCACACGCTTGTGCAACGACGGCCCAACCCTTAGCCGAAGGGGTCGGGGCGGCGCTGGAGGAGTGTGTGCAAGGTTGACTGGATGGTCTCGCGCACCTGGTCTGCGAGGTTGAACACGACGATAGGATCGTCCGCCTCGTTGGCGTACGGCGTCGTGTCGATCGGCTCGCCGAACTCGATGAGCCACTTGCTGGGCAGGGGCAGCATCCCCAGCGGGCCGAGCCACGGGAAGAGTGGTGTTACCGGTACGAATGGCAGGCCGGTCACGCGGGCGAGCGGCTTGATGTTGGCAACGATGGGATAGATCTCCTCCGCGCCGACGATGGCGGCCGGGACGATCGGCACACCGGTACGGAGCGCGGCGGAGACAAAACCGCCCCGACCAAAACGTTGCAGTTTGTACCGCTCGTGGTACGGCTTCCCAATGCCCTTGAACCCTTCCGGGAAGACACCGACGTACTCCCCCTTCCGCAAGAGCCGCTCGGCGTCCGCGTTACACGCCAGCGTGCTCCCGGTCTTACGCGCCAGTTCCGACAGGATCGGCAGCCGGAAGACCAGATCGGCGCCGAGCAGACGAAGGTGGCGGTTCAGCGGGGTCTCGTCGTGGACGGCGACGCTGAGCATCAGCGCGTCGACCGGGACGGTCCCCGAATGATTGGCGACGACCAGAGCGGCGCCGTCGCGGGGCAGCCGATCGGCTCCGGTTGTCTCCACGCGGAAGTAGTGCCGGTAGAGCAGTCGTGCCAGCGGCTGGACGAGCGCGTCGGTGAGCTCTGGGTCGAAGCCGAACTCGTCGACCTCGTACTCACCGGTCAGCCTGCGCCGCAGAAAGCTGAGCACACCGGCGACGCGCTGGTCCCACACGTCCGGTTCAGGCGTGGGCTTGGGTGCCGGCGTTCTGCCCGTACGGGCGCGACCATTGGGTGATGGGGACGGCCGGTCCCGTCCGCGAGCGGTGGGGGGCGGCGTCGCGCGCCCCCCCGGGCGTCGGTTGGCCATCTGATCACCGCCGATGACCCCGGCGGCGCGAACACGCCCGTCTGGCGGATGCCCGTTCGCGGCAGCGCCGTTCGGAGACCGTCCATTGAGGACGGATCGAGCGCGGGGCGAGTCCAGTCGCCGAGGCGTCGGCTCAGTCATGCCGCTTCGCCTCCGCGCTCGCTCCGCTGCTGCCACCCCACGCAGACGCTCCGCTGCGCTTCACGTCTCCGCGGGGACCCCGGCGCGGGCCTAACGGCCCTGCGATGCTCACTCGCTGTCGGCTCAGTCATGCCGCTTCGCCTCCGCGCTCGCTCCGCTCCTCGGGCCTAACGGCCCTGCGATGCTCACTCGCTGTCGGCTCAGTCATGCGCGGGCTCCCTGCGGGGCCGGAAACGGGCGGCAGTTCGGACAGCCCGGATGCCGTCCCGTACCAGGTCCTGGGCGGCGACCAGCGCCTCCGGACGAAGAGTTGCGAAGCTGCCCGGGCCGTTGAGCCCGCGGCCGCGGACGAGATCGGCGAAGGCGGCCTCGCTGCTGCGCGGGGTGTACCCGAACTCGGCCACCAACCGGCTCGTGTCGACCACCCGGCCGTGGACGAACAGGTCGAGCTGATCGAGGTTGAAATCGCCGATGCCGGACGCCTTGACGAACGCGGCGAACGCCGACATGCCGGGCTCCACCACGGGGATCCCGACCCGACCGGCCCGGCGTACAGCCTGGGAGAGGACCATGACGCCGGGTCCGGCGACGTTGAACGTCCCTCGGTGCTCCTCCACCACCGACCGGACGAGGATCTCCAGTGCGTCGTCGATATGGATGAACTGCAGCCGAGGATCGCGACCGAACACGGTCGGGACGACCGGGAGCGCGAAGTACCTCGTCAGCGTGGTGTCGGCACTCGGGCCGACGAACGGCGCCAGCCGTAGAACCGTTGTGGTCACGTCCGGGCGGCGGCGGCTGAATCCGCGCACATACCCCTCGATCTCGATGATGTCCTTGGCGAAGCCGCCGCGCGGCATAAGCGTAGGTGGAGTCGACTCGGTGAAGACGCCGGGGTCGCGGAACGACGCGCCGTAAGCGGCCGTCGACGAGCGGACGACGAGCTTTCGCACTCGAGGCGAGGCCTGGCAGGCCCCGAGCAGCTGCATGGTCCCGATGATGTTGTGCTCTTTCATCGCCGGACGACCGACCCGGGCCGCGCTGGAGAGGACGCCCATGTGAGCCACCGCGTCGATCTCGCGGTCGGCGATGGCCGCCATGAGACCGCGCGAGTCGGTGGTCAGGGTTTCCACCCGCCGCGCGGCCAGAAGATCCGCGAGTTCGGGGGCGGGCGCGACCGTATCAACCCCGACGACGCGACTCACGGAGGGCTCGCCGGCCAGTAACGCGGCCAGATGCGCACCGAGGTACCGGCCAGCACCGGTCACCAGGACGTTCACCTGACGCCTCCGATATACCGCTATGTCATGTGATGGCAGCGGGCGCCATGGGCGGACGTGCTGTCCGCGGCTCCGATCCGGCGGAGAACCGCCGGCGGATGGTCACTTGCCGAGACGGCGACGCTGGACGCGGGTCTTGCGCAGCAGCTTGCGATGCTTCTTTTTGGCCATACGCTTGCGGCGCTTCTTGACCACGGAGCCCATACGGCAGTCTCCTCCAACAGGTGAGCGTGGCGTGGCGGAACCGGCCGACGGCATCGGTTCCTGTCCTGTCTAGCGACTGCGGCGACGACGGAACGGGCCGCAGATCGCGTTCAGACTAGCCCGACCCGGCTGGGGAGCGTTAATCGGGAGCCGCCGGGTACGGCCGGCATCACGGCCCGCCCGGCGGCCCCGGTCAGGCTGACTCCGCGAATGCGTCCCGCAGGTAGTCGTTGACGGCACGTTCGGGTACCCGGAACGACCGCCCCACGCGTACGGCGGTCAATTCGCCGGTGTGCACGAGGCGGTACACCGTCATCTTCGACACCCGCATCAGCGAAGCCACCTCGGCGACCGTCAGGAACTTGACGTCCGCCAGTTTGTCCGCGGTCTGCGGTGATCCAGCCATGGCTCACCCCAACCCATCCCCGGCGCGAAACGCCCCTTTCGACGCCACGCGCGTGTTACTTGACAAAGGTACCGGTACGGGAGTAGCCGGCGGGATGCCTTCGCGAAAGTTGATCGAATGCGTGCCGCAGGGGCTAGGCTGCCATTCCGCTCGCCGAGCACTGCCGTTCGCCTCCGCTCGCCGAGCACTGCGGCCCGGCTGAGCGAGCACCGCTACTCCGCTCGCAGAGCACCGCTACTCCGCTCGCAAAGCGACGACCGGGTCGAGTCGTCCGGCCCGCATGGCCGGGACCACCCCGAAGATGATGCCGACGGCCGCGGAAACTCCGAACGCGAGCGCCACCGACCACCCGGTGATCGCCGCCGGCACGGGCGTGAGGGCGGCGACGGTCAGCGAAGCACCGAGACCGAGACCGATTCCGATGCCACCGCCGATCGTCGTGAGCAGCACGGCCTCCAGGAGGAACTGGAGCCCGATGTCACGGGGTCTCGCCCCCACCGCCTTGCGCAGGCCGATCTCTCGCGTCCGCTCCCGTACCGAGACCAGCATGATGTTGGATACGCCGACGCCACCGACGAGTAGCGAGATCCCGGCGATCGCCGCGAGTACGGCGGTGAGGATCCCCAGGATGTTGCCCAGGACGCCGAGGATCTGCTCCTGGGTCACGGCGCTGAACTCGGTGTCGGGATGGCGCTGATGGAGCACCGCGAGGATCTTCCTCCCCAGCGCGTCGATACTGTCCCGGTCTGGCGCCTTAACGGCCAACCCATCGATGCGGTTGGTGTCGAACACCCGCTGCGCGGTGGTGATCGGGATGTGTACCTCGGCGTCGCGGTTAACTCCGAGGCTCTGCCCCAGTGGCGCGAACACGCCGATGACGCGGAACCGGACACCGGCGAGCGTGATCTGTGCGCCCACCGGATCCCGTTGCGGGAAAAGCGAATCCGCGATCTCCGAGCCCAGGACGGCGACCCGCCGCCCAGTGTCCACATCGGAGCGCGTCAGGTACGAGCCACGGGCGAGGTCGCGTACGAACACCTTGGTCGTGGTCTCCAGGACCCCGTTGATCGTGGCGAACCGGCTGCGATCGCCCGCCCGTACGGTCTCCCCGGACGTCGTCGTCACGGCGACCCGGTTCCGATCGCCTACCACCCTTGTCACCGCGTCCACGTCGTCCAGACGTAGCCGGGAGACGGTCGGAGCCGCGGCGAAGTCGACCTCGCCGGGCACGATCAACAACAGGTTGGAGCCCAGTCCCTCGACCTGCTGCTCGACCATGTTCTTGGCCCCGGTCCCGATAGCGACCAGCACCACAACCGCGGCCACTCCGATGACCACACCGAGCATGGTGAGCCCGCTGCGCAGGCGACTGGCCCGCAACGCGTCCAGGGCGACCCGCCACGCCTCCGTGAAACTCACGCCCTGGCGCCTTCGATGACCCCGTCGCGCATGAAGATCCGCCGACGGGCCCGGCCCGCGATCGTCGCGTCGTGAGTGACGATCACGATCGCCACGCCACGCTCGGCGTTGAGCGTCTCCAGCAGGCTCAACACCGCCTCGCCCGAGCGGCTGTCCAGGTTTCCCGTCGGCTCGTCGGCGAGCAGGACAGACGGCCCGGTGACCAGGGCGCGGGCGATCGCCACCCGCTGCTGCTCCCCGCCGGAGAGCTGGTTGGGCCGGTGGTCGACGCGATGGGCCAGGCCGACGAGATCAAGCGTCTCGCGGGCCCGACGCCGCCGCTGCGCGCGGCGCATACCACGATAGATCAAGGGCAAGCCGACATTGTCGAGCGCGGTCGTCCTGGGCAGCAGGTGGAAACTCTGGAAGACGAAGCCGATCACTTCGTTTCGCAGCCGCGCGAGATTCGCCGCGGAGATGGCGCTGACGTCGCGCCCACCGAGGATCAGCCGCCCTTCGGTCGGGCGGTCGAGCCCACCGAGCAGATGCATGAGCGTCGACTTACCGGAGCCGGACGGACCGGCGATCGCGATATAGTCACCCGGCTCAACGCTGAGCGAGACTCCCCGCAGGGCGGGAATGGTGACGCCATCGAGCTGGTACACCCGCGTCACGTTGCTCACCGCGACCGGGGCTGTCACTGTTTCTCTCCTCCGGGCTCGGTCCTACCTCCGCTGCGCTCGGTCACGGCAGCTCGTCGCCGGCGGCTACCTTGTCGGCCCCGGTCACCACGATGCGCTGCCCCGGTTGTAGACCTTGCGTGACCGCGACGTCGTTCTCGCCCTGGACCCCGAGGACCACGGATTGCTGTACCGCCCGGCCGTCCGGGCCGACTAGCCATACCGCGCTGCCGCGGTCGGTAGTGAAGACCGCGGAGGCGGGCACCGAGATGGCATCGACCGCCGTCCGCACCTTCAGGTGTGCCACGGCGCTCATGCCAGGCCGCGGTGTCGGAGGCGCCTTCCCGCCCTTGGCCAGGGCCGAATCGGCGAAGGTGAGCCGGATCCGGTAGGCGACTCCGCCCCGGGCGGACTGCGTGGGCAACACGTCGATCGTGCGTACGACCGCCACGTACGTCTGGCCCGGAGCCGCGTCCAGTTCGACGTCGGCGTCAACCCCGACTGCGACGAGAAGTACGTCGGTCTCGTCGACCGCGCCAACGAGACCGAGTTCGGAAATATCGACGACCGTGACGATCGGGGCTCCCGCGGCGACCCGGTCGCCGATGGCCACGACATCGTCGACCCCGATCCGGCTCTGGTCCGCCGGCCCCGTCGCACCCGCGAGCGATCCCGACGACAGGTTGGCCGATCCAAGCAATTGGGTGAGCGTGTCGCCGCCGCTGGCGGCAGTCGGTCCGGCGAACTGAACCACGCCTGAGATCGGCGACCGCAGCGTCATCGCGTCCACATTGGACTTCGCTAGGTCGTACGCCGCCTTGGCCTGGGCGCGCTGGGCTTCACCGAGAGCGGAGATCGCATCCGTGAGGCTGCCGATCCCCTGTTGTACCTGGGCAAGGAGCCGCCGCGATGTCCTCGCCGCCGCCTGGTACCGCTTCTGGGACGCGTCCAGCGCAGCGAGGAGCGCGGCTCGCACGGTGGGATCGGCGACCCGGTCGGCGGCCTCCCGCGCCGCGGCCACCGCATCGGACTCCGCGGCGTCGAGGGTCGACTGGACGCTCACGAGATCGACCGAGGAGCCGGCGAAGATGCGGCTCGTCGCGTTCAGCGCGGCCTTCGCGTCGGCGAGGCGCTGCCGCGCCGCCGGCGAGTCGACCACCGCCAGCACGGTGCCCTTGGTCACGGTCGCGCCCGGCCTGACGTTGAGCGTCGTGATGGTGCCGTCCGACGGAGCAGTCAGCGTGGCGGCCGCCCGCGCGGTCACGGACGCGGGCACGTCGACGACCTCGGTGACGGTCGAACGCCGGACCACATCGGTGCGGATCCCGTCCTCCGATGACGAGCACGAGGCGGCCGATGAGAGGACCGCACCGAAGACGAGAGCGGCCACAACGAGGGGGGTGCGGCGCACCGGCAAAGTTTACGCAGCGGATCGTACGACCGGCTCAGGGGCATCCCGCGCTAGACGGCCGCGACCTGCTCCTTGACGTAGCGGGAACAGTCCGCCTTCACCGTCGACCACGAGATCCCGAGCGCGGCCCTCGCGGCGTGGTCCAGAGTTTCGTCGTCGTGGACGACGCGACCCCAGAAGTCGAGCATCTTCGCCTTGCTGTACCGCTCAGCGATCCGACGTACCGAGAGGAACGCCACGCCATACTTTCCCCCCGCCTCGACCGGGGACGCGCTCTGGCCGGGAGCCGCCACGGCAGGGTTGCCGTCCCACTGCGTCCGGACGTATCGCACGGTGGGGTCGACCCCGTCGTAGTCGCGCAGCGCTACGTTGAGGTGCGACGCGTACTCGGCGATGCCCTCAATCAGCCACCACGCTTGCAGCGTGGCGCCGTCACGCGGACCGGCCAGCGTGGCGACGTGTGTCATCTCATGGGTCAGCAGCACTGGAAGATCGCTCTGGGCGACCACATCGGAGCGTACGACAATCTCGGTGACACTCCTGGCGACCGGCACCGACCAGGCGGCCGCCCATTCCGGCTCGTCCATGCCGTACCAGCGCCGCCAGTCGTTCGGACCCGCGAAGAAGATCACATACCGGCTGGGCGGTGGTTCCCATTTGGCGAAGGTGTCAGTGATCGCGGCAGCGCGGTCAGCGACGGCCACCGCTGCGGGGACCCGCCACGCATTCACCTTCGTCGCCGCGACAACTACTCGCTCGCCCGTCTTGATCGTGAGGGCGTCGGTCTCCCAGGGCCGCGGCCCGTTGTCGTCGGCGCTGGCAGGGTCCAATTTGGACAGTACGAGCCGGTCGCCAGAGACAGACCAGCGGGTCTTCTCCAGCAGTGCCGCCCGGGGGCAGTCCGGACCGCCGAAGCAGTACTTGATCAAGATGTTGCCGGTCCAGATCTTGTCGCCACCCGGGCGAAGGTCGCCGAGCCACTGACTCCACGCGCCCAGCCCCATCGCGCGCAGATTCGTAAACCGGGTTCTGAGCGTCCGCACCAACGGTGTGTTCGCCGGGTCGGCCACCGCGAGAAAGCCCGATTCGTCACCGGACATGAGCGCGTGAGTCTGGGCGGCGAGCTCGCCCTGGGCGGACTTCAGCGCCCATGCGGACCACTCGGTCATCGGTGCGCCGGCGGCCGGCGCTGTGCCAACGTCGGGCTGGTTTCTCGCCGCATTCCAGGTACCGCCGTTTTCGGTGTGCCCCGTCAGGACGCCGGCGAGAAGGCCGCCACCGGCCGACATTGTGCCGACGACCAGTAGGACGACCACCACGGCGAGCCAGCCCAACCAGAGCGGACGGCGTGGTCGGATTGGCGGCGCCGGTATGAATGGATACGCGTAGCCTGATCCGGTTAGCTGTGGGGGATAGGGAGCGCCGTAGACAGGAGTCCGGTAAACCGGCACGCCGGCCGGCAGAGAACCCGGGGCGGGCGGGGCCGGCGGCGCGGAGGCGACCGGCGGTCCCGGTTGCACGGGTGGTGGGGCAGCGCGCATGGGTGGTGCCGGCAGGACCGGGAAGCCAGGATAATAAGGGGCAGTCGGCACCGGGACTACCTGGGGTGCAGGCGTGACGAACACCGGCTTGACGGCGGGTGCGGGGGGCCAGGGTTTCTCCGGCTGCGGTGGGTCGGGGTTCTCCCCGCCGCCGAACTCTGCGGTGGTCACCGCCGGAACTCTAGCCGACAGCGTCGATATGTGGGCACGACGATCCGCCAACAACCGTTCGCAAGCTGCGGTGGCTCGCTCAACGCTCGCCTCCTCGCGCTCACGTCAGCCGCCAACAACCGTTCGCAAGCTGCGGTGGCTCGCTCAACGCTCGCCTCCTCGGCCTCATGTCATCAGCCGCGGGTCGCCAGCGCGCGGGCGAAGAACGCCACGTTCGCCGGCCGTTCGGCGAGGCGCCGCATGAGGTAGCCGTACCACTGGCCGCCGTACGGAACGTAGACACGGACCGTGTATCCGGCCTCGACCAGCCGGCGCTGCTCGTCCGGCCTGATCCCGTAGAGCATCTGAAACTCGAACGTGTCGGGCGTACGGTCGAACCATTTGGCCCGGTTCTCCGCGATCGCGATGAGGCGGGGGTCGTGCGTGGCGAGCATGGGGTAACCCTGACCCGACATCAGAATGCTCATGCACCGGGCATACGACCTGTCGACTTCGAGCCGCGACGTGAACGCGACCGACTCCGGCTCGGCGTACGCGCCCTTGCACAGCCGTACCCGGGAGCCGACTCCGACCAGTTCCCGGCAGTCGCCCTCGGTCCGGCGCAGGTACGCCTGCAGAACCGCGCCGGTGGTCGGGAAGTCGACCCGGAGCCGGGACACGATATCAAGGGTCGAGTCGGTCGTGGTGTGGTCCTCCATGTCGATCGTCACCGTGGTGCCGGCGAGACTCGCGGCGGCGCAGATCGTGTGCGCGAGGTTGTACGCCAGCTTCTCGTCCAAGCGGAGACCGAGCGCCGACAGCTTCACGCTGACCTCTGCGGCCGGAGTCAGTTCGGCCGCGGAGAGCTGCGAGAGCAGGTTGACGTACTCGTCCCGGGTGGCGGTCGCCTGCTCCGGGGTCAGTGTGTCCTCGCCGAGATAGTCGAGGCTGACGCCGGCATCGTGACCGGTGAGCTCTCGGGTCGCCCGCAGTGCATCAGCGGTGGTGGTCCCGGCCACGAAACGGCGCACGACATCGCGGGTCAGCGGAGCCGTGGCGAGAAAGCGCTCGACCCGGGGTGACCGGGCGGCCGCCAGAATGACGGATCGCAGCATGGGACAGAGAGTAGCGTGGCTCCGCCGGCGCGAGCCTGACCTCAGCCGCACCCCTTCCTGCGACCGCCGACCCCACGATGCGGCCTCGCCTCGCTTCCGAATCCGAGGCCGACTACCTTTAACGATGTGAACTTCGACGAGTACGCCCGGACCGCGGTTGACCTGGTCAACGCCCAGGTCGAATCGCTTGATCAGCTTCGCCGGTTGTACGGTCCCGGCAGCTGGCAGGCCGGCGAGGTCACTGAGCGCGATGTGACCACCCTCCGCCGTGGCGCCAAGCGCCTGCGCGAAGTATTCGAGCACGGCTCGGCCGGACGGGACGCTGAGGCGGTCGCCGCGCTCAACACGTTGCTCGAGGCACACCCGGTACAGCCGCGAATATCAGCGCACACGATCGCGGACTGGCATATGCACGTGACAGGCCGGGGTTCATCGGTCGCAGCCGAGCACATGGCCGGCGCCGTCTGGGGTCTCGCCGTATGGCTCTGTGAGTACGGAAGTTCCCGATTCGGTGTCTGCGCCGACGACCGCTGCGGCAACGTCTACCTCGACACGTCATCCAACTCGTGCCGGCGGTTCTGCTCCGAGCGGTGCGCCACCCGCTCACACGTGGCCGCGCATCGCGCCCGCAAGCGCGCCGCCGAGGGCTCGCCAACCGGCTCCATGTCGTCCACTGTGGACCCCATCGACGAGCCGGAGATGGCCGCCGTCTGAGCCCGACAGTATCCACTGTGGATTCGATGCCGATCCTCCCGGCGCCTGGTGGCATGCGGTCAATGCGCCCACATTCCGGGATCGCCAACGAGATCGCTGTTACGGTACCGACAGCAACTTCACGAACCTTTCAAGATCTCTTTTGCCAAGGTCAAGTCACCTGAGGTAACTGCCCCGGCGGCGGTGGGGGTCGCCACCGTACCCACATGCTGGGATTCGACCAAAAGCAGGATCTCAGTCGTCGCTTCAGACACACATTTCACCGATCTTGGGCCGTCTTGCCTCGGGATGTGAGACAACCGGGTTTTGTCGACGCAGACCGCTCGCCTCCGGGCCGACTCCGAGTCCTCCGTCCGTGACAGCCGGGCCTCAGGGCGTGGCGCTGGTCGACGCCGCTTCACTCTCCACTGTGGAGACCGTTAGGTGGCGGCGGGCGAAGGCCAACGACGCGGCCAGGTCGGCCTGACGTTCGGCGCGCGACCGTGACCGGCGGGTGGAGACCTCCAGCGTCACCGATCCGGCCCAGCCGCGGGTCACCAACGACGCGAGCAACCAGGCACAGGGCTGCTTGCCCCGGCCGGGAACCAGGTGTTCGTCCCGCCCAACGCCCGTACCGTCACCAAGGTGGACATGGGCCAGCCGGTCGCCCATCGCCGCCGCCATCGCCTTTGCGTCAGTCCGCGCGGCGGCGCAGTGCGACAGGTCCAATGTGTACGCGTCGAAGTCGCCCTTCGTGGGATCCCAGTCCGGGACGTACGGCACGAACTCACGGCCGCCCAGCCGTACGGCGTACATGTTCTCCACGGCGAATGCAATCCCGGACTGCTCTTGCTGGAACTGGCCCAGGACGGCCCCGAAACCGCGGGCGTACTCGCGTTGCCAGCTGAACGGCGGGTGCACGACCACGATCGAGGCGCCGAGGCCGGCGGCCAGCTCGGCCGCGCGGCGTAACCGGACCGTCGGGTCGGGGCTCCACACCCGCTGCGTGACGAGCAAACACGGCGCGTGGACGGCACCAACGGGTAGGCCGTAATGACGGGAGAGGCCCTGTAGCGCGCCGAGGTCCTGACTGACCGGGTCGGTCCAGACCATGACCTCAATGCCGTCGTACCCGAGTGCCGCCGCCATCTCGAACGCGGCCGAGGTCGGTTCAGGAAAGACGGATGACGTCGAGAGCAGGACAGGTATGCGCGGGGACATCACTCTCACCAGGGTAGCTTCGCCGCCCGGATCTTTCAGGGTCGTGGCGCGCAGGTTACGTCGCGATCAACCTTCGGCAACGGTGTCGAGACGGCGCAGGATGACCCCCTCCCGCAGCGCCCATGGGCAGATATCGACGTGGTCCAGTCCGAGCCGGCGCATGGTCGCTTCGGCGACGATCGCTCCGGCGAGCAGCTGATGTGCGCGGGCGGCGCTGACGCCCTCCATCTCGCCGAGCGCCTCCGAGGAGATGTGGCGGATGAACCCCACCACCTGGTGCAGGCCGGTGCGGGTGAGCGTGCGCGGCACCCGGATCCCCGCTCCGGACGGAGCCGCGCCGGCCAACCGGGCGAGCGACCGGAACGCCTTGGAGGTCGCCGCGACCCGGTCGAAGCCCATAACGTCGACCTTGGTCAGTTGGCGGTCGGCGTACTCGCGCAACGCGTCGACCTCGGCGGCCGGCGGTGGATCGGCGGTGAAGCGTTCCCGCGTCAACCGGCCGGCGCCGAGCGGCAGCGACATCGCCAGCTCGGGTTCTTCGTCGATGCCGGCCGCGATTTCGAGCGAACCTCCGCCGATGTCGAGGACGAGCAGACGCCCGGCTGACCAACCGAACCAGCGCCGGACCGCGAGGAAAGTCATCCGGGCCTCGTCCTCGCCCGCGAGCAACTGCAGGTGCACGCCGGTCTCCTGACGCACTCGGGCAAGAACCTTCGCGGAGTTGCGCGCCTCCCGCAGAGCTGAGGTGGCGAAGGCTAGCATCTCCCGGGCGTCGTGGTCGGCGGCGGCCTTGCGAGCGGAGCCGACGGCCACGATCAGGTTGTCGGCTACATCTTCCGGGATCCGGCCGTGTGGACCGATCCGCTCGGCCAGGCGCAGCACCGTCTTCTCCGAGTGCGCCGGCCACGGGTGGGCTCCCCGGTGGGCGTCGACCACGAGCAGATGAACCGTGTTCGAGCCAACGTCGAGGACCCCGAGCCGCATACCGGAAGCCTATTCCCGCTACCCGCACCGGACAGTCCGACATACCCGGGGCGCTCGAGCTTGGAGAAGGCCCGGCGGACGGCGTGAGCGCGAGGAGCGAGCGTGAGCGAGCCCCGCAGCTTGCGAACGGTCCTTAGCGGAACGACGTGAGCGCGAGGAGCGAGCGTGAGCGAGTCCCGCAGCTTGCGAACGGTCCTTAGCGGAACGGCGTGAGCGCGAGGAGCGAGCGTGAGCGAGCCCCGCAGCTTGCGAACGGTCCTTAGCCGAACAGCGTAGTGTGGAGCGATGTCCAGCCGCCGCACTCTTCGTCGTGAAGAGCTCCCGCTGCAGATCAAGGTCGAGGATCCTGCCGAACCGCGCAGCCGCGAGGTTCCGCTCGACTTCCCTCGCGACTGGATCGAGTTCGCGGACCCGGCCAACCCCGACCACGTGATCCGGGCCGACCTCACGTGGCTGCTGTCGCGGTGGAACTGCATCTTCGGGCGGGGGTGCCATGGGATCGTCGAGGGCCGATCATCGGACGGGTGCTGCTCCCATGGTGCCTTCTTCACCGATGCCGACGACGAGAAACGGGTCCGCGCGGCAGTCCGTCGCCTCACACCCGAAACCTGGCAGCACCACACCCGGGGATTCAAGAACTACACCACAATGGACACTGTGGACGGTACGACGCCGGCTCGGCGGACGGCCACGCGCCCGGACGGGCCCTGTGTATTCCTCAACGACCTCGACTTCCCCGGCGGGGGCGGCTGCGCACTGCACGCCCAGGCGCTGCGCGACGGCCGGCATCCGCTCGAGTACAAGCCCGACGTCTGCTGGCAGTTGCCGGTCCGGCGAGACCAGGAGTGGACCAAGCGGCCGGACGGATCCAAGATTCTGCTGACCGTACTGGCCGAGTTTGACCGCCGCGGCTGGGGCGAGGGAGGTCAAGATCTGCACTGGTGGTGCACCTCCTCCCCCGAGGCGCACACCGGAACCGAAGCCATGTACGTGTCGTATGGGCCAGAGCTCACCGCGCTGATCGGCGAGAAGGCGTACGACGCGCTGGTCGAGCTGTGCCGCGCTCGCGAAGCGGCCGGACCGTTCGCCGAGCACCCGGCGACCGTCGCGGTCGGCGCAACCTGACGCACAACGGCGAGGGCGCACGGACATCAGGTCGGCGGGAGCGACGTCGCCCGACCACGACGCACGCACGCCCACAAAGCCCCTAAGGCTCGAACTTGTAGCCCAGGCCCCGCACGGTGACGATGTAACGCGGCAACGACGGCTCGGGCTCGATCTTCGCCCGCAACCGCTTCACGTGGACATCGAGAGTCTTCGTGTCACCGACGTAGTCGGCGCCCCAGACGCGGTCGATCAGCTGGCCCCGCGTGAGGACCCGGCCGGCATTGCGGAGCAGCAGCTCGAGCAACTCGAACTCCTTCAGCGGCAAGGCTACCGAGTCGCCGCCGACCGTGACGACGTGGCGTTCGACATCCATCCGGACGGGGCCGGCCGCAAGAGTCGGGACGACCACCTCCGCCTGGTCCGTGGCGTTACGGCGCAGCACGGCCCGGACCCGGGCGACGAGCTCGCGCGGCGAGTACGGCTTGGTGATGTAGTCGTCGGCTCCGATCTCGAGGCCGACGACCTTGTCGATCTCGCTGTCGCGAGCGGTCACCATGATGATCGGGACGTGTGACTTCTGTCGGAGCTGGCGGCACACCTCGGTCCCCGACATCTCCGGAAGCATGAGGTCGAGCAGGACGATGTCGGCGCCGTTGCGCTCGAACTCGGTCAGAGCCCCCGTGCCGGTGGCCGAGACCGCGACCTCGAATCCCTCCTTGCGCAACATGTACGAGAGCGCATCGGAGAACGACTCCTCGTCCTCGACGACTAGTACCCGAGCCACTGACACTCCTTTGTGGACAACTAATGACAACCCGATCGCGTAAACGCCCTTTACGTAACGTCGGAGCCTTCCGAGTCGATCTCAACGCCTGGCGGCAGCGGCAGGGCGGCTTCCGGGGGTCGGATCGGAAGCCGCAAGGTGAACGTCGAGCCTTGCCCGTACGTCGACTCGACATCCACCCGTCCGGCGTGGTTCACCGCGATGTGCTTGACGATGGCGAGTCCGAGACCGGTTCCGCCCGTATCCCGCGACCGGGCCAGGTCGGCCCGGTAGAACCGCTCGAAGATCCTGTCAAGATCTTTGGTGGCGATCCCGATGCCCTGGTCGATGACGGCGATGTGGACCATATCCCCATCCCCGCTCACCCGGGTATCGATGGTGACCTTGGTCTCCTCCGGCGAGTACGCGATCGCGTTTTCGACCAGGTTGGCCACGGCCGTGACGAGCTGGCCTTCATTGCCGTACACGACCAGCCCGCGCTCACCGACGAAGTTGATGTCGATGTTCTTCTGCGTTGCCGCGGTCCGGGTCCGATCGATGACCTCGTTGACGATCCGGTCGACGCCCACCGGAAGCGGAGCGGGGAGCGGGTCGGCTCCTTGGAGCCGGGACAGCTCGAGCAACTCCTTCACCAGGCGCCCCAGCCGCAACGACTCGCGATGGATCCGCTCGGCGAACCGGCGTGATGCCTCGGGGTCGTCGGAGGCCTCCAGCAGGGTCTCGGCCAGCAGCGCCAGTGCGCCGACCGGGGTCTTCAACTCGTGGCTCACATTGGCGACGAAGTCGCGCCGCACCCTGGCGACGCGGTGTGCCTCGGTCACATCGGACGCCTCGATCGCCACGTGCCCCGGCGGGTAGTCGGGACCGGTCAGCGGGGCGACCCGGACCCGGACGCCCAGCGGCTCGCCGGTCAACTGCTCCCGGCCGCCCCGGGGGAGGTCTAGCTCCACCTCGCGGCCCGTGCCGCTGCGGCGTACCTGGCCGGCGAGGGTACGGATGACGGGGTGCACCTGGCGCGGCTCGCGCACCAGGCCGAGCTCGATCGCGGCCGGGTTGGCGAGTACCGGATTGTCCGCTTCGTCGAGCACGAGTACGCCGACGCGCAGCGAGGTCAGCGCGTCGGCGGCTAGACGCTGGTCGGCCAGACCTGGCGAGCGTTCCGATCGGCGATGCCAGCTTCTGGCAGTGGCCCACTCCACGCCGCCGATAGTAGGAGGCAGGGTAACCGGGTGCCTCCGGCGAGGCCGCCAAATGGGCTGGTGGACGCCTGATGTTCATTCTTAGGATCGTTGCTGTTCACTGGAGTTCACGCTGGTGCTGCCGGGCAATGCGTACGGTGGGCGAAGGTGTCGACCCCGAGGAGTGACATGCGTACGGAGTTCCGCGCCGACCTCGCCGAGGTGAACGCATTACTGGTAGCGATGGCCGAAGAGGTCCGCGCGGCCATGCGACGGGCGACCACGTCTCTGCTTCAGGCCGACGCCGGCATCGCTGAGGGCGTGATCACCGGCGACGCCGCAGTCAATGAGCTCCGCAAGGAGATCGAAGACAAGGTATACAGTCTGCTCGCCCGCCAGGCCCCGGTCGCCTCTGACCTGCGGCTCGTCCTCACCGCCCTGCACATGGCCACGGACTTCGAGCGGATGGGCGACCTGGCCAAGCATGTGGCGAAGACCGCGCTTCGGCGGCATCCGGCGAGGGCGGTCCCGGACGAGCTGGCTTCGGTGATCAAGGACATGGCCGAGGTCGCCGACCGGATCGCCGGAAAGGTCGGACTGGTCCTGGCCAACGCCGACGCCACCACGGCCGCCGAACTGGAGACCGATGACGACGCGATGGATGAGCTGCACCAGGGGCTCTTCGTCGTCATGCTGGGGACAGCCTGGCGGCACGGCGTCGAGGCCGCGATCGACGGGGCACTGCTCGGCCGCTTCTACGAGCGCTTCGCTGACCACGCGGTCAACGCCGGCCGTCAGATGTTCTTCCTCGTCACCGGTGAGCAGATGCCCGCCTGAGCGGGCCGTCGCCTGTCCAGCTCGATGATCGCCATCCGGCGCGGGATCATCGTCGGGGGACGCCATTGATCGCCGCGGCGTCAGCGGCCCTGGTTGGCCACGGCAGCCGCCGCCGAGGCGGCGGCTTCGGGATCGAGGTACTCGCCGCCACGGACCAGTGGTCGCAACGTGCGGGGGTCGAACCGGTATCGCAACGGCATGCCCGTCGGGATGTTCAACGCCGCTATCGCTTCGTCGGAGATCGCATCGAGATGCTTGACGATGGCGCGAAGCGAGTTGCCGTGTGCTGCGACGAGGACGGTCGAGCCCGTGAGAAGGTCGGGGACGATCGAGTCGTACCAGTACGGCAGGGCGCGGTGCAACACGTCCTTGAGGCACTCGGTGCGGGGACGAAGCTCGTCGGGTAGGCCGGCGTATCGTGGATCGTCGATCTGCGAGAACTCGTCATGGTCGGGGAGCGGCGGCGGCGGTACATCGTAGGAGCGGCGCCAGAGCATGAACTGCGCTTCGCCGTACGTCTCCAGAGTCTGCTTCTTGTTCTTGCCCTGAAGAGCGCCGTAGTGCCGCTCGTTCAACCGCCACGAGCGACGGACCGGGATCCATTGCCGGTCGAGCACGTGCAAGCTCGCCTCGGCCGTGCGGATGGCCCGGCGGAGAACTGACGTGTGCACGACATCGGGAAACAGGCCATGCTCGCGCATCAGCTCGCCACCGCGGCGGGCCTCGGCCTCGCCCTGGGCGGTGAGGTCCACGTCGACCCATCCGGTGAACAGGTTCTTCGCGTTCCAGTCGCTCTCGCCGTGGCGGAGCATCACGAGCGTGCCTGGCGTCATGCGCACATCCTGGCGTACGCCGCGGGGCGACAGTGATCCGGGGTGATGGCCGCCACCCGCAAAACCGGTGTCGTCCTGTCGTAGCCCACCCGTAGGTTGTAAGGGACAGGCGCCCATGCAAATCATTACCCAGGGAGGGGCGGTGCGCAGCCTGCGGCAGTGGGTCGACGAGACGGTCGGCGGTCTGCCCCGAAGCTTCTGGTTCCTGTGGGGCAACACCCTGATCAATCGTCTCGGATCGTTCGTCTTGATTCTGCTGGCGTTCTACCTCACTCAGGTGCGCGGGTTCACGCCCGCGTTCACCGGTCTGGTGATCGGACTATGGGGCGCCGGGGGGGCGGTCGGCACCGTCGTCGGCGGAGTGCTGGCCGATCGTTGGGGTCGCAAGCCGACCTTCCTGACCGCGCTTTACGTCAGCGCCGCGCTCATGCTGACCCTCGGTCTGGTACGGGGTGCAGCCGAAACCGCCGCGGCCGTTCTGATGCTCGGCATGGTGAGCGAGGCCTCCCGGCCGGCGATGTCGGCATTGATGATCGACCTGGTGCCCGAGCGCGACCGGTTGCGAGCGTTCTCGCTGAACTACTGGGTCATCAACCTCGGCTTCGCGGTGGCCGCGGTGACGGCGGGCTACGTGGCCAATGTGGACTTCCTGCTGCTCTTCGTCGTCGACGCCGGTACAACGGTCGCCGCCGCGACGCTGGTTGCCGTGAAGATCAAGGAGCCGGTACGACGGGCGCCGGTACCATCCACAGTGGAGCAAGGCCCTGGTCTGCGCGCCGTCTTCGCCGACCGCGTTTTCATGGCGTATGTCGCGGTGAACCTCATGACCGCGCTGGTCTTCATGCAGCACATCTCCACGTTGCCGATCGCGATGGGCCGCGACGGCCTCACCGCCGCGACGTACGGAACGGTCATCGCGGTCAACGGTGTGCTGATCGTCGCGGCGCAACTGTTCGTGTCGCGGCTGCTGATTCGGATGCGCCGGGCCATCGCCCTCGCCTGGGCCGCCCTCATCATGGGCGTCGGGTTCGGACTCACCGCCTTCGCTCATACCGCATGGCTCTACGCCATGACAGTTCTGGTGTGGACAGTGGGCGAGATGCTCAATGCCCCGTCCAACTCGGCCACCAACGCCGAACTCTCGCCGCTGGCGATGCGCGGGCGGTACCAGGGCGTCTTCTCCCTTTCCTGGTCGGCGGCGAGCTTCCTGGCCCCGATCGCCGGCGCGGCTGCCTTCCAGTACCTCGGCAACACCGCCCTGTGGCTCGGCTGCTTCGGCTTTTGCGTCGTCGTTGCCCTGCTGCATCTGGCGGCCAGTCCGGCTCGCGAGCGGCGGACGGCTCAACTGCGCTCGGCCGAGGGGGTGGTGGCGGGCGAGGAGGAACCCGCGCTCGCGCTCACCTGACCGGCGTACGTCGCTCAGTCGTAGTGCTGCAGCCGCGGCCAGGTGGAGGCCCATCCCGCGGGCGGAACCCGGCAGACGAGCACGGCGCTGCCCTGCTCCTCGTTGTCGACCCCGACGCCGTTGTCCATCGTGGCGCGGATCTGGCATCCATCGAAGATGGACTCGATGTGGCGTGGGCTCTCGTTCCATACGACGACGGTCGTATCGGCCTCGGGCGGCGGTCCGTGGAAGTACAGCTCGTTTTGTCCACTGTAGACAGCAGGCAGCCCGTACTCAGCACCGTAGCGGACGATCGCGCCGGCCTCGCCGTAGTTTCCGGTGAAGATGACGGCGTTTGCTTTGTCGCTGGCCGGAAGGGCCTGGTAGACGCCGGCGAGGGTGTGGACGTAGGTTGGCCAGCCGACCTCGTCGCCGACGGTGGGATTGAGGGCGACAACGGGAGTGTGGCCCACCAGGTCGACGGGTAGCAGGGGCAACGAGATCACCGCGCTGATGACCGCGTTGAGGGCCACCGCCCGAACGGGCCAACGCCGGCGCCGGATGCCGGCCCGGGCGATCCATTCCGTGGTGGGCACCGTACCGGCGGCGAACACGAACGCGAGCAGCCCGAACGGGTAGTAGATCTGTCCTCCCGCGACCAGGGTCAGCCCGACGCTGACGAGGTACGCCACGGCGATCGGCCGGACCGGGCGCCACTCGTTCCGGCGGAAGAGCCCGGTCAGACCCAGATAGCACACGGGCACGAGCGGGACGCCGATGAGCAGCAACTGGAACGGAAGCAACTGCAGTCGCTGGCCGTTGTCCGAGATCGCCCCGGCCATGGTGAGCTGCGGGAAGTGGTGCGTGGCCTGGTAGATGATGTTCGGCGCTCCGATGGCGAGCGCGAGGCCGACGGCGCCCCACAGCCAACCCGACCGGAACACCTTTCGCGGACCGACCGCGAGGAGCCCGGCCGCCAAGCTGATGAACAGGATCGCGACAAGCAGCTTGTTGTACATGGCCAACCCGGCCACCGCGCCTGCCCCGAGCCACCAACGCGGTTCGTCGCGCAGCAGCGCCCGGGTGACGAGAAGCAGCACGGCCGACCAGAGCGGCAGATCGACGGTGGCGGTGACCATGAGGTGACCACTGAGCATGGGGATCGCGGCGAAGCCGTACCCCCACGCGGCAAGCGCCTGGGCGCCCCGATCGCCACCGAGCTCCCTGGCGATGAGAGCGATGAACAGGATGCCGAGCCCGACGCAGAGCATCGCCGGTACCCGCATTCCGGTCGGCGTGTCGCCGAACAGTGCCGCCCCACCGCGGGCGAGCAGCGGAGTCAGGGGCGGCTGGTCCACGTACCCCCACGCCGGCGGCAGCATCAGGAAGTACAGCTCGTCACGGTGGTACCCGTACCTGGCAGAGGTCGCCGCGAGCACGGCGATCACTGCCAACGCCGCCGAGCCGACGGCTGGCCAGGCGATCGGCGACCGGGCCGCGCTGTCCGCAGCGGTCGGCACTTCGACATTGACCGGGGCGGGGGTGGCCATGTCCGGCACCGTACCCGACCCGGGTGACACGTCAGGCTCCGATGAGCGCTCGAACCGTGGCGATCACCTCGGCCGGTCGTTCGGTCAGATCACGCCACGTGAACCTCAGCACCGTCCAGCCAGCGGCAACGAGACGGTTCTGGCGGCTCCGGTCGCGCTGGAACATGTGCCGGTCGATATGGAAGGCCCAACCATCCACCTCGATGATCAGCCGCAGCCGCGGAAAGACCACGTCGCCGATGGCAATGACCTGGCTCCCGTCTTGGATCGGCACATTCGATTGCCAGCCGGAGATGCCGGCCTCCCTCAGCAGCGCCGTCAGCCGGCGCTCCCCGGCTGACCGTTCGCCGCCGCGAATACGCGCAAGATGGCGTCTGACCTGGCCGATCCCTTTGATGCCCACCTGCTGATGGGTCAGCTCGTCAAGGTCGGAGACTGTGATCCATCGCTGCTGCAGCCCAAGTTCGAGCAGTTCGAGCCCTTGCTCGTCGCTGAGTAGCCTTAGACAGTCGAAGATGGTCCGCTCCCGCCAGGTCGCCCTTGCACCGTCGACCCAACCGGCATCGCACGGTCGAATCTCTCCTCGCAGCGCCACCACGCCGTCGAGGCCGAGCGGGCTGGTGCGACGGATCATTAGCACGGTCCGATCGTCGGATACCGGCATGCGCCAGGCCCGGGCTGCCGAAGGGCCGGCGAGCAAGGAGCCGGGCACCGCCAACTGAGCCGCCCTGTCCCGCACGGTCGGTGTCAACTCGGCGGTCCCACTCATCAGCACCGACCCGACTACGGGCCGCCATTCGGCGCGCGCGATCCGGTAGCGAACGTGGTAGGCCGAATAGCCACACCGACCCGCGTCCGTCCCGGTGAAGAGTCCGTACTGTCGAGCCGCGATGCGAGCCAGTCTCTGCCCGTCCACGACCCAAGCTTGGTGCATAGACGAGGACCTTGGATTTCGCTGTGGACAACCCAACGCGTTGTGGACAGCACGAAGATCCAACAGAATATCGATAGGCTGCAACCCGCTGCACATCGACGATATTTTGTTGGATCATCTCAACGCGATCGTGGCGGCCGGCTGCACGGGCAGTCAGTTGGGTGGCGTCGGAGTCGCGAAGTGCGCGAACGCCTTGAGGTTTTCCAGCGACTCGCCGCGGGACACCCGCCAGGCCCATTCCCGCCGGATCGCTGACCCGAAGCCTATCTCGAGCATGGCGTCGAAGGACTCATCGGCGTACGTGAGCACGGCTCCGAGCAGCCGGTCGATCTCATCCGGGTTTACAGCGTGCAGCGGCACCCGGCCGACGAGGTACGTGTCGCCGACCGGATCAATCGCGAACGCCACCCCGTACATGGAGGCGTTGTGTTGTAGTAACCACGCCCACAGCTGCTCCCGGTTCTCATCCGGTTGCCGCATCACGAATGCCTCGACCCGCATCGCGTGGTCACCGACGATGAGGTTACACAACGTCTTCAGCTTGTGCGTCCCCGGAAGCGCGACCACGAAGGCGAAATCACCGCTTCGCTCCCACTCCACACCACGGTCGTCCAGTGTGGACTGTACAATGTCGACGATCGTGGCGCGCGCTACCACGCGCTCGCCCTGTCGAGCTGCAGCGGGGCGTCGCCGACGAGGGACAGGCCCCGCGCGGGTGTTTCGATCAGCGACAACGCGGCCTCCTGCGAGTCGCGGTTGGCGGCGACGGCCTCCCGGTAGACGGTGAGCAGCCCGCCGGCCGTACGTTCCCACGAGAAAGCGCGTGCGTGCCGTACCGCCCCGGCCGAGAGGGAGGCGAGCCGGCGGGGGGACGCGAGCAGACCGCCGAGGACGGCGGCCCAGTCCATCGGGTCATGGCCGGTGACGAGCGCGCCCGAGACGCCGTCCTTAACGGCCGTGACGAGACCACCGACCGCGGCCGCGACAACCGGCGTCCCGCACGCCTGCGCTTCGAGCGCCACCAGACCGAACGACTCGTTGTGGCTCGGCACGGCGACCAGGTCCGCGGCCTGGTAGAGCGCGCGCAGGTCACTCGCGGTCAACGGTGGAACGAAGCGCACCGCCTCGTCGATGCCGAGAGCACCGGCGAGCTCCATCAACGCCGTTGGATGGTCCAACCCGGAACCACTCGGCCCGCCGACAACGACCGTCGTAAGCCGTGCAGCGATCTCCGGCTCCCGTCGGCGAAGCTCGGCCACCGCCCGGAGCAGCACGTCCGGGGCCTTGAGCGGCTGGATCCGGCCGACGAAGGCGACCATAGGTCCGGTCTCGGGCAGGCCGAGCCGGCGGCGCGCGGCGCGACGGGCCCCCGGCCACTCGGTCGGAGGGGTGAACCGGCTCAGGTCGACGCCGGGCTCCACGACCGCGACCCGGGCCGGGCGGGCGGCGTAAAGGTCGATAAGGTCCCGCGCCTCGCTCGGTGTATTCGCCACGAGCCGGTCGGCCTCGGCGACCACCTGGTCCTCACCGATGATGCGGGCCCTCGGTTCCGGGCGGTCGCCAGCGGCCAGCATGGCGTTCTTCACCTTGGCGAGCGTGTGCGCGTTGTGGATCAGCGGCACGCCCCAGCGGTCCTTGGCGAGCCAGCCGACCTGGCCGGAGAGCCAGTAGTGGGAGTGGATCAGGTCGTAGTAGCCGGGTGGGCGGGCGGCTTCGGCCCGCATGACCCCATGCGTGAAGGCGCATAGCTGGGCCGGCAGGTCCTCCTTGGCCAGGCCCTCGAACGGTCCGGCGCTGACGTGACGCACGGTGACGCCGGGCGCCATCTCGACGACCACCGGCAGATCGCTCGACGTGGCTCGCGTGAAGATCTCCACTTCGACGCCGGCCCGGGCCAGACGTTTGGCCACCTCGACGATGTACACGTTCATTCCACCGGCATCGCCGGTGCCCGGCTGCTCCAACGGGGAGGTGTGTACCGAGAGCACGGCCACCCGGTCCAGCCGGGTCCGGCGCGCGCCCGCGTGATCACCCGATCTCGTCCAGAGCGCCACACGCGTTCCTTCCGTCAGGCTCGGGTGCCACGGCGACAGGCGCCCGTGCTTCGTGCGCCGACTCAGGCGCCCACACTCCGGCGACGGCGCAGCCGACGCCATAGCGCACAACTCTGTACACCCCGCTCATCTTCCCGCCCACCAAGCCGGTCAACCTCCCCGTGACATTCATTACGACCGACCGGCCGTGGGAGGATCACGAAGTGACCACAAGCCATGAGCCGCGCCCGGTCGCAGTCGTCACGGGAGCTTCCAGTGGCATCGGGGCTGCCACCGCTCATCGCCTGGTGGCCGACGGGTTCCACGTGGTCGTGGCCGCGCGCCGGACCGACAGGCTGACCCGCCTGGCCAACGAGATGTCGGGTCACGTCACGCCGGTGACCTGCGACGTCACCGACGACGCCGACGTTGCCAACCTGGCCCACGCCGTCGACGATCTGATCGGTCCACTTCGACTGCTGGTCAACAATGCGGGCGGCGCGTTCGGGGCCGATTCCATCGAGAGCGCCGACCTGGGCGACTGGCAGCGCATGTATGACGTGAATGTGCTCGGTACGGTGCGGGTGACCAGAGCGCTCCTGCCGGCGTTGGAGAAAAGCGACGCCGGAACGATCGTGGTCATCAGCTCCACCGCAGGTCTCGCCGTCTACGAAGGTGGGGGCGGGTACGCCGCGGCCAAACATGCCCAGACGGCTGTCGCGGAGACGCTGCGCCTGGAGCTCAACGGCCGGCCCATCCGGGTGATCGAGATAGACCCGGGCATGGTGCGTACGGACGAGTTCGCGTTGATCCGCTACGGCGGAGACGTCGACCGGGCGGCGGCCGTGTATGCCGGCGTCGCTGAGCCGCTGGTCGCCGACGACATCGCGGACTGCGTCGCGTGGGCCGTGACGAGACCGCATCATGTCAACATCGACCGGTTGGTCGTCCGCCCGCTGGCGCAGGCCGCCCAGCACAAGGTTCACCGGGTCCTACCCGCGGGAGCATGATGCCGGCGCGGCCGGTCGGCGTGGTCACCCGCGGGACCACGAATCCGAACCGGTTACGGCGGGTGGACACCTGGCTGGCCCGAACCTTGGGCGGCCTGCTCCGGACGGCCGACGATCCGCTCGTCGTCGATCTCGGGTACGGAGCGAGCCCGGTCACGGCGATCGAACTGCGTCACAGGCTGATCCGCGTACGCCCGGATGTCCGGGTGGCTGGAGTCGAGATCGATCCGGACCGGGTCAACACGGCCGCCGCGGCGGCGGATCCGCCATGGCTCACGTTCCAGGTGGGGGGCTTCGAACTGGCCGGCCTGCGTCCCGTGATCGTCCGCGGCCTCAACGTGCTCCGCCAGTACGCCGAGGACGACGTGGCCGGCGCCTGGTCGACGGTTGCCCGGCAGCTGACGCCCGACGGCGTCCTTGTCGACGGCACCTGCGACGAACTGGGGCGTTTGGGCAGCTGGCTCACTATCGGCGCCGACGCGCGTCCGCAGACGCTCACGTTCGCCGCCGACCTGCGGACTTTCGAGCGGCCGGCGGTCTTCGCCGTCCGCCTGCCGAAGGCCATGATTCACCACAACCTGCCCGGCGAGGCCGTCCACGCGCTGCTCAACGACCTGGACCGGAGCTGGCTGGCGGCGGCGCCGTACGCGGTGTTCGGCCCGCGCCAGCGCTTCCAGCGAGCGGTCGCCACCGCACGGGCGAAGGGGTGGCCGATCCGGTTCGAACCGGGCCGCTGGCGCCGGGGTGAGGTGACGCTGGCCTGGCCACCGTCATGACGACGGCGCCGGGTGGCTATGCTCACGGCCGGCAACCACGAGCCCAAGGAGTCGCCAGAGATGCTAGCCAGGCTGCGGCGGTCCCTCGGGAACGTCGGTCTCTACATCGCGGTCCAGAAGGGTATCGGCGCCGACCGGATCCGCTACCGCTGCCTCGACGAGGCGGAGATCAAGCCCGGCGACCGGGTCCTCGACATCGGCTGCGGGCCGGCGTACTACTTCGACCGGCTGCCCGATGTCGACTATGTCGGCTTCGACACCTCCGAGCCCTATGTGGCGTACGCCCGGCGGCAGTACGGCGACCGGGGCGTATTCCGTTGCGAGGTCCTCAGCCGCGAGCACCTTCCGCGGCTGGGTCAGTTCGGCGCGGTCCTGCTCTTCGGGTTGCTGCACCACCTGGACGACGGTCAGTGCGCCGCGCTCCTCCGTCTGGCCGCAACGGCGCTGGCGCCCGGTGGGCGCGTGATCAGCTGCGACCCCGTCCTACACCCGGGGCAGAACCGGATCTCGCGGTGGATGTCCGAGAACGACCGTGGCGAGCACGTACGGCGGCCGGAGGCGTACGACCGCCTGGCCCGGTCCAGCTTCGGCGATCTCGACACGCAGCTGCTCGACACCATGACACGGGTCCCGACCAGCCACTACATGATGCGGATGGCCTCTCCGCTCGGACCCGGCAGCAGCACGACCCCCGGATTACACACGTAGCGTTGGCAAACTGTCCGGGCAGTCGTCGTGGGCTCAGAGCTCGCAGTTCACCAGGACGGGCTCAGGCTGCAGCTCGACCTCGAATGCCTTGCCCACGCCGTCGCGGATGTCTCGGGCCAAGGCGAGAAGCGCCGCCGTGGAACCCGTCCCCCTGTTGGTCAGCGCCAGCGTGTGCCGGCTGGAGATGGCCACGCCGAGATGGCCGCCGTCGAAACCGCGGTCGAATCCCGCATGCTCGATCAGCCAAGCGGCGCTGACCTTTACCGACGCGGCCCCATCGGGCCAGGCGACCGGCTCGGAACCGGTCATCCTTACTGCCTTCTCACGCAGGTCGGCCCAGGCGGCGGCGTCCAGCACGGGATTGGTGAAGAACGACCCCACCGAATAGGTATCCGGATCATCGGGGTCCAGCACCATCGCCTTGGCCCGCCGCAGCTCCAGAACCGCCTCCCGTACCCGCGTCAGCGGCGCCTGGCCGCCGGCCGTGATACCGAGCGCCCGGGCCAGTTCGGCGTACCTGAGGGCGCCGGACACCTCGGTTGGCCGCAGCCCGAAGGTCACGGCAAGCACGATCCACCGGTTGGCGTGCTTGAACCGGCTGGTCCGGTAGGCGAAACCGCACTCGTCAGGGGTGAGCCGCCGGATCTCGTCGATCCGGCGGTCGTACACGCCAACCTCGCGGATGACCTCGGCCACCTCCTGCCCGTACGCGCCGACATTCTGGATCGGGGTGGCTCCGGTGGACCCGGGAATGCCGGCGAGGCACTCGACCCCCGCGAGTCCCTCGGCGACGGCGAACTCGACCACCTCGTCCCAAGGATGACCGGCCTCGACGGTGACCCGCACGCCAGACGCCTCGCGCTGGACCGATATGCCACGGGTGCCGACATGCACTACCGTGCCGGGGAAGCCGTCATCGGAGACAACGACGTTGCTGCCGCCGGCGAGAATCAGGACCGGATCGGCCGACCGGCGGACCTGTTCGACGATCTCACCCCGGTCAACAGCCTCGACAAACGCACCCGCCGGACCACCGAGCCTGAGCGTGGTGTGGCTGGACAGGCGCGCACGGGTAACGTCGGACAC
The DNA here is from genome assembly GCA_046728155.1 of Actinomycetota bacterium. Lineage (GTDB taxonomy): Bacteria > Actinomycetota > Actinomycetes > Mycobacteriales > Micromonosporaceae > CAWDLX01. The sequence continues at coordinate 26,936 of JBKPDY010000004.1, forward strand.
ACCAGAGAGCCTATGGTGAAGGCTCGACGGATTGCGGAAGGAGGGCGGACGTGAGCCGGACACCTGGCAACAAGGACTTCTGGCTGGCGGCTCTGCGCGCCGAGGGTTCGGCCTTCCTCAGCGCCGTCGGGACCGACGACGTACTCGGGCGCACGGTACCCAGCTGTCCTGACTGGACGGTCGGCGATCTGGCCCGACACCTGGGCGGGGTCTACCGCCGGGTACGCGTCAACGCCGGTTCCGGGCGGGCGGGCGAGGCCTGGCCGGCGCTCAACGTTCCGGACGACGCGCCCGCGGCGACTGACCGGGCGCTGATCAGCTGGTTCGGTGAGGAGCTGGCCCAGACGGGCCGGTTCCTGGATGCGCTCGATCCGGACCTGCCGGCCTGGAACTTCGCGCCCCAGGCGAGGGTCGCCGGGTTCTACCATCGGCGGCTCGCTCACGAAACGGCCGTCCACCGCTGGGACGCGCAGTTCGCCACCGCCCTGCCCGAGCCCGTTGAGAGCAAGCTCGCCGCGGATACCGTAGCCGAGGTGCTGGACACATTCCTGCCAGCTGGTCGCCGCCGTGAGCCGGTCGACGCCACCGGCGTCGTGCACCTCGTCGCCTCCGATATCGGCCAGGAGTGGACCGTCCGCCTGCGCGGTCAGGGCATAGCCCTGCTCGACACCGACACCCTGCTCGATGACGACGCGCATCCCGCTCGGGCCGCCGCTACCGGGACGGCGAGCGACCTCGCGCTGGCGCTGTGGGGTCGGGTCTCCTTCGAGGTGGTCGAGACGGTCGGCGACCAGGCGCTCCTCGAGGCCCTGCGGATCGCCTAGGTCGACCGCGGCCGGTGGTACCAGTGTCTGGGATGTCTCCCACCGGTGCCCAATGCCGCACGGCGTAGCCTTCTTTGGAGGATCCTCCAACAACACGGAAGGGCCGAACGTCGTGCCTTCACAGCGCAGGTGCGGCGGGCGGACTCGATGCACAGATTGACGCCAATGGAATTTCTGCAGCCGACGACGTGGGCCGACGCGGTGGAGGCGAAGGCCTCGCACCCCGACGCGGTGCCGATCGCGGGCGGCACCGACCTGATGGTCGAGCTCAACTTCGGGGCACCACCGCCGCCGGCCCTGCTCGACCTGACCGGGATTGCCGAGCTGGCCGATTGGGAGCGCATTGACGGCGTCGTGCGGCTGGGAGCCGGCGTTACGTACGCGCGGCTGATCGCGGACCTCGGCGCCGAGCTGCCGGCGCTCGCGACCGCTTCCCGTACGGTCGGGTCGCCGCAGATCCGCAATCGGGCCACCATCGCCGGCAACCTCGGCACCGCCTCGCCGGCGGGTGACGCCCATCCGCCGTTGCTCGCGACCGGGGCCGTGGTGGAGGCGGAGTCCGTACGCGGAAGTCGGCTGGTGCCGATCGACGACTTCTTCCTCGGCGTGAAGCGCAACGCGCTCGCCCCGGACGAGCTCATCCGGGCGGTGCACATCCCCGTGGTCGGTCCGGGGCAGGAGTTCGCGAAGGTGGGTTCCCGCAACGCGATGGTGATCGCGGTGTGTTCGTTCGCGGTGGCCGTCAACCCCGCCACCCGGACCGTCCGGACCGGGATCGGTTCCGCGGCACCCACACCCCGGCGGGCGGTCGAGGCGGAGTCGTTCGCCGTCGACGTCCTGCCCTGGGATGGCGGCCACCTCGACGATGACGTGGCGCGTACCTTCGGGGACCGCGTCGCAACGGCGGCCGCGCCGATCGACGATGTACGCGGGACCGCGCCGTACCGTCGTCGAGCGCTGGCCGTCCTCGGCCGGCGCACCCTGGCTTGGGCCTGGCACGCGTTGGAGGTGGCGGGATGAGGCTCACGTGTACGGTCAACGGCACCACGCGTGCGGCCGACGATGTGTGGCCGGGCGAGAGCCTGCTGTTCACACTGCGCGAGCGCATGGGGCTGCCGGGCACGAAGAACGCCTGCGAGCAGGGCGAATGCGGCTCCTGCACGGTCCTGCTGGACGGACTTCCGGTCTGCTCATGCCTCGTCGCCGCGCCACAGGCTCAGGGCCGCGACGTCGTGACCGTCGAAGGGCTGGCCGCGGCCGATTCCCTGCACTCGGTTCAGGCCGCGTTCGTCGAGACCGGTGCCGTCCAATGTGGATTCTGTACACCCGGTCTGATCGTCACGGTGGCCGATCTGGTCCAGCACAACCCGGACGCCACGGATGCCGAGATCCGCGAGGCGCTCGCCGGCAACCTGTGCCGCTGCACCGGGTACGAGAAGATCCTGGACGCGGTGCGACTGGCCGCCGCGGCCGTACGGTCGCGGTCATGACTCTCGTGATCGATGGCGCATACGTGGCCACTGTGGACAGTGGCGGCACCGAGTACGGGACCGGACACGTGATTGCCACCGGTGAGCGGATCAGCGCGGTCGCGTCGGGGCCGGCCCCCGTGGTCGACGGCGCCCGGGTCATCGACGGTACCGGCTGCCTGCTCACCCCGGGACTCGTCAACACGCACCACCATCTCTACCAGTGGGCGACCCGCGGCTACGCGCAGAGTTCGACACTCTTCGAGTGGCTCACCGAGCTGTACCCGGTGTGGGCCCACATCGATGAGGCGACGGTAAGCGCCGCTGCCGGCGCCGGTCTCGCGTGGCTGGCCAGATCGGGCTGCACCACCTCCACCGACCACCACTACGTCTTCCCGCACGGCGGCGGCGATCTATTGGCATCCACTGTGGATGCGGCTCGAAGGGTAGGGCTGCGGTTCCATCCGACCCGCGGCTCCATGGACCTGGGCCGGTCGCGTGGCGGTCTGCCGCCCGACTCTGTCGTCGAGCCGCTGGACGCGATCCTGGCCGGGAGCCAGGCTGCGGTCGAGACGTTTCACGACCCGTCGCCGGGCGCCATGGTCCGGGTGGGGCTCGCCCCGTGCTCGCCGTTCTCGGTCACCGCCGATCTGTTGACGCAGTCTGCGAGCCTCGCCCGCGACCTCGGTGTGCGGTTGCACACCCACCTCGCCGAGACCATGGACGAGGAGGAGTACTGCCAGGCGACACACGGCTGCTCGCCGGTGGAGTACCTGGACCGGCTGGGCTGGCTCGGTTCCGACGTGTGGCTGGCCCACACCGTCCACCTGGGACAGTCCCAGGTGGACCGGCTCGCCGCGACGGGTACCGGAGTGGCCCACTGCCCGTCCTCCAACGCCCGCCTTGGCGCTGGAGTCGCCCCGGTGCGGGCGCTGCTTGACGCGGGGGTACCGGTCGGGCTGGGCGTCGACGGCGCCGCCTCACAGGAGGCGGGACGGCTCGTCGACGAGCTGCGCCAGGCGTTGTATGCGGCCCGGGTCCGCCACGGGGGCGGGCCGCGGGCGCTGTCGCCGCGCCAGGCGCTGCACCTTGCCACGATGGGCGGCGCCCGGTGCCTCGGCCGGGCGGACGAGATCGGCTCGTTGGAGCCCGGGAAGCTGGCCGACCTGGCGCTGTGGCGGATGGACGGGCTCGGCCACGCGGGCATCGACGATCCAGTAGCGGCGCTGGTGCTCGGCAGCGGACCGCCACTGGAGCTGCTGGCGGTCGGCGGCTCCATCATCGTCGAGCGCGATGAACTGTGCACAGTGGACGAAACCGCGATCGCGGTCGATCTGGGCCAAGCCAGCCGTAAGCTGAGGAGCGCAGCATGAGCCTTTCGTCCGCGATCACGGGGATCCGCGACGGAGTCGGTGCGTCGCCCGCGCGGCCCGACGGCACGTTGAAGGTGAAGGGAGAGTTCGCCTACTCGTCGGACCTGTGGCTCGACGACGCCCTCTTCGGGGTGACCCTGCGCTCGCCGTACCCGCGCGCCCGGATCACCGGAGTCGACATCTCGGCGGCCTTGGCCGTGCCGGGGGTGTACGCCGTGCTGACCCACGAGGACGTGCCGGGGGCGAAGCACTACGGACTCGACGAGGCCGACCAACCCGTGCTCGCCATCGACGAGGTCCGCTACCAAGGCGAACCGGTGGTGATCCTGGCCGCGGAGGACCCGCATACGGCCAAGCGCGCGCTGGCCAAAGTGAAGGTGTCCTATGTGGAGCTTGAGCCGCTGGTCGATGCCCGCCGGGCCGTTCACCAGCGTGACTTCGAACCGATCCACCCGCTGGGTAATGTGATCCGGTACCAGCCAGTCCGACATGGCGACCCGGACTCGGCGACCGCCGAGGTGGTTGTCGTGGGTGAGTATGAGGTCGGCATGCAGGACCAGGCGTTCCTCGGGCCCGAGTCCGGCCTCGCCGTACCGGCGCCCGACGGCGGGGTCGACCTGTACATCGCCACCCAGTGGCTACACGTCGACCGCGGCCAGATCGCGCCCTGCCTGGGCCTGCCGGAGGAGAAGGTCCGGCTCAGCCTGGCCGGCGTCGGCGGCGCGTTCGGAGCCCGCGAAGACCTCTCCATGCAGGTACACGCGTGCCTCCTGGCCCTGTACACCGGACGCCCGGTGCGGATGATGTACGGGCGGGAGGAGTCCTTCTTCGGCCACGTGCACCGGCATCCGGCCTGGATGCGTTACGAGCACGGAGCCGACCGCAACGGAAAGCTCGTCTACGTACGGGCCGAGATCGTGCTCGACGGGGGCGCCTACGCCTCGACCACCCGTGCCGTCGTGGGCAACGCCGCCTCGCTCGGGGCCGGGCCGTACGTGGTCCCCCACGTGTCAGTCGACGCGTACGGGGCGCGGACCAACAACCCGCCCTGCGGGGCGATGCGGGGCTTCGGCGCCGTGCAGGCCTGCTTCGCATACGAGTCGCAGATGGACGCGCTGGCGGCGAAGCTCGGCCTGGACCCGCTGGAACTGCGGGTCCGCAACGCGGTGACCCAGGGCTCCGTGCTCCCGACCGGCCAGGTGATCGATTCGCCGGCCCCGCTCGCCGACATGCTTCGGCAGTTCCGGACGATCCCCATGCCAGATGTGTCCGTTGTGGAGGGTGGCCTTCCGGGCGGGTACGGCAACACCACCCGGGGCGAGGGTGTCCGCCGCGGGATCGGGTACGGGGTGGGGATCAAGAACATCTGTTTCTCGGAGGGATTCGATGACTACGCCACGGCCTCGGTGCGCCTGGAGGTGATCGCCGGCGAGCCGGTCGCGACCGTACACACGGCGGCCGCGGAGGTGGGCCAGGGGCTCATCACCTTGCAGGGCCAGGTCGCCCGGACCGAGCTTGGCGTGCAGACGGTGACGATCAAGCCGGCTGACACAACGATCGGCTCGGCTGGCTCGTCGTCGGCGTCGCGGCAGTCATACATGTCCAGCGGCGCGGTCAAGCTCGCGTGCGAGCGGGTTCGGGCGCGGGTGGCCGGCCTCGTCGGCGCGAACGATGTCGAGCTCAGCGGTGGCAAGCTGATCGGCCCCACCGGGGCCGTGCGCGATCTGGTCGAGGTGCTCGGCTCACGAGCGATCGAGGAGACCGCTGTGTTCCGGCACCGGCCGACCAAGCCGATGGACCCGATCACCGGGCAGGGCGACTCGCACGTCCAGCTCGCGCTCTGCGTACACCGGGCCATCGTCGACGTCGACGTGGAGCTCGGACTGGTGAAGGTAGTCGAGCTCGCCGCGGTACAGGACGTCGGACGAATCATGAACCGGGTCGCCCTCGAGGGGCAGATCCACGGTGGCACGGCGCAGGGGTTGGGTCTGGCCATCATGGAGGAGATCCAGGTGGTGGACGGGATCATCCGGAACCCATCGTTCACGGACTATCTGATTCCTACCATCCTCGACATGCCGCCGATGCGGGTGGAGATCCTTGAATACGCCGACCCCCATGCTCCCTACGGTCTGCGGGGTGCCGGGGAGCCGCCGACCCTCTCCTCCACACCGGCGATCGTCGCGGCCATCCGGGCCGCGACCGGTCTCCCCCTGCGGCGGATACCGGTACGGGCCGATGACATTGTGTTCGCCGGCGCTGCCGGCTGACGTGATCAGCCGCTAGCGATCCGTACGGCCGTTTCGTACGTTGACTGTCCATACAGGACGAGACGGACCTCGGTCACCGAGGTTGACGCATCACGGATGGCCGTGAGGGCCTGGGTCACGGCGTCCTCGAGCGGCCAGCCGAAGATGCCGGCCGAGATCAGCGGGAAAGCCACGACCGAGGCGGCCAACTCATCGGCGACGGCGAGCGAACTGGTGTAGCACAACCGGAGCAGATGCGCCTGGTCGCGATCGTCACGGTAGATGGGTCCCACGGTGTGGATGACCCAGGTCGCCGGCAGGCGTCCGGCGGTCGTCGCCACCGCCTGCCCGGTGGGCAGCCCGTCCGGGTGGCTGGTCTGGCGGATCGTCCGGCATTCGGCCAGGATCGCGGGGCCGCCCTTACCGTGGATCGCACCATCCACTCCGCCGCCGCCGAGCAGAGATGAGTTGGCGGCGTTGACGATGGCGTCGACCTGTTGCTCGGTGATGTCGCCCTGGACGAGTTCGATCCGCATGCGGTCTATCGTGCAACACGTACGGGGTCTCCGAAGACCCGTCGGGAGAGCAGCGTCGCTCCGGCCACCGCCCCGGGCATCAGCAGGATGTCAACGCCGGGGATCAGCAGGCAGATGAACGCCGCCACGCCGAAGCCGAGGCTGAGCGCCCGCCGGCTGCCCAGCAGCGCGCGCCGGTGCCGCAGCACCAGGCCCCGGCGCTCGAACGGAACGCTGGTCAGCTCCAAGGCGATCGCCCAGCCACCGACGAACGCACCCAGCACCGGCCCGGCGACCTGGCCGGCGACCGGGATCAGCGTGACGGCAAAGACCAGCAGGCCCTTCATCGCGGTCAGGAACAGCAAGCGGGCGCTCTCCACAATGGAGCGAGGCAACTGACGCCAGAACGAGACGTCGCGTTCGTTCCGGAGGCCACCCAGTGAGTCGTCGATCCGCTTGGCGATGGCCTCATAGAACGGCTGCCCGATGATGAGCGTCAATGCCGTGTAGAGCAGGACGCTCAGCAGGATCCACGCACCCAGCAGGGCGATCTGCACGACCGCGTGCAGCGTCTCGCGGAACGCGCCGTTCCAATGCTCCGCGAATGGGGTCAGGAATGTCGCGATCTGCCCGTCGTACATCACGAGCGCCACGAAGCCCGCGCCCAGCAGCAGGAACGTGACGACCGCGGGGAGCAGACCGAGGAGCCATAGCCGTGGCGAACGCATGACCATCGACAGCCCGCGCAGCATGAGGCCGATGCCGGCGAAGAACTCACTGACGACACCGCCGCGGCGGTCGGCCGCGGATCGGGGGACGATGACCGTCGCCATTCTGCGACACTAACCGGGCGCCGCCACAACCGCCGGCCGAGCGTCACGCGAGGCGTACCCGCACCCGGCGGTTGGCCTTGCCCTTGCTCTCCACTTTGACGACGCTGACTCGACCGATCTGCCTGGTGGAGGCGACGTGTGTCCCGCCGTCGGCCTGCTGGTCCAAGCCGACGATATCGACGATTCTGATCTCATCCTCGTCGGCGGGGATCAGGTTGGACTGGGTGCGGATGATGTCCGGGAGCGCCAGCGCCTCCGCGCGACTCATCACCCGGACCGCGACCGCCCGGTCGGCCGCCACCTCGGCATTGACCAGCTCCTCGAGCCGTACCTTGAAGTCGCTCGGGACCTCCGGCAGGTTGAAGTCCATGCGCGCCTCGCCAGGCTCCATGTTGCCGCCGGTGACCAGAGCGCCGAAGTCACGGAACACCACGCCGCACAGGACGTGCAGCCCGGAGTGGGTCCGCATGAGCAGCGTCCTGCGGTCGTCGGCTACGGCTCCGCGTACGGTCGTGCCGGCGGGCGGGATGGGATCACCCGGCGCCGGGACGAGGTACAGGTCATCGCCCTTGCGGGTGTCGACGATGTGTGTCTGCACGCCCTGCCACAGCAGCACTCCGTGATCGGGTGGTTGGCCGCCGCCGCCTGGGTAGAAGGCGGACCGGTTCAGGACGATGCCGGTCTCCGGATCGGCGGCGAGCACCGTGCAGTCCCACTCGCGCAGGCTGGGATCGGCCAGGTCCAGCCGTTGCGTACGGCCGTGGTGTGTCACTCCCAATGTGCTCGCCTCCGCGCTCGCTGCGCTCCTCGGTCCTGACGGCCCTGCGATGCTCGCTCGCTGTCGGCTCGGCCATGGGGAGAGAGCCTAGACGTTGAGGAACTCCGAGATTCGGGTCCGAAGATCCGCCCGGTTGGTCCATACGATCGCCGGCTGGTCGTAGACGTGCAGCGCCGCGTTGGGCAGCTCCGCGGCCAGCTCCTCGGCCACCGACAGAGGATGTGCCACGTCACCCCGGCAGCCGATGACCAGCGCAGGCGAAGTCACCGAACGAAGCTGCGACCGGTCGGGCACGGCGACCGCGTCGGGCAGGTCGACCAACGCTTCGACGAGGCCGTCACGGAACAGGCCGTCCAAGCGTTCCCGGATGTAGCGCCACGTGGCGGGGCGGTCGCGCAAGGCCATCGGGATCTCGGCGGCGAGCTGGGCCGCCGCGGTTGCGGCGTCCTCATCGGATACGGCTTCGAGGAGCGCGCGGATCCGGGCTGTCTGCCCCACCGGACGCACCTCGTCGAGGACGGCGGGGAGCAGGAAGACCACCCGGTCGAACCGATCCGGCGTCTGGACCAGCAGCCGGCACAGGGCGCCCGCGCCCATGCTCACGCCGAGCGACCGACGAGCGCCGAACTCGTCCGCCACGGCGCGCAGGTCGGTGGCCAGATCGGCGTACGTCAGCGGTTTCGGCGAGTTGTCCGACCGTCCGTGGCCCCGGAACTGGAAGAAGACCTTCCGCCCGGCGACCCCGCTGCCGAGCGGTCGGGTGTCCGGGATTCCGCCGGCGAGGCCGTGGGCGAAGATCGTTGTCGGCTCGCCATCGCCGGCGACCAGGTACTCCAACGTCGCCCCGTGCGGCATCGCGCGCAGCTCCGTCGGATTCAGGCTCAGCAGCGGCCGCCCGGGCTCGTCACGTCCCCGCGGGGCCGGCCATCGTTTCGACTTGCCTTCCGGCGGCGGGGGCCAGCGGAAGCTTCTCACCAGTTGCCGGTCCCGTTCGAAGTGTCGCGAAGGGCTGGACGGACGTCCAACAGGTAGATAGCAGCGGCCGTCACGCCGATGAAACCGAGAAAGGCGCCGCCGCCTCGATAGAGGGTGCAAATGAGCGTGACCAGAACGGCCGCACCGAGAATAGCGAGCCACGCCTGCTTGGTCAGCGAGCCGACCACGGGGAACGCGTCCGCCCGCTGGGTCAGGCAGTTGACGAACGCGACCAGGTCCACGAGTAGGAAGGCGAACAGAACGGCGAAGTTCAGGTCGAGCTCGACCGTGCGGTAGAACATGGGCGTGGCGGCGGGGGCCATGGCACAAGCTTATCCACGGCCCCCGCCACCGCTGTCGATCGGGCGTCGAGCTATTTCGCCCTGGCCGTACGGGTGCGTCGGGTGGTCGTTGCCGCCGGGGTGGCCGCCCTGGCCGTACGGGTGCGTCGGGTGCTCGTTGCCGCCGGGGTGGCCGCCCTGGCCGTACGGGTGCGTCGGGTGGTCGTTGCCGCCGGGGTGGCCGACTTCGCGGTCCGCTTCCGTGGCGCCGCCTTCTTCGCGACCGCCTTCTTCGCGGCCGGCGTCTTCACCTCGGCCCGCGGCACCGATCCGTCAGCGGCGGTGCGGGCGACGACGCGCTCACCCCGCGCAACCAAGCCGGCATAGGCGGTGACCGCATCTGAAACCAAACTATTCATCGCGGCCGGGACGCTGACACGTAGCTTCTCCACCTGCGCGGGAAGTTCGGCTCGCAGCTGCTCGACACGTCCCGGGAACTCGGCTCTGAACTCCGCCACCAGAGAGGGTAGCTCGGCCCGGAACTCGGTCAACCGTGCCGGCAACTCCGCCCGGATCTCAGCCACCCGTGCAGGGAGGTCCCTCTGGAGGTCAGGAAGCTTGCGGAGCCGGCGGTAGGCCAGCTCGCCGACGCCGGCGATGGCGTACAGCGGGGTCGGGATCCTGTTCGTTGTGGTGCTCGTCATTGCGGGAGACCTCCTGGTCTTTGTGGTTGTCGGTCGGCTCCGTCCGGGCGTTCTCCCGCCGGAACGTCTCGTAGATCTGGCTCAGTGACTGTCTCTGCGACATGGTCAGGTCCGGGTCCGCGGCGATGGCCGCGAGCACGCCCTGCCCGTCCTTCTCATTCAGCAGACCGGCCCGCAGGTACATCAGGGGTGTCGACACCCGCAACGCGGACGCGATCTGCGCCAGCACCTCGGCGGACGGCTTGCGCAGCCCGCGTTCGATCTGGCTCAGGTACGGATTGGAGACGCCAGCCCGTTCGGCGAGCTCACGCAACGAGATCCGGGCGGCACTGCGCAGATCCTTGATGAACTCCCCGATGTCGCGTGGCAGGTCGGCGGCGCTGGGCATGTCCTCAACGGTAGGCGCGACTGCTAGCTTCAGCAAGCAATTTGCTAACTCCGGCTAGCGTGATATCGGACACTCATGCCGTCGGAGGTGGATACCCTGGGCGCCGACCGCTTAGCCACCCCTTCAGTCTCGCGTATGTCGTCGCTATTTGTGGCGTTTTGTCGCACGGATGGCGCCCGGCGACGGCGGGGAGATCCACCATAATGTCGCGAAAAGCGCAGTTAACTGAACGTTTTCGATACTGGGTTGGATCTCCGCGGATCACCCGGCTCAGAAGAGCTTCGTGGCCCGGACCGAGCCGACCGGCTCGCCGCCACCCCGGACGACCGGGTGCGCCAACTCGTCCACAACGGGCGAGTCGAGCCCTAGCCGGCGCAGGCAGGCGGCCATGGTCACGTCCCGGGCCCTGAGCGCGCCGTCGTCGATCTTCACGGCCACAGCACCGATGCCCCGTAGGGCCGCGGCGTGCACGCCTTCCGCCCCAACCTTGCAGAGCAGGCCTGGGATATCCCGCATCAGCCGGGCGTCCTCCCGTCCGGTGCCCGACATCAACTCGGGCCAGCCGCGCATCGCGTCGGCCACCGCGCGCTCGGGACCCCCCGCGGCGGAAACAACGGCGAGAAACGCGCGGGCGAGCCCGGAGAGGGAGATGGCCATGACCGCGGCGCCACACCCGTCGATCCCCAGCGCGGTGACCGGCTCCCCTGCCAGTTCCTCGATCGCGGAGCGGCACGCGACCTGCAGCGGATGCCCCGGGGCCCGGTAGTCGTCCAGCGGCCAGCCGGCGGCTAGGCAGGTCAGCAGCATCGCCGCGTGCTTGCCCGAGCAGTTCATGTACACGCGGGCCGGCGCCACCCCGGCTCGGATCAGCTCAGTCCGGGCGGTTTCCCCGATCGGCAGGTCGGGCGGGCATCGCAGGTCGTCCTCCGTGAGGCCGCCCGATCGCAGCATGGCCCGGACCCGGTCCACGTGCATCGGTTCCCCGGAGTGGCTCCCCGCTGCCAACGAGAGGGACGCCGGCTCGAGCCGCAGCCCGGCTCGCAGCATGGCGACCGCCTGCATGGGTTTATTCGAGGAGCGGGGAAAGATCGGGCCGTACGGGTCACCCGCGCTCGCGAGCATCGAGCCGTCAGGCCCGAGCACGACGATCGAGCCGTGGTGGCGTCCCTCGATGAAGCCCGAGCGCACCACCTCGGCCACGGGCACACCCCCCTGGTACGGGCGGGTCATGCGCTGACACCGAGCAGGGCGCGCGCATCGGTCGGCGTCATCGGCGGCCGCTGGGCGAGCCGGGCGAACGCGGCGGCCCGGGCCACCAGTTGCGCGTTGCTCTCGACCGGCTGGCCCTTGGCGTACGTGATCGTGTCCTCCATGCCGACCCGGAGGTGTCCACCGGCGGATAGCGACGCGAGCAGCACCGGCAGCGCGGTACGTCCGATGCCGGTGGCCGAGAACGTCGTGCCCTCGGGCAGATCCCGCAAGGCGGCCGCACACGCGACGAGGGCCGCCGTCGTTCCCGGCATCCCCCCCGGTACCCCCATCACGAAGTCGACATGGACATGCCCGCCAGCCGGCAACCCGTACGCGCGCAGCAGGCGCTCGAGCGCGGTGAGGTGGCCAAGGTCGAAGATCTCGTACTCCGGCACGATCCCGCGCTCCTGCATGCGGGTGTGCAGGTCGACGATGAACTCCCAGCGGTTGAGGAAGACGTCGTCGCCGAAGTTGACCGTACCCATGGTGCAGGAGGCCATCGCGGGACCGGCGTCCAGCACAGCGAGCCGGGCCGCCTCGGGGTCGGTCACCGCTCCGCCGGAGGAGAGCTGGACGATCAGGTCGGTCGAGTCGCGTAGCGCGTCAACCGTGGCGCGCAGGCGGCCCAGGTCCAGCGTCGGTCGCGCCTCGTCGTCACGGATGTGCACGTGGATGACGCTCGCGCCAACCGATTCGCACTCCTTGGCCGTGGCGACCAGTTCGTCCAGAGTCACCGGCAGCGCCGGGACATCCGTCTTCGCCGATTCCGCCCCGGTCGGGGCAATCGTGATCAACGTCGTTGTCATGAGAGACAGACTGCCATAGGCGTCGGTCAGTCCGCCGGCTCGATGGCGGCGGCGGAAGGGCCCACCCGTAGGTCGGCGTCGTCAGGGACGCTCCGCTTGAGCACGGCGAGGGCGACCGGACCGAGTTCGTAGTGCCGCACCGCCGTTCCAACGAAGCCCACCTCACGACCGTCCACTGTGGTCGCCGGTGTCCCGGCCGCGGGCAGCTGGTCCGTAGCGACGCCGTCGAGATGCAGCAGGACGAGCCGGCGCGGCGGGCGACCCAGGTTGTGCACCCGGGCGATCGTTTCCTGGCCGCGATAGCAGCCCTTCTCCAGGTGGACGGCGGTTCCCACCCAGCCGACCTCGGCAGGCAGCGTCCGGTGGTCGGTGTCGAGACCGAACCGCGGCCGCCGGTCGGCCACCCGCAGCGCTTCAAAGGCCCAGATACCGGCGAGCGGAACGCCCAAGCGGTCCACAATGGACTTCACCGCCGACCGCGGGACCAGGAGGTCGGCGCCGTACGCCATCCGGCGCACGTATCCACCACCCGGAAGTGGAGTCACGTCGTAGCGGACCGTCGGCCCCGCGGGGACACTCCCGGCCGCGAACTTCGGCCCCGGAACGTCGGACGTACGCACTCCGGCGAGCGGGCGCACTCCGTACGAGGCCAGGGTCTCGTCAGTCTTCGGCCCGACGAGGGAGAGCACCGCCCACGGCCCGCTCGCGTCCGTCGGCTCGACCCGCATGCCGAAGCGCATCTTCAGCAGGAACTCCAACAGATCGCCGACCATCCGCGGCTCGACATCGAGGTATGTCGTCTCGCCGTCGTCGAGGACCATCGCGTGATGCTCCACGTGCCCGTGTGGCGAGAGGACGAGCAGTTCGGTGCCGGTCATCGGGGCGAGATCGGAGACGTGCTGCGTCGTGAAGCTGTGCAGCCAGCCGTGCCGGTCGGCACCCGGAATGGCGATCACGCCCCGGTTGCCACGGTCGACCACCCCGACCGACTCAGCGAGCAGGCGCTGCTCCCGCAGCGGATCACCGTAGTGGGCTGCGATACCGGCGTCCACATGGGACGCATCGATCGCTTCGACGAGGATCATGGTTCCGCTCCGCATCCGGCGCAGAGTCCGAACAGCGCGACATGGCCGATGTCGACGATGAAGGACTGCTCCCGCTTGAGGCTCCGGGCGAGCGGCTCCAACAGCTCTGGCGAGATCTCGGTGATGTGGCCGCACGCCCGGCAGACGAGATGTACGTGCCGTGGGTCACTCACCCCGTGATAGGTCGGCGCGCCGTGCGAAAGGTGGGCGTGGGTGACCAGTCCGAGGTCCTCGAGCAGCTCGAGGGTCCGGTAGACAGTGGTGATGTTCACGCCGGCCGCAGTCCGGGAGACCTCGGCGTGCACTTGGTCGGGCGTGGCGTGTCCGAGCCTGTACACGGCCTCCAGCACCAGTTGCCGCTGCGCGGTGAGCCGGAGGCCGCGGGCGCGGAGCTCGGCGGCCAGGGACGGAGATGCCACGCGCTCGATACTATTCCGCCGTGTCGGATCTCCGTGTCGTAGCGCTCCTGGGTGTGGGCGTCGTGCCCTCCGAGACCCCCATCCTGCGGGCCGATGATCTGGGCGCCCTCCGCGGCGACGGCATCTTCGAGACCATGCACGTTCGCGGCGGCGCGGCGTGGCTGCTCGACGAGCATCTTGCCCGGATGGAACGCTCGGCGGCCCTCATGGAGCTGGCCCTACCCCGGGTCGACACGCTCGCCGAACTGGCCGCGCAAGCCCTTGCGGCCTGGCCGGCCTCGATCGAAGGCGCGCTGCGGCTGGTCTGCACCCGCGGCCCGGAGAGCGGAACCGGGCCCAGCACGGTCTACGCCACGGTCTACCCGATTCCCGAGGCCGCCCTCCGCGCCAGGAGCGAGGGCGTCTCCGTGCGCACGGCATCGCTTGGCATCGCCGCCGATTCCCGCAACGACGCACCGTGGTTGCTCGGCGGCGCCAAGACGCTGTCGTACGCGACGAACATGGCCTCCCTGCGCTGGGCGCAGTCCAACCGCGGCGACGACGTGCTGTGGCTCTCCGCCGACGGGTACGTGCTCGAGGCACCCACCTCGAGTCTGGTGTGGCTGGAGGGCTCGACGCTCTCCACTGTGCCGGCCGACTCGACCGGGATCCTCGCCGGTACCACCGTCGGCTGGCTGCTGGACCACTGCGCCGACCTTGGCTGGACCGCCGCCCAACGCATGGTCACGCCGGCCGAACTCAGCTCGTCCGACGGGGCGTGGCTCACGTCGTCGATGCGCGGGCCGGTCGCCGTCACGAGTCTCGACGGCACCCCGTTGCGGTACGACCGCCAGCGCACCTCCCGGCTGCAGGCGCACCTGGGTTTCGCCTGAGCCGTCCGCGTGAGCGTGGCTCCCGGATACGCTGACCGGGCAGGCACCATACCGCGGGGGTGGTTCACATGGTGTACGCGAGCAGCATTGGCGACAAGTTCACCGACCTGCTGGGCAATGTTGTCAACATCGCCGTGAAGGTGGTCATCTTCCTTGCGATCATGGGCCTCGGGTGGATCGTCGGGAACTGGATCTACAAGTGGCTTGGCAGACTGCTGCGGCGGGTGGGGTTCGACCGGGCGGTCGAGCGAGGCGAGCTCGACCGGGTCCTCGGCAACACGCGGGCCAGCGATCTCACGGCCCGCCTCGTCGAGTTCGCAGTCCTGCTCTTCGTCCTGCAACTCGCGTTCGGGATCTTCGGCCCCAACCCCGTCAGCGACCTCATCCATGACGTGGTCGCGTGGCTGCCAAAGCTGTTCGTCGCGGTCGTCATCGTCGTCGTCGCCGCGGCGGTCGCCGGCTGGGCGAAGGACATCATCCGCGGAGCGCTCGGAGGGCTCAGCTACACCAGCGCCGTCGCCGCGTCAGCTCAGGTGCTCATCCTGTCCCTCGGAATCATCGCGGCGCTGAACCAGGTGGGTGTGGCCAACTCGGTCACTCTGCCCGTACTGATCGCCGCCCTGGCGACCGTCAGCGGTATCGTGATCGTCGGTATCGGCGGTGGACTCGTCAAGCCCATGCAGCACCGGTGGGAACGCATCCTCAGCCGAGCTGAGACCGAGACGACGCTCGCCGCCGGGCGGGTACGCGCCCACCGCGGCCCGTCCGGGGACCGGAACATCAACGAGCCCGGCGGGTTCGAGCAACCGGCCTACCCGGGTGAGGCTCCGGCCGATAGCAAACCGGCCCCGGCGCATCAGGACCAACCAACCCAGTCCGACTAGCCATGGCTCTCTGTTGGTATGTAGGACGCAGGCTCATACAGATTCCGTCGGTGAGCCGTCGGGGCAGGCGTCCGGTCAGCCACCCACGCGGGTCAGCTTGGCGGCGAGGTGCGACGTCAATGGTTGGCCGACGGCCGCCATGTCCTGGGCGTAGAGCAGAGCCCGGTCGACGATGCCGTAGAGCCGGTGGCCGGCGTTGACCTCCTTGGCGGTCGCGGTCCGCACGACGGCGTCGGAGGAGAACTCGACGCGCACCCCCGTGATCTGTCCAACGTGGAGCTCCATGATGCCGGTCGGGGTGCAGAAGAGGGCCTCCACCTCGTCGGTGGGCTCGCCGTCGAGAACGACCGGCCGCCACCATCCGACCTCGCGAGCGCTGGGCCGGATCGGTTCTCCGTCGGCGGTGACGAGCCAGGCACGGGACTCGTATGCCAGGAACGGCCGGCCGTCATGGCTGATGGTGATCTCCTGCGCGAACTCGAACGGCTCGATCGTTGGGTATTCGCCGCTGCCGCGGCCCCGCCAGACGCCCACGAACGGCACCAGGCCGCGCAGGCTCGGATGCAGATCCGGGCCCCGGCGCAGGTCGTACGCCTCCTCGAACGGGTACGGCTCCGGTACCGGGGCGTCGAGAAACGGTGGCCTGTCCCCGGGGTTCACGGGCGCCACCGGCTCACCCGGATCGCCAGGTAACCCAACACGCCGGCGAGCGCGCCGAGCCCGGCCACCAGCAGGCTCACGAAACCGATCTCGGAGACCATCTGCGCAGTCTATGTGTGGCTCGCCTAGTCTTCCGGCATGACCGAGCCGACAGCGAGCGAGCATCGCAGGGCCGCAAGGACCGAGGAGCGGAGCGAGCGCGGAGGCGAGCTGGAGTGAACGAGCCGACAGCGAGCGAGCATCGCAGGGCTGCAAGGACCGAGGAGCGGAGCGAGCGCGGAGGCGAGCTGGAGTGAACGAGCCGACAGCGAGTGAGCATCGCAGGGCTGCAAGGACCGAGGAGCGGAGCGAGCGCGGAGGCGAGCTGGAGTGAACGAGCCGACAGCGAGTGAGCATCGCAGCAGCAAGACCCGTTCCGGGGTCCCGCGGAGACGTGGAGCCCAGCGGAGCTGCTTCGGCGAGCTTGCGAGCCGAACAACGAAGCACGACGGCGAGCTTGCGAGCCGAACAACGAAGCACGACGGCGAGCTTGCGAGCCGAACCTCGCGGCACTTCGTGGGGTGGAAGGTGCGGAGCGAGCGCGGAGGCGAGCGTGATTAGCAGTAGATCGCTTGTCGTCAAGGCGACCGCCGGAGCAGACGCGCCCGAGCGCTGCGCCCAGGCTTTCACGGTGGCGGCCACGGCGGTCGCGTCCGGCGTACCGGTGTCGCTCTGGCTCACCGGTGAGTCGTCGTGGTTCGCCCTACCCGGACGGGCGGAGACGTTCGAGCTGCCGCACTCGGCGCCTCTCGCCGACCTGCTGACCGCCGTCCTCGCCGGCGGCAGCGTGACGTTGTGCACCCAGTGTGCCGCCCGCCGCGGCATCGGCCCGGACGACGTGCTCGACGGGGTACGCATCGCGGGCGCCACCGCATTCGTCGACGAGTGCCTCGCCGATGGTGTGCAGGCTCTCGTCTACTGAGGTACACACAGGACGGTCGAGGTCACGTCGACGCCACCCTGGACGCTTCGCACCGCCACCTGGGTCTGGTCCACTGTGTACGCGTAGAGATCAGCTGCGGTAGCGATCGGTTTCGCTCCGGTGACCGAGCCGAGCTTCACGTCGTACGAGCCATCCACGGCGGTGAGGGCAAGCGCCTCGACGGTGGCGAGCTGACCCCCGTCGGGACACGTCACGGCATACCGTCGAACCGATCGTGCCGTCGCACCCAGTCGATCGAGCACCACCCGCACGGCGGCCGCCTGGGTCCCGGTCGGGCTGGTCGTCGCCACCGGAATGTCCCCTGTGGAGCGACAGTCGCCCGTGTCCACCACGAACCGGACCACCCCGGGCGACGCAACCGACCCGGACACCGTGACGAAGAGCCCGGCGTCCGCGGTCATCGTGACGGGCGCCCGGGTCGTGACGGTCGCGTCGTAGCCACGCGGCAGCCGGCCGGCCACACGCCGGAGGAGCGCGTCCTCCCCGCCCAGCCGGACAAGGGCCGTCACCACGCGCTGGTACCGGGCGCCCAACCGGAAGACCGTCACACGGCAGCTGCCCACGTTGACGAAGTCCGATATGGAGACCACGGCCAGACCGTCCACAGTGGCCGCCGACGCCAGGTCAACCGAAGCGCGGTCGACGACCGGTGCCGCCTGCGCGACGGTCGTCTGACCCCTGTCGGTCGCCCCTCCGCGAAGGACGCCCCACGCGCCGAGCCCGACCAGCGCCGCCGTCCACGCGACCACGACAGCGACGATCCACCGGCGCGGTCGGGCTCTCACCGTGACATTCTGTCAGCCCGTCCGCGCAGGCGGTCGGTCACCGCCGAGGCGGTGGATGTTCGTGGTTGCTCTAACAACCACAGACCTCCACGGCTACGCCGGCATCCCGACCCGTGCGGGTGGCCGGTCAGGCGGAGACCAGAACGGAGACCTCGTTCAACCCTCGGTCGGCCGAGATCTCGGCGTCGCCGTTGCCGGCCCTGGAGAGCGCCCTCAGCGTCCAGGTACCCGGAGCCGCGAAGAACCGGAACTGGCCTGCCGCCGACGTCACCACTTCGGCGGTGAACTCGCCCGTGGAGTCGAGGAGCCTGACGTACGCCCCGCTCACCGGCTCGCCGAGGTCGGAACGCACGTACCCGGTGATCACGGTCTCCTTCTCGAGATCAACGCCGGCCGGGACCGGCGTGCCTTGCTCGGGCGCGCCGCAACCTGTACTCGTCGTCACGACTCCCCCTACGCCTGGCCCGGCTCGTCGCCGAGAGCGACCGGGACACCGACGAGCGATCCGTACTCGGTCCACGATCCGTCGTAGTTCTTCACATCCGACTGTCCGAGCAGCTCGCGCAGCACGAACCAGGTGTGCGAGGAGCGTTCGCCGATACGGCAGTAGGCGATGGTCGGCTTCGACCCGTCGAGGCCGGCGGCGCGGTACAGCTCCTGAAGCTCGGAGTCGGACTTGAAAGTACCGTCCTCGTTCGCCGCCTTGGACCAGGGCACGGACATGGCGGTCGGGATGTGCCCGGCCCGCTGGGCCTGCTCCTGGGGTAGATGGGCGGGGGCGAGCAGGCGACCGGCGTACTCGTCGGGCGAGCGCACGTCGACCAGGTTCTTCGTTCCGATCGCGGCCACCACCTCGTCGCGGAAGGCCCGGATCGAGGTGTCCTGCGATTGCGCCCGGTACATCGTGCGTGGCCGGGAGACCGGGTCGGCGACCAGGGGGCGGTTGTCCAGTTCCCACTTCTTGCGACCACCGTCGAGCAGCTTGGCATCGCTGTGGCCGTAGAGCTTGAAGTACCAGTACGCATAGGCGGCGAACCAGTTGTTGTTACCGCCGTACAGGATTATCTGGTCATCGTTGGCGATGCCCCGTTCGGAGAGCAGCGCCTCGAACTGCTGCTTGTCGATGAAGTCGCGCCGGACCGGATCTTGCAGGTCCTTGCGCCAGTCGAGCTTGACCGCCCCCGGAATGTGGGCGGCGTCGTACGCTGTGGTGTCCTCGTCAACCTCGACGAAGACGATGCCGGAGGCACCGAGGTTCTTTTCGGCCCAATCGGCGGAGACGAGTACGCTGTCGCGACTCATGGATGACTCCCTATGCTGGGTTGGTGATCGTGCTGGACGGGCGGCGTCGCTGAGCGCGCCCGAGTCTGAGGTCTAAGTTGAGGAACGGCGCGGCAGGGCGGGCGTTCGCCTCACCGGCGGCGCGGTCTACGCGTGATGGGCGGTCGATGAGGCGACGGTGCCTAGACGGTTGCGCAACACAGGCACGCGGCCACGCGGCACAGGTCGACCGCGCGCCTCTTGGTGAGCAGAGTGCTCATAGTCAGCGAGGCTACCATCACGCGCGGCGCAGCCGTCGCTCACGACCGGATCGTGAGACTCACGCGGCGCAGGACTAGGCCTTGTTGTTCTGGCGCAGCGCGCCGAAGTACAGGGCGACGAGGACCGCCCCGATCACGGCGACGCCGCCGACGCCAGTGGGATTGCCCAGCAGCATCGCCACCACCAATGCGATCAGGTACAACACGGGTACGGCGATATCGAGCGTACGGCGGCTCACGGGGGCCTCCCGGGGGCGAAGCACATGGATGAACCCATGCACATGATGCCGCATGTCAACTCGTCAGCGGTACGTTGCGACCTTCCGCACTGACGGCGAGTCCGCCGGAGACGACGCTGACATCGTCGAGTTTGAGTCCGAACGGCAGCGCCGGAAGCCGGGCGGCTATCTGGGTGGCGGCCAGCCTCGCCAGGTAGTTCTTCACGAGCTGGGGAGCGCTGACGCCGACGGCGGAGGCGTCGCGGAGCTCAATCTGCAATTGGCCGTTGACCACAGAGAACCGGGCGATCGCGGTCAGCGGGATCCGCTCCCCGACGACGTTGGCCGTGCCGGTGGCCCGCAGACCGCCCTGCGAGTCGGCGAAGGTCACGTCGCTCAGGCCGTAGCTGCCGTAGTCGACGACGGACTGCAAGGTCTCGAACGACACGAGGGCGGTTCCATTGACGATGTCGGCGACCACGTTGGCGTTGCCTCGGACCAGGTCGGCCGTGGCCGCGTTCACCCCGGAAGCCACCGCGTGCAGGCTGGGCAACGTCGCGGTGCGACCGTTTGCGGTACTCAGCCGCACCTGGGTCATGTCGATCGTGATCGCGTCGTAGCGACCCTTCGCCACCTGCGTCAGAAAGGGGAATCCGCCGATGGTGACATCGAGCGTGGAGTAACCGATGCCGCGGTCGTCCACCGCGGCCACCAACCTGGTCCGCAGCTGATCGGTGGCGATCTTCGACGCCAGCCGGTCCCCGACCACCGCGATGGCCACGAGGACGAGAACGATCGCGACCAGCGTCGTCTTTCCGGTACGGCCGATGCGCCGGGGCGCCGGCCCTCCCGTCTCGACAGGCTCGGTCACATACGTCTCCCTCATGGCCCGGTTCTTAGCCGGTTCACCGCAGGATCACACCTACGACGTACGAAACGGGCGCGGCGAAGGCGAACGCGCCGAGGGGACCTTGCATGTGGCGGGCTATCCACATGAACGGCACTTCACCCTCGAGGTGACGCCCTGCCTCGGCGTATCCCGTGCCAAGGTCCACGACCACGGCCACCAGGACCGCCACCATGCCGGCGATCGCGCCCTGCAAGGTCGTCAGCCCGTCGACCAGAACCCCCGCGACCGCTGCCGCAGCCGTGCCGGCCATCGCGCCCGCGACGATGCCGGTCGAGCCGCGCGGCACGTGCGAGGCGATCCGCGGAGACGGGGCCACGACGTCGCAGAGCCTCGCCACCGCCAGTCCGACCCCGATCGCGGCCAGGGAGGCGAGGAGCACCTGGGCACCGAGGGGTCGGCGAGCCAGCACGCCGTACGCGGAAAACGCGGTGACCCCGACGACGACCACCATCGTCACGCCGAGTGACTCGGTGACTCCGGCCCGGCCACCGCGCAGGGCGAGCTGCCCGACGATCGCGCCGATGAAACCGCCGGCGATCACGTACCCCAGCGGGGCGAGCGAAGCCTGGGTCGGGTAGTTGACCGCGGCCGTCGTCCCGGCCGCCGTCAGTACTCCGACGATGGCGACCACCCACGGGCTGGGTGGGCGACTCGCGACCGTCCAGGCCAGGACGAAGAGAACCTGTGCGCTAAAGATCACGACGGTGTAGCCGGTCTGGGTCGCCTGCGAGCCGAGGGCCAGCCCGAACGCAAGTAACAGCGAGAACCCCGCGATCGTGATCGAAAGGATCCGCCGTACCGGCGCAGGAGGCGGTCCGGTCTCGCCAGACGGCTTGCGACCGCGGCCCCGCGGCCCGCCGCGGCCACCGCTGCTCGGCCGACCGTTATTGGCTGGCCGGTCGCCACCCGGCGGCGGATCCGGACCACGGCCGGGACGACGGTCGGTGGCGGTGCCGCTCGAGCCCGGGCCGGGACGATCACCACGCCCCGGTCGGCCAGCGGGAGGCCGGCCGAAGGCCTGGGGATCGGCGGGACGGTTGCCGAAGCGGTCGTCCGGACCATTGCTGGGCAGCACGCAGTGAATCGTGCCACGACACGCCTGGGGAGACGACCCGCGGGTCGGGTGCCCAGGCATGATCTGGATGCGGGACGGTCTCACGGATCCCACGAACTGAGCGGAGGAATCGTCGACCAATGGCCATCCGTTAGGGTGTTGGGATTCACCCGTCAGCGAGGCCGGGTCCGCTGACCGAGCCCCGGAGCGACCGATCGGTCGCACGACGGAGGTGACCGTGGAGATCCTGCTGGTAACCCCGAGCACGGGTCCAGGAAACTCAGCCGGAGTCCTGCCCGCGCTCGATCTGCTTGCGCACAGCGTGAAGACCGCTCCCCGCGATGTGCGTGCACTGCTGAACGGCACCAGCCCCGACATCGTGGTCATCGACGCCCGCGCCGAGCTCGTCGATGCCCGCGCCACCGCCCGGATGCTGCACGCGACCGGCCTCAACGTGCCGCTCGTCGCGGTCGTGACCGAGGCCGGTCTCGTCGCCGTGAGCGCCGACTGGGGCCTGGACGACCTCGTCCTGGCGAACGCCGGTCCGGCCGAGGTGGAGGCCCGGCTCCGGTTGGCGGTCGGCCGGCTCTCCGCCGGGGCCGCTCTCGGAAGCACCGTGATCCGCGCCGGCGAGCTGTCGATCGATCCGGACACCTACGCCGCGAAGCTCAAGGGCCGCCCGCTCGATCTGACGTACAAGGAGTTCGAGCTCCTGAAGTTCCTCGCCCAGCACCCCGGGCGGGTCTTCACCCGCGACCAGCTGCTGCGGGAAGTGTGGGGATATGACTACTTCGGCGGCACCCGTACGGTCGACGTCCACGTCCGCCGGCTCCGGGCCAAGCTCGGCTCCGAGTACGAGTCGATGATCGGAACCGTCCGTCAGGTGGGCTACAAGTTCGTGGTACCGCCGAGCCGGATGCTGCCCGACCCCGACGGCAGAACCTCCCTCCTCGCCCGGGAGCGCAACCCGGTACCGGCGCCCTGAGGGCCATTCCGCCAAGAACCGCGGGCACGCTCATTCGCCGACCGGTCTAGCGTGGCGGGTGTGGAGATCGTCCGGACCGAGCACCTCACGCCGGCCGACGTCGCGGACGTCTTCGAGCTGACCCGATCGGCTGGTGACGCCGACGGCGTGTACCCCCTCTCCGAGCACGTCGTACTGCACCTCCGGCACGGCGGTGACGCCCCCGCCGTGCATCTGTTGGCTCGGACCGCCGATGACCTGCTGATCGGGTATGCCCACGTCGACACGACCGACGTCGTCGAGGGTCCTTCGGCCGAACTCTGCGTGCATCCCCTCTACCGGCGACGCGGCCTCGGCCGTGACCTCGTCCTGGCCGCGATAGACGCCGCCAAACAGGGCGACCCCGCTGGGCGGCTGCGGCTCTGGGCACACGGCGACCATCCGTCCGCCAACGCGTTGGCGCTCTCGCTCGGCTTCATCCGGTCCCGGGTGCTGTGGCAGATGCGCCGCTCGCTCTTCGCTCCGGTGCCGGCGCCCCAGTTGCCGGCCGGTGTGTCGTTGCGCCCATTCAGCGTCGGCCAGGACGACCTCGCCTGGCTCGAACTCAACGCCCGTGCGTTCGCGGAACTCCCGGACCAGGGCCGCTGGACCGTCGCCGACCTGCGGATACGCCTCAACGAGCCGTGGTATGACCCGGGCGGATTCCTGCTCGCCGAGCGAACGAGCGATGGGGCGCTGCTCGGTTTCCACTGGACAAAGGTGCACGGAACGGTCCGCCACACCGACGATGCCGCGGGTGAGCACGATCACGACCCGATCGGCGAGGTGTACGTGCTCGGGGTCGATCCTGACGCGACGGGGCTTGGCCTCGGCCGGGCGCTGACCCTGGCCGGGCTACGCCACCTGCGCGATCAGGGGTTGGATCAGGTGATGCTCTACGTCGACGAATCGAACACCAGGGCGATAGAGCTGTACCAAGGGCTTGAGTTCGCGCGTTGGGCCACCGACGTCTGTTTCCGCCGCCCCGCAACGCCCTGAAAGCCAGCGTCCTGAGCGAATTGCTCTATTTGTGCGTGCTTCGAGCGCACCATGAAGATCGTTTCCGTACAGATGCTTGAGTCTCTGCCCACGGCGGCTGTTCTGATGCCGTAACGGCGATCTTGCGGTCGATTCCCAGTGTGTGGATAGGTGGCGGCGGCCGGCACCGCCGCGGGGCATTCCGCGAGAGTGACCTTCCTGGGAAACGAGGATCTTGCAACAGGCTCTCTCAATGCGCACTGTACGGAAACTCGGCGCCCAGCGAGCGGGGAGCCCATGGGTGACATCGGCGGCCACCCCGATCACGGTTATCGGCGCTGGTCGGCCAACGGGTCGAACTCGTCGTACGGCGGCAACCCGGTCCACTGTTGACCGAGGTGTCGTGGGAGCACCTCGACCCCGGTTGCGCGCCGGGTGTGTACGAACCCGATGGCGTGGGTGCGATAGGTCAGCCCGCCGTTGTGTTTGACGCGGTCGAGCAGGCCGTGGCCGACCGGCGGGTTCAGGGGTCGCCAGCCGCCGGCCGCGTCCAGGTCACCGCGCGACATCAGCAGCGTGCCGCCGGCGACCCGGGTCGCGTACGTCTCCGAGGTGAGACCCGTCCGGCGTACGGTCACGCCCAGCTGCTTGAGGAAGACGAATTCCGATGCCTTGCCCACAACCGTCGCCCCGGAGTAATGGCGGGCGAGCACCAGATCCCAGAGGTGTTCGCATCCGTAGTTGTCATCCTCGTCGAACCTGGCCAGCAGGCTCCCGCGGGCGCGGGCGGTCACCTCGCCGAGCGCCTCGGCCGGCGTACGTCCAGCCGGGATCTCCACCACCCGGAGCGGACGAGTTGTCCGGCCGACGGCGGCGACCACGTCGGAGCGACCGATTCCGTGCAGGCCGAGGACGATCTCCAGTTCGGTGTATGTCTGCGCGCTCACCGTGGCGATCGCCCCGGCGGCCCGATCGACGCCGGTGACGACCAGCAACGCACTGACCGTGGGGAGGGCGTACGGCATGCCGACGGCGGGGGGCAGGATCAGGCCGGTGGCGTGCCGGCGCATCGCCTCCCGGCGTTGCCGCACACTGCGGATCTCCCACTCCATCGGCCCGGTCGGGGGATCCTCGGCAATGATCGCGAGCAGTTCCGGCGCGAGGAGCTGAGGTGTCGGCAGCCGACCAGTCGTGAGAACGACGCCGGTCATCGCCAGCCGGGCCAACAGGGCGGCCTCAGGTGCTCCGCCGCCGCCCAGGTCGATGCAGGCAACCGACCGCAGCGTCCGAAGTGAAGCCAGCTGGCTGCCGTCCCAGTGAAGGGTATCGAGGGAGCCGGCGCACACCGTGCCGTCGGCAGTCGAGATCGTCCATTCGCCCCCGGTCACATGCAGCGTGCCGTCGGGGTCGGATCCGGCCGGTGGGCGATAGCCACGAGGGTTGCAGGTGCTCGCATCGACCAGGATCGTCGGCGCGGGAGTGGTGATCCCTGAAGGATCAGGGGAGGCAATCGCCACCCCACCGAAGGCGCGCGGAGCGTCGGCGCCGGGCCTGGCGAGCAGAACGTCGTACGGACGGATCTTCTCGTCGTCGGGGTCGGGTCCGGCGAACCCCGCCGTATTCTCCGACGGGGGCAGCCAGCCGGGGATCTCCCCGTATGCCGCCACATCGGCGCTGATCGGCGTCGGCATGGGTGCATGCGGCGACAGAACATCGAGGACCGCCCCGATCACCGCGCTCAGCTGCACCGGACGGGCGAGCACGACCTCGACGACCAGCCGGCCGCGCCGACGGGACGAACGGCGCACCCGGTGGCGGAGCAGCCCGGGCAGTTTTCCAAGCCGTCCCGTCCAGCCCGGCCAGGGCGGAGTCCAGGCGATGACCGTCACGACCACCTGCCGGGTCGCGACCGTGGCCAGCGGAGTGTTGACACACGCTCGCAGCCAGTTCGCGTCGGTGGCGACCAGAGACACGGACCGGGCCCGCGCCGGGAGGGTTGTCGGCTGCGCCGCCGGAAACCGGACTACCCGGACCGGCACGGCGAACCGGCCCGGCGCGGGATCGCCGACGAGCACACGAAGCGTCCCCACGGACTTGTTTCTGCCAAGGACCGCGAGCAGGCTGCGGTGCTCGCTACCGCTCGCCCCTCGCGCTCGCCCGGGTCGAGACGTCGTCACGCGAAGGCGGAGATTCCGGTGAGCTGTTGCCCGATCACTAGCTGGTGCACCTCCGAGGTGCCCTCGTACGTCAGCACGCTCTCCAGGTTGTTGGCGTGACGGAGTACGGGGTACTCCAGGCTGATCCCGTTCGCGCCGAGAATCGTGCGACATTGCCGGGCGATCGCCAACGCCTCGCGCACATTGTTGAGCTTGGCCACGCTGACCTGCTCCGGGCGTACCGTGCCGGCGTCGCTCAGCCGGGCAACGTGCAGCGCCAACAGGAAGCCCTTCTGCAGCTCGACGGTCATGTCGGCGAGTTTGGCCTGAGTCAACTGGAAACCGGCGATCGGGCGACCGAACTGATCGCGATCGCACGCGTACCCGATCGCGGTATCCAGGCAGTCGCGGGCGGCACCGAGGGCCCCCCACGCGATGCCCTGCCGAGCCTCGGTCAAGCAGGACAGCGGTGCCCTGAGGCCGGTCGCTTCCGGCAGCCGGGCGTCGAGCGGCAGGCGGACGTCGTCCAGGACGATCTCGCCCGTCGACGAGGCGCGCAGCGAAAGCTTGTGATGTATCTCGTTCGCCGTGACGCCCGCAGTCTGCATCGGCACGATGAAGCCGCGGATCCCCTCGTCGGTACGCGCCCAGACCACGGCGACATCGGCGACGGGTGCGTTCGTGATCCACATCTTCGTGCCGCGCAGTACCCAGCCAGCGCCATCGCGTCGGGCCCGCGTCGTCATCGACCCGGGGTCGGAGCCGTGGTCCGGCTCGGTGAGGCCGAAGCAGCCGAGCACGTCACCGGCGGCCATCGCCGGAAGCCACGCCAGCTTCTGTTCTTCGGTGCCGTACCGGTGGATCGCGTACATCGCCAGTGATCCCTGGACGCTGACCAGGCTGCGCAGACCGGAGTCGACCGCCTCGAGCTCCATGCAGGCCAAGCCGTACGCCACCGCCGACGCGCCGGCGCAACCGTACCCGTGCAGGTGCATCCCGAGCAGCCCAAGTTGACCGAAGCGCTTGGCCAACTCGCGGCTTGGAATGCGGCCGTCCTCGAACCACTGACCGACGTACGGCCGCCCGTACTCGTCCGCCGCGCGACGGACGAGATCGCGCATGGCGAGCTCCTCGTCGCTGAGCAGCGAGTCGAGGGCCAACAGATCAAGCGGTGAGGTACGGACTGTCATTCCTGCTCGCTTCCGCGCTCGTTGCGCACCTGCCACCCCGGCGCGGGCCTGGCGGCCCTACGATGCTCACTCGCTGTCGGCTCGGTCATCGCCACAGATGTTAGATGGTATGTACCCGGGCGTGGATGCTCGACCGCTGTTGCAGCGCGGCTCGTAGGGCGCGGTGGACGCCGTCCTCCAGGTACAGCCGGCCCTGCCATTGCACGACATGGGGGAAGAGATCGCCGTAGAAGGTCGAATCGTCGGCGAGGAGGCGGTCCAGGCCCAGTTCTCGCTTGGTCGTGATCAGCTGGTCCAGCCGGACCGGACGGGGCGGGATAGCCGCCCACTCCCGTGCCGACAGACCGTGCTCGGGGTATGGCTTGCCGTCCTGGACCTCTTTGAAGATCACGACGCGACCACCCCCTCCCTGGCCCCCTGGCCGCGGTGCCAGCGTAGCGACCGACCGCGACCGGGCATGTCGCTACGTGCGCCACCGTCCCCGATGAACCACTTCGACCACGGGTTTCCGCCCGCGCCTGAGCGACCCGGACCGGTGATCGTCGGCCCGGTATCCGATGCTGATCGCGCCGATCGGGGTGTACTGCCGGGGCACGCCGAACTCGGCCCGGTAGCTGTCGAAGCGCTCCGGGGGGATGCCGAAGAAGCACGCGCCCAGCCCCTCGTCCACAGCGGTTAACAGCATCAGTAGGCTCGCGAAGCCGGCGTCGATGTCCCAGTACGGAACCGGCCACCGACTTTCACTGCGATCGGTCCAGCCTTTGTCCGGCTCGGCGTACCGGTCCAGATAGGTGTCCTTGTTGGAGTTCGAAACGATGATCAATGGCGCGGTTCGCATGGTCACCAGCCACCGCTGCCAGACATCGGTCTCCGGCGTCGCCGCCCGCCAGAACCGGGCGCGTTCGTCCGATGTCTCCAACACCAGGAACCCCCAGCCCTGCGCGAACCCGGCCGACGGTGCGTGGATGGCGTGCTCGAGCAGGCGCTCACGTATCTCGGCCGGAACCGGCCGATCCGGATCGTAGTTGCGGACCATGCGGCGGCGCCGGATCACCTCACGAAGCTCCACGGGTGATCCCCCAGGCACCCTGCCACGACTCGCCGGGCTCCAGCAGGACCAGGTCGCGGCCAGAGCGGAACGCGTCCGGCGGGCAGGTCATCGGCTCGACCGCCACGGCACGTCGCTGTCGCTCGGCGGTCAGCGTGTCGCCGGTGAAGACCTGCCACCAGCCGAAGGACTCATCGGCCCAGACGCGCACCGACTGTCCATCTAGTGTGGACAGTTCAACCGCCGAGCTGCCGTCGGCGTCGCGGATCACGTCGCCGAAGGCCGTGTCCAGCACGGCCGAGCCGATGCGGCGCGGCACGGTGAAGTCGAACTCACCACCCGAAACCCGGGCCGCGCCGATCGGCAACAACCGGCCGTCGACGAGCAACCGGTGGCGCGCCGGCACCCGCAGCAACGCATCGTCGACGCTGGCGCCCGGCGGCAGCAGGTACGGATGGGCGGCGAACCCGAACGGGCAGGGCGTGCCGCCCAGGTTGGTCGCGACGACGTCACAGCGCAGACCGCTCGGCCCGACGCTCCACGTCGTGGCATACCGTACCGGCCACGGATACCCCGGCTGCGGTGGCAGGTCGAACCCGACGGTCAGCTGGCCCGGGGTGATGGAGACAACGTGCCAACGGGCCCAGTTGACCAGGCCATGCATCGCGTTATGGCGGGCAGGTTCGGTCAGGGCGAGCTGGCGTTCCTCGCCGGCGAAACGGTACCGGCCGTCCCGTATCCGGTTGGGCCACGGGCTGAGCTGTTGGCCGGCGCCACCCGGGCAGACCTCGTCCTTGGTGTACCCGTCAACCACGTCGGAGCCAGCCACCCGGTACCGGCGCAGGCCACCGCCGACCTCGACGATCACGGCTCTGTGCTCGCCGGAAGCCACGTTCCACTGCTGGCCTGACGGGATTGAGCCTTCGGACATGTGGCCGCCTTTCACCTCGTACGGTGGCGAGGAGTAAGCCCCGACCCGGACGCATCGCCCGATCAAGCGACCCTAGCGGGTCGCCGCTCGCGGTGCGTAGCGGACCAGTGCTGGAAACGCGGCGCTCAGCGCCAATGCGACCAGCGCGGCGGCGACCCCGCCGCCGACCCATGAGACGGTCGCCGTGGTCACCGCCGCGGTCGCGCCCGCGCGTACGTCGCCGAGCCGGGGCCCGCCGGCGACGACGGCGATGAAGACACCCTGCAGCCGGCCCTGGAAGCCATCCGGCGCGTACGTCTGTACGATGGTCTGCCGGTAGACCGCACTCACCATGTCGGCGGCCCCGCCCACGGCCAGGAACAGCACGCATAGCCAGAGCGATTCGGCCAACCCGGAAGCTGCGACCGCCACGCCCCAGAGCACCACGGCCGCGACCAACGCCATGCCCTGCCGGCGCACCCGGCCGATCCAGCCCGAAGTCAGTCCGGCGATCACCGATCCGATCGAGATGGCCGCGTAGAGCCAGCCGACCGATCCCTGCCCGAAGTGTTCGGTCGCCACCTGCGGGAAGAGTGACCGGGGTAGCGCGAGCACCATGGCCGCGATGTCGATGGCGAACGACAGCAGCAGGACGGGCGAGGTCGCGATGTACACCAGCCCCTCGCGGACGTCGGTCCAGCCGGCGATGCGGGGACCGCCCTCGACAACGGTCGCCGGCGGTATCGCCGGTAGCCTGAGTGTCGCCCACAGGGCCACGGTGTAGGCGCCCGCGTCCACGGCGTAGGCGCCGGCGAAGCTGTTCTGCCGGACCAGCAGGCCAGCCATTAGCGGGCCGAGGACCGCGGCCGCGTTGAACATCGTCGTGTTGAGCGTGTTGGCCGCGGGGATTTCCTCCCGCCCGACCAGTCGCGGAATGATCGCGGTCCGGGTCGGCGAGCTGACCGCAAAACCGGTGGCCTGTACGGCGGTGAGGACGAGCAGCAACCCTGGTCTGTCGACATGCGCCAGTGCCTGCAGCAGCAGTCCGAGGGTGGCGGACCACATGATCAGCGACGACCCGAGCAGCAGGCGGCGCCGGTCAACGCGATCCGAGATCGCGCCGCCCCACAACGCAAAGATGATCAATGGTACGAGCGCCGCCAGACCGAGCAGCCCCACCCATAGCGAGGAGCGGGTGATGGCGTACATCTGCACCGGCACAGCGACCGCGGTGAACTGCAGCCCGAAGTTGGCCACGGCGTTGCCGATGAACATGCGACGGTACGGGGTATGTCGAAGTGGCCGGGTGTCGATCGCGTGACGTCGAAGGAACCCCAGCGTCGTCATGGAGCTAGCCGCTCCACAACCCACTCCGCCTCGGTCCGGCGGTATCGCAGCCGGTCGTGCAACCTGCCCGACCGGCCCTGCCAGAACTCGACTGTCTCCGGTTCGACCCGGAAACCTCCCCAGTGCGGAGGTGCCGGAATCTCTCCGTCGCCGAAGCGATCGGCCGCGCGCGTATACGCTTCGTCGAGGCTGGCCCGGTCGGGGACGACACGCGACTGCTCGCTCGCCCACGCCCCGAGTTGCGACTCCCGAGGACGGGTGGCGAAGTACGCCTCAGTCTCGGCCCGCTCGACCCGCGCCACCGGGCCCGCCGCCCGCACCTGGCGGCCGATCGCGTGCCACGGAAACACCAGGCTCGCGTACGGGTTGGCGGCCAGCTCCCGGCCCTTGGCCGACTCGTAGTTCGTAAAGAACACGAATCCGCGCCCATCGACGACCTTGAGCAGAAGGGTGCGGGCGTTGGGCCGGCCGGTGGGGTCCGTCGTCGCGACCACCATCGCGTTGGGTTCGGGCACGCCGGCCGCGGTCGCGTCGCTGAACCAGCGGGTGAACTGGCTCAGCCAGTCCGGGGCCAGATCGGCTTCGGACAGCCCGGCCAGTGCGTTGCTCTGCCGGATCGCCGCAAGGTCAAGAGCGTTCATGCGCCCATCTAACTCTGCTCTCTGCGCTCGCTCCGCTCGCGCGTGCCCGCGGCCCCATGGTCGCCGTCTTCCCTCGTCGCTCGCTCCGTTGTCGCTCGACTCCTCGGTCCAGACGACGCCGGGCCGCGGGCGTCGCGGTGGTGGCCGGCTCGCCACGGTCATTGCCGGACAGGCAAGATAGTTCGGATGACCATCCGCGACCGGTGACGATCCGCCGTCGTGGAGATCGCGGGGCAGACGTAGACAGAATCGTCAGGAGTGCGAGATGTCCGATTTCAAGCCGGGCCTGGAGGGCGTCATCGCCTTCGAGTCCGAAATCGCCGAACCCGACCGGGAGGGCGGATCGCTCAGGTACCGCGGCGTCGACATCGAAGATCTCATAGGCCGGGTTTCCTTCGGCAACGTCTGGGCACTCCTCGTCGACGGGCGTTTCGGACCTGGTCTCCCACCGGCGGAACCATTCCCGGTGCCGGTCCATTCGGGCGACATCCGGGTGGACGTGCAGTCCGCGGTCGCGATGCTCGCCCCGTACTGGGGCCTCGGCCAGCTCCTCGACATCTCTGACGACCAGGCCCGCGAGGATCTTGCCCGGGTATCGGTCACGGCGCTCTCCTTCGTCGCGCAGGCGGCGCGCGGGCTGGGACTTCCGGCAGTACCGCAGAAGGAGATCGACAAGGCCAGCACGATCGTGGAGCGCTTCATGAAGCGTTGGCGGGGCGATCCCGACCCGCGCCACATCAAAGCCGTCGACGCCTACTTCATCTCCGCCGCCGAGCACGGCATGAACGCCTCGACCTTCACCGCCCGCGTGGTCGCCTCGACCGGAGCCGACGTCGCCGCCTGTATTTCGTCCGGCATCGGGGCACTGTCGGGACCACTGCACGGCGGCGCCCCGCAACGGGTACTGGGCATGATCCAGGCCGTCGAGCGCAGCGGTGACCCGACCGGGTATGTAAAGGACGCCCTCGACCGGGGCGAGCGCCTGATGGGCTTCGGCCACCGGGTCTACCGCGCCGAGGACCCTCGTGCCCGGGTGCTGCGGCGTACGGCGAGAGAGCTTGGCGCCCCTCGTTTCGAGGTGGCCGAGGCGCTGGAGAAGGCCGCACTGGAGGAGCTGCACGCTCGTCGGCCCGACCGGGTTCTGGCCACCAACGTCGAGTTCTGGTCGGCCATCGTGCTCGACTTCGCCGAGGTTCCCGCGCACATGTTCACATCGATGTTCACGTGCGCGCGGGTGGCGGGCTGGAGCGCCCACATTCTGGAGCAGAAGAAACTCGAGCGGTTGGTCCGTCCATCGGCGATCTACGTTGGTCCCGGTCCCCGCAAGCCGGACCAGGTCGACGGCTGGTCGGACATTCCGCACGGGGCCTGACCGACCGCCATCAATACCGTGAAGGACGAGGACATCGTGGCCAACGCTGACACCATTCAGATCCCGGAGGACATGAAGCCTGTTGACGGCCGATTCGGCAGCGGTCCGAGCAAGGTGAGACCGGAGGCGGTCCAGGCGCTCGCGGGGCTGGCGACCACGTACCTCGGCACGTCGCACCGGCAGAAGACCGCACGGGACCAGGTGGCCCGCCTCCGCCGTGGCATCGCGGAGCTGTTGCGCGCGCCGGACGGGTACGAGGTGATCATCTCCAACGGCGGCACCACGTCATTCTGGGACTCGGCAACGTTCGGCCTGATCCGTGACCGGGCCCAGTTCGCCTCGTTCGGCGAGTTCGGCGCCAAGTTCGCCAAGGCGGCCGCTGAAGCTCCCTTCCTCGCCGCTCCGTCGGTTCTCAACGCCCTGGCCGGTCAGGCCGCAAGGCACACGGCCGAGCCGGGCGTCGACGCGTACGCGAGCCCGCACAACGAGACCTCGACCGGGGTGATGGTACCGGTCCAGCGGGTCGAGGGAGCCGACGGCGGCTCGCTGGTCCTGACCGACGCGACATCGGCCGCTGGCGCCGTCGACGTCGACCTGAACCAGACCGACGTGTACTACTTCGCGCCGCAGAAGGCGTTCGGCTCCGACGGCGGGCTGTGGCTCGCGGTGATGTCACCGGCCGCACTGGCCCGCATCGACGAGATCCATGCCAGCAAGCGCTGGGTGCCGGCCTTCCTCGACCTGGCCATCGCCGTCGAGCAGAGCCGGCTGGAGCAGACGTACAACACGCCGGCGCTCGCCACGATCTTCCTGGCGGCCGAACAGACGGACTGGATGCTGGCGAACGGTGGCCTCGCCTGGGCGGCCAAGCGCAGCGCTGAGAGCGCCGCGATCCTGTACGGGTGGGCGGAGCGCTCGCCGGTGGCGTTCCCGTTCGTCACCGATCCGGCGCTGCGCTCGCTGGCGGTGGCCACGATCGACTTCGAGCCATCGGTCGATGCCGCGGCTCTGGCGCGGATCCTGCGGGCGAACGGCATCCTCGATACCGATCCGTACCGCAAGCTCGGCCGCAATCAACTGCGTGTCGCCCTCTTCCCCACGATCGACCCGTCGGATGTTGAGTCGCTCACCGGGTGCATCGACTACGTCCTCGAGCGGATGCTCTGACCGGTCAGGCCACGACCGGACTGCGCCGCTCGAGGAGCAGCACGTCGCGCCAGCGTCCCCGGTGCCGGCCCATGCGCTCACGCGTGCCGACGACCCGGAAGCCGAGCTTCTGGTGCAGCGCAACGCCCGCGACGTTCTCCGGGAACACGTGCGCTTGAAGCGTCCAGAGGCCCTGCCCCTCCGTCGCCGAGATCAGCCGGGTCAGCAGCAGGGTGCCGACGCCACGGCCCTGGGAGTCGGCGCGCACAAACGTGTGACACTCGACGATGCCGGCGTACTCGCGCCGGTCGGAGAACTTGGACAGCGCCGACCAGCCCAGCAACTTGTTCGCGTCGTCGACCGCGACAAGCCGGTGGGCCGGCAGGTGGGCGCGCCCCCACTCGCTCCACGTCGGCACGTTCGTCTCGAAGGTCGCGTCCGGGCCCTTGATCGCCTCCGCATAGATCGCGAGGACCTTCATGCTGTCCTTCGATTCCAGCGCCCGCACAGTGACCGCCACCATCGCCTCCTCCGCCGGTTGACACCCTAGCCAGGGTTACGCGCTGGACGGGGCCTGGGTGAATCGTCCGTGTTCGGCGTGCCGATCTCCCATTGCCGTCCACATGCGCGTACCGTGTCGCAGAGCGCCGCCTCGCCGGCGCGTGACTGGTCGTTGACGAAAGGCATCCTCAGCATGCGGCCCGTACGCTTCGTCGCCCTCTCCGAGGATGGCCAGGCGCTGGTGCTCGCCGATGAGGTCGGCCGGCTGCTCACGCTCCCGATCGACGACAGGGTGTCCACGCTGCTTCGGCCGGACCGCCCGGCGGCGCCGGCGCAGTTCGGGCCGGACAACGGCACGTCGCTCGCCCCTCGTGATATCCAGGCGCGCATCCGCTCGGGCGAGTCGGCCGATGACGTGGCCCGCATCGCCGGGGTTCCGGTGGACCGGGTGCTGCGCTACGCCGGTCCGGTACTGCAGGAGCGGGCCATGCTCGCCCAGCACGCCCGACGGACCCGGCTGCGCACATCCGACAAGGGCGCCACGCTGGCCGAAGTGGTCGACGCACGGCTCAGCCAGCATGGCGTCGACATGGAGAAGATCTCCTGGGACGCCTATCGCCGCGATGACGGGACCTGGCGGATCATCGCCACCTGGCCGTCGGGAAAGGCCAACGCGACCGCGGTCTGGGAGCTGGACAAGGCCCGCCAGTCCGTCGCGCCGCAGGACGACATGGCCCACTACCTCTGCGGAGCACCGACCGGAGCCGAAACGCAGCGGGGCCACGAGGTAGGCACGCCTCGGCCGGAGCCGACCCGCAGCGGGCACGAACTGATGATCACCGGGCGCGAGCCGGCTCGCCCGATGCGCGATCCCATCCGAGCCGGCCGGGACGCCCTGCTCGCCTCCCTCGAACGTCCACTGGGGACCCCGAGCGGCGGGACCCGCGGTCTGGACCCGATCCTGCCCGCCACCTCGGTCGCATCCGCGGCGGCAAGTGGCGAGGTGCCCCGTCGCCGATCGGCCGGTCGTTCGGCCATGCTCGAGGACGAGCGGGAGAACGCGATCGACGTGCCGGCCGTACCTTCGCTCGCGGTGCTGCGTCCCAGGCGTACCGCACCGGACGGCTCCGTCAGCGACCGCCCGGTCAAGCGTGGTCCCAGCTGGGATGACGTCCTCTTCGGTGCGGCGCCGACGGCCAAGGACGCCTGAGCGACGCCAGGCTAGGTTTGGGGCATGGAGTACACGAATCTCGGCCGTACCGGCCTGTCCGTCAGCCGCCTATGCCTCGGAACGATGAACTTCGGTCCACAAACGACAGAGCCGGACAGCTTCGCGATCATGGACCGCGCTCGGGAACACGGAATCAACCTCTTCGACACCGCCAACGTCTACGGCTGGAAGATGGGCGAGGGTGTCACCGAGCAGATCGTCGGTCGCTGGTTCGCCCAGGGCGGCGATCGCCGTGACCAGGTCGTCCTCGCCACGAAGGTGTACGGCAAGATGGGAGACGGCCCGAATGACCAGGGCCTCTCGGCCCGGCACATCATCGCGGCGTGCAACGGGTCACTGCGCCGGCTGCAAACCGACTACATCGACCTCTATCAGATGCATCACGTCTCCCGGCAGACCCCGTGGGCGGAGATCTGGCAGGCGATGGAGACCCTCGTCGCGCAGGGCAAGGTTCTCTACGTAGGTTCGTCGAACTTCGCCGGCTGGCATCTCGCCGCAGCCCAGGAATCGGCGGCCCGCCGCCAGTTCCTCGGCCTCGTCTCCGAGCAATGCATCTACAACCTGCTCACCCGGTACGTCGAACTCGAGGTGATCCCGGCAGCTCAGGAGTACGGCATTGGAATCATCCCGTGGTCTCCCTTGCATGGCGGCCTGCTGTCGGGGGCATTGAAGAAGCTCGCGGAGGGAAGCGCGCACCGTACCGGCACAGGGCGTGCGTCGGAGTCGTTGGATGCCAACCGGGCGGCCATCGAGGGGTATGAGAAGCTCTGTGCCGACCTCGGCGAGGAACCGTCGAATGTGGCGTTGGCGTGGCTGCTGTCGCGCCAAGGCGTGACCGCACCGATCGTCGGGCCGCGAACGATCGAGCAGCTTGACAGGGCCCAGCGTGCCGTCGAACTGACGCTGAGTGGGGAGACGCTCGCCTCGCTCGACCGCCTGTTCCCCCCGGTGGGCGCCGGCGGTCCCGGCCCCGAAGCGTGGGCCTGGTAACACACGACGCCCCCCGGGCGGTGCGCGACCGTCCCGGGTCACGGCGGCGTCGCGCGCCGGCTCGGTCGGGTGGGCAGGGCGGTCGCGTGGAGTGTGGTGTACACCGGGTGCGGCCCAAGCTTGCTGGCAACCAGATGCATATCCTCGACAGTCCACTCAGGACCAACGTAACGCTCGAGTCTCTCGACATCCCGCGACAGAAGCGCTGCCTCGACCCGTGTGCCCGGTCGGGCGATTGTCAGGTGCGGCCGGAAACCCTTGGCATCAAACGGTAACCGGTGCCGCCGCAGCTCCCCCCGGACGGCTGAGGCAAGTCTCCGAAGATCGGCCACATCTCCTCCGATGCCGGCCCAGAGGATCGTGAATCCGCCGCGGCCGAACGTCCCGCCACCGGCGAACCTGATGGTGGGTGGCGCTCCGCCGTACGCGAGTGCGGCGGCATCGAGGGCCTCGCCCGCCTGGTCGATTCGTCCGACCTTGACATCGCCGAGGAAGGCCAGCGTGATGTGCCAACGATCACGCCCGGCGAGGCGGGTCGACCGGCCGGGGACGTTCGCGCGGGCGACCTCGAGCCCGTCGACCAGCGCGCCGAGGTCGGCTGCCGCCGCCGGCGACGGGTCCACGCAGACGAAGAGCCTGCGGGCCTCGGCTTCGTTCACTGGGTACTGGCCGCCAGAACCTGGCGGAACCGGTTGATGACATCGGTGTCGCCGGTGACCGTGACGCCGGACTCGCCGCCCCTGTTCCACAGCCATAGCAGCATGTCGTCGACTGGGCCGGTGGCGACCGCATCCGGAGCCTCCACATCGGACGGCTGAACGCGTACCTCCTTCGAGGTCAGTCGGAGCAACCAGGTACGCCCAGGTGTCGCGACCCGCACTGTCCGGTCGTCGGCACCGGCGAGCAGCTCGGTGAACTCGTCCGGCCAGGTTGCGGTGGCGTACTCGACAAACGCCACGAGCAGTTCGTCGATGCCGTCCTCGGCCAGGTCGGCCGGGATGGCCGCGATGGCGACACCGGCACCCAGCTCGGCGTCGACGCGATGGATGACCGTCTCCTGGGCCATGCGCCGGATCCAGAAACCGACGGTCTGGTCAGGGCCGAACCAGGTGAACGACGGCTCGTCCGGCCGGCGGTTGGCGAACTCGGCTGTCAGCAGCGCGTACCCGCGCTCGATGAGGTCGATGGGGGGCTCGTCGTTCAGCCCCTCCGGCGGCCAGGGCTCGGGATGGCTGCCCAGACGCATGCACTCCACCTTGTGCAGGTACACCGCGCCGACGTGTCGAACGAGGTCGGCCATGCTCCAGCCCGGGCAACTCGGGACGGGCGCCGCGAGGTCCGCGCCGACGGCCGCCTCCCGCAGGCGATGGAAATCGGTATCCAGACAGTCACGCAGTCGATCGGTATCCATGACGGCAAGCCTGGCACACGCCTACGACGAGAGTCTCGCGCAGAGTGGTGTCAGACGCCGACCGGCACCTCGGACACGACCGGCGCGGCCGGGCGCTCGACGACGTAGAACTGTGGGCGCGGGCGCAGCCGGATGCCGATCCTCGTGTTGGCCCGGCGAAGCTGCCAGGCC
This sequence comes from Actinomycetota bacterium, assembly GCA_046728155.1. Lineage (GTDB taxonomy): Bacteria > Actinomycetota > Actinomycetes > Mycobacteriales > Micromonosporaceae > CAWDLX01. The sequence goes on from JBKPDY010000004.1 coordinate 64,887, forward strand.
ATGCCGGTCGCTCCGGCAAGCATCGACACGAGGCCACCGCCCCAGATGCCGACCCGCGGTCCGAACTGCTCACTCAACCACCCGATGATCAGTGAGCCGATCGGCGTCGTACCCAGGAAGACGAGGACAAACAGAGACATCACCCGTCCCCGGTGGCCAGCGTCCGATCCGAGCTGAATGCGCTGGTTCGACGCCTGGGCGAAGAAGATCATGAAGAATCCCGTCGGCACGAGCAGGGCCGCGGTCGACCAGAACGACGGACCGAAGCCGACGACCGTTTCCAGCAGCCCGAACACGGTTGCCGACCCGAGCACGACGTACACGCTCGGTCGCGACCGTCGGCCACTGCTCGCGAGTGCCCCGCCGAGCGCACCTATCGCCAGCGCAGTCGTCAGCAGCCCGAACTGGCCGGGCCCCACCCGGAACACGTTCTTCGCCATCACTGGCAAGGTGAGCTGGAAGTTGAAGCCGAGCAGTCCGATTACGAAGATCATTACGAGCGGAACCATCAGATCGACGCGGTGCCATACGTAGCGGAGCCCGTCGCGAATGCGAGCGTCCGGACGGTCGGTCCGCTCCTCGCGGTACATCTCGTCCGTACGCATCCGCAATGTGGCGACGAGCGGCGCGAGATAGGTCAGCGTGTTCAACAGGAACACCGGGGCCGTCTGCTGGCCGAACAGCCACAGAGCTCCGCCGGCCAGGGCCGGGCCTACGATGCGGGCCGAGTTGAAGGTCGCCGCCGACAGCGACAGCGCGTTCGGCAGCAGCGGCCGATCGACCAGCTCGGACACGAACGCCTGCCGCACCGGCGTCTCGAGTGCGTTCGCCGTTCCCATCAGCGCGGCCAGGAGAAAGACCCAGTGCAGCGTGACTGTACCGGTCGCGACCAGCAGGCCCATCGTCAACGCGAGGACGCTGAACACCGCGTTCGCAATGATCAGCAGCGTTCGCTTGTCGTACCGGTCGGCTAGCTTGCCGCCGTACAAGCTGAGCAGCAGGACCGGGAGGAACTGAAGTGCGGAGACGACGCCCAACGCGTAGGGGGAGTTGTGAGACAGCGTGAGCACGAGCCAGTCCTGGGCGGTGAACTGCATCCACACACCCACCAGCTTCGTCAGCTGTCCCGATGCGAAGAGTCGATAGTTGCGAACCTTTAGCGACTGAAATGTCGTTCCCAGCCGTGCGCGCACGGGCGCAGCGCCTCCTTCAGTTGCGTTCGGGTCTTCAGTACTTGGCGATCCGGCCGAGGATGTCGGCCGCGCGGAGAACGGTGTCGCGCTCCTCCGCGGTGAGCGCCGCGAGTCTGCGGGCGAGCCACTCGTCGCGTGCGCGCGAGTACGCCGTGAGCAGTTCCCGTCCGCGGGCGGACGGCGCGAGGATCACCTGTCGTCCATCGGTCGGATGCGGAGTGCGCTGGATCAGCTCCCGCTCCTCCAGGCGTCCAATGATCCGCGTCATCGTCGGTGGCTGCACACGCTCCAGGTCGGCGAGTTCTCGAGGCGTAAGCGCCCCGGCGGCGTCGAGGCTCTGCAGCGCGGAGATCTGGGCGATAGTGATGTCGCCCACCGGGCGCGTTTGCCGCAGCCGTCGGTTGAAGCGGGTGATCGAGTCTCGTAGAAGCGCCGCGAGCTGGACCGGGGCGACCCGGCGTAGCACCGGCGGGCTGTCGGTCATGCTACTTAGCATAGCTAATGAGCATGGCTAACGAGTAAGGAGCGAGACGTGAGTTGCGCCATACGAGTGGACACGGGCTCCCGCCGGGTAGGGGCATCTGCGCCGCAGCGCGGACCGTACGCTGTCGGCGTGTCCATACCGGAACCGCCCGACATCGGGCCCGGACCACCCGAATCGACAGGCGGGGATCCGCCCGCGCTGAACGTTCACGAGTCTGAGTCGGCTCGTCAGGCGAGCCCGAAGGCGTCTGGTTCAGCGGATGTCGGACGGTCACCGTCGGCAAGCGGCGATTCGCCGAGAGGCCCAGGCGGCAGGACTCCGGGCCAGCGCAAGCTCGAGCCGCCGGACCTGCCGATGGTGCCGTTCGCCCTCGCCGGCATGGGGGTGTGGGCCGTCGTCGGACTGATCTTCCTCGCCATCCGGCCGACGCTCGCCGCGCACGGACACGAGAACTGGATCTGGATCTGCGTGGCCGGTTTCCTGCTCGGCGTACCTGGGTTGGCCCTCATGCTCGTCCGCGACGCCCGTCGACGACGGCGACGCGCCGCCGCTGGAAACTAGCGACCGACGCGGTTGGCGCGCTGATCATGACCGGCCAGCCGTGTTGGGCATCAGACGGGCAGCCCGTGACAGCACGGTGTAGCCGATCTTCGTAATCCATCTCGGAAGGTTTCGACCTCCACCGATGGTAGGCACCCCGCGACCAACGTCGAAGATCCGATTCATCCGCCAGAAGGTCAAGGATTCTGCACGTTTTCGCGGAGGAAACAGATCAAGCACACGGCCCGTCTATCCGGTGGTGCCATGATCGCGGGCCTCGGCATCGCGAGCGCACGGCTGAGGGGGGCCGCGGAAGTCCACATAGGATAGACCGACTTCCCACAACCCTGGGACTCGATGGTCGTCGGAGTCAACTCTCCTGACCAGCTTCGTCCGCTGGAAGATTGTCTACAGTAGACGCCTCTGTTTCGGCGCCGAAGGACTCAGCGGTCGCCTGGTCGAGAAGGGCGGTCCTCAGCACCGGGAGATCAACCGTCCTAACTCGATCTTCGTCCCGTGGTGGCTGGCTGTCGTCGACCACGTCGACCGGTTTGACGTCACCGACGTCGACGACCGCGACCTGTTCGACTTCGCTGTCGTCGAATACCGTGGGCAGCTCCTCGACCGGGGCGACTGTCTCGATCAGAACCTCGGAGTGAGCACCGCATCCGTGGTCGGCGCTCACCACACGGCCGTCATCGGGCGCGAACATGTTGCCGCACGCCCCGAAGACACGGCGTAGCGAACCGGCGAGCGGCAGGTAGAAGCCGCACGTCCCGCACCGGGCGCTCGGCGGAGCGGCGACCGAGATGGCGGCCCCGGGACCGTGATCTCCGTCGTACCACCGCTGAGCGGTGTCGGCCCTGCCCTCGCGGGACATCACTCGGCTCCGGCCAAGACCGAGCTCCCAGCTGACCTCGTCGACGGCCGGGTCGTCGGAGAGGAGGTAGCCAGGAACGAGCCGATCGTCGTCGGCGCGGGTCGGCAACAGGTCGCCGACACCGAGGTCGCCGGGTTGGAGCCGCTCCTGCCACGGCACCCAGTCGGGGGCGAGCAGGGCCGCGTCACCCGGGAGCAGCACGGTTTCAGAGACAGTGACGTGCCTGCTCCGGGGGACCCGGGTGACGGTTACCGACCAGCGCCACCCGCGGTATCCCGGCAGTGTGCACGCGAAGAGGTGAGTGACCAGGCGGTCGCCCTCGGTGATGACACCCAGATGACCCCCGACATGGTCGTCCAGGATCGCCTCTCGGGCGAGGTCGACTGCTGCGGCACAGATCCGATCTGGCCTGCCGAGGGACCTCGGCGGGGCGGCTGTGCTCGTCACGGGGGCCAATCTTGCCGCACGTCCGGTGCAGCCGCCATCCGGGGTCGGCGGGCTCAGTCCTACGGGTAGACCTCGCCCGTACGGATGGCCACATCAGCCACAGAAGGTGGCCGACGTACGCGAGGATGGTGGAATGCGGGCGGTTGACGACTTCGGGCGAGCCTCCAAGGCCGCCGGGCGAGGCCTGTGGGCGACCGCCACGGGCACGGCGAGGGCATCGCGCTGGGTGCGGCGCAACGTCCGGGTCGCCCGCACCGTCAGTGGCGTCGGCAACACCGGGATGATGCGCCTGCTCGACCTGCACGCCATCTCGTGCGCCGGTGACACACTGATCACCATTGGTCTGGCCGGAACGATCTTCTTCAACGTACCCGCGGGCGAGGCACGCAATCGTGTCGCTCTGTACCTGCTCGTCACGATGGTGCCGTTCGCTCTGTTGGCCCCGGTCGTCGGTCCGCTGCTGGATCGGTTCCGGCATGGTCGCCGCCTCGCGCTCGCGGCAACGTTCCTGGGCCGGGCGGTTCTCGCGTGGGTGATCGCCGGGAACCTGGGCAGTTTCGGCCTCTATCCGGCGGCCTTCGGCGTTCTTGCGCTGTCCCGTACGTACGGCCTGGCGCGCTCGGCCGTGGTGCCCCGTCTGCTGCCCCCCGGCCTCGGCCTGTCGCAGGCCGGGGCGCGGGCTTCGGTCTACGGCACGGTCGCCGGTGCGATCATCGTCCCGATCGGACTGCTCACATCGGCCGCGTTCAACTCCGCATGGCCGGTGAGGATCGGTGCTCTGATCTTCACCGTGGGTATCGTCGTTTCGCTCCTGCTGCCGCCGACGGCCGACTCCGACGCCCCCGAAGTGCCGCCGAAGGTGTTCCACCTGCCGTGGCGGCATCGGGAGGAGAATGGCCAGCGGATCCTCTCCGGCCACCTGCTGGTGGCCGTCCTCATCGGCAGCGCGAGCCTGCGGGCGATGTACGGATTCCTGCTGCTGTTCCTCGCTTTTGCGATCCGGGAAGGCGACACGCCACGCGACCTCATCGGCCTGACGCTGACCGAGACGCTGGCGCTCGGGGCGGTCGGCGTCGCCCTGGCTTCGGGCACCTTCCTGGCCACCGCCGTCGGCAGCGGGCTTCGGCTTCGTCGACCGGCCCGGGTCCAGATGCTCTGCCTGGCCGCGGTCTCCCTCGTCGGAGTCGCCACCGCGGTCCACTTCACCTTCTTCGCCATCCTCACCCTGTGTCTGACCACGGCGATCGCGAGCGGCCTGGCCAAACTCGCCGTCGATGCGACGATTCAGGCGCGAGTGCCCGACACCGTACGGGCGAGCGCGTTCGCCCATTCGGAGACGCTGCTGATGCTCGCGTGGGTCGCCGGTGGCGCCTTCGGTCTGATTCCCTTCGACGGGCGGATCGGCCTTATCCTGGCGGTCTTCGCCATCGTCGCCGCCGCTGTCCGGGCATTCCTCGCGGCAAGACGGCTGCGCAACGAAGTCCTCGACGGCCGCGGTCGAGAAAAACCACCCGGCCGGCCGGCCTCGCGGTCGGTGCTGACCGGAGCCGTCACAAGCGTGGCCACGACCCGGGTCGACTCCGACCCGCCACCCAGCTACCCGCGGGCCGCCGGATGAGGTTGCGCGAGATCCTGCGGGAACGGCTCCCGCAAGGGATCCGGATGCTGGTGGCCACGGCGGTGCAGACCGAGCGCGACGCGGTCCTGCGTGGACTGTCCACTGCGGACAATCCGATCGGTCGGCCGCAGATCGTGGTCGAGGTGGTCGGGGTGGGGCCGGCGCGGGCAGCGGCCGCGACGTCCCGGCTGTTGACGCTCGGCGAGGCCGACGGATTGCCGTACGCGTGCGTCGTCAGTGCCGGAATAGCGGGCGGTTTCCTCCCGCACGCCGAGATCGGCGCGATCGTGCTCGGCAGCCGGTCGGTGGCGGCTGACTTCGGCATCGAATCCTCGCACGGCTTCGAACCGATTGCCGACGCCGGCCTCGGCTTGTCTACTGTGGACGCGGATCCGGACCTGCTCGAGGCGGTGCGTTCGGAGCTACCGACCGCCAAGGTCGGCGAGATTCTGACGGTTACCACCGTCACCGGTACCCAGGACCGAGCGATGCAACTGGCCGAACGCCATCCCCTGGCCATCGCCGAGGGGATGGAGGGTTTCGGAGTAGCGATGGCCGCGGTCGTCGCCGACATAGCGTTCCTCGAACTGCGGACGATCGCGAACCCGGTCGGCCCGCGTGATCGCGACGCATGGCGCATCGACGACGCGCTCGCCGCGCTCGCCGTCGCCGCCGCCGCACTCGACCCGGTGGTACGGGCGAGCACGAAGCCGACAGCGAGCGAGCATCGCAGCGCCGCCAGGCCCGAGGCGCGGAACGAGCGCGGAGGCGAGCAGGCTTAACACGGCCGAACTGAGAACGAGCAGTAGCCTCGAACCGTGGCCGTGCATCTGGCGATCTCGCCGTGTCCGAACGACACATTCATCTTCCACGCGCTGGTTCACGGACTCGTCACCGGCGCACCGCCCATCACGGTGACGTACGCCGACGTCGACGTGACGAACACCGCCGCGCTGCGGGGAGCGTTCGATCTGGTCAAGGTGAGCTATGGCGCTCTGCCATGGCTGCTGGACCAGTACGAGCTGTTGCCCTGTGGTGGCGCGATGGGCCGGGGCTGCGGCCCGCTCGTTCTGGTCAAGGATCCGGCCCTGGCGTCGGTCGCCGGGCGCAGCGTCGCCGTACCGGGCGACCGGACGACGGCGTACCTGCTGCTTCGGCTGTGGTCGGCCGCCGAGCCGCCGGCGTCGGTAACCATGCTGCCGTTCGCCCAGATCATGCCGGCGGTGGCGGACGGACGCTTCGACGCCGGACTCGTCATCCACGAGGCGAGGTTCACCTACCCGCGGTACGGCTTGCGGGCGCTGGTCGACCTGGGCGAGTGGTGGGAGGCGGATACGGGCCTGCCGATTCCGCTCGGCGCCGTCCTGGCCCGCCGGGCGACCGTCGATGCCGTCACGGCGGCGGAGTGGATCCGCGCATCGGTACGCACCGCATGGGCTGATCCGACGGCGAGCGAGTCCTATGTGGTCAATCACGCCCAGGAGATGGAGCCCGAGGTATTGGCTCAGCACATCCGGCTCTATGTCAACGAGTTCACCGTGGATCTCGGTTTCGAGGGGTATGCCGCCGTGGACGCGCTGTTGAGCCGCGCCGCGGCCGCCGGTCTCGTACCCGCGGTCGCCTCATTGGCGGTTGCGGAGCGTTTCAGCCCCCAGGTGGGGTAGAAGTCTCCAGGATCCAAGCTCAGCTAGATCTCCAGCTCGCGGGCGACGGCGTGGACGACTTGAGCCACGGTGTGCGCGACCTTCTTGTCGGGGAACCGGTTCCGCCGCAGGTCGGGCATGATCTTGGCGTCCAGTACCTTGATCATATCCTCGATCAGGCCGTGCAGCTCCTCGGCTGGGCGGCGGCGCAACTCTGCGACGGATGTCGGTGCCTCGATCAGCTTCACGGCGAGCGCCTGGACACCCTTGCGGCTGTCGACGACTCCAAACTCGACCTTCTGGCCAGCCTTGAGATCGTCGACGCCGGACGGAAGGGCGGCCTTGTGGACAAAGACGTCGCCGCCGTCGTCACTGGTAAGAAAGCCGAAGCCCTTGTCCTTCTCGTACCACTTCACTCGACCCGTGGGCACCGCTGACCTCGTTCTCGATGTACCGAACCAATCACATCAGGCTAACGATCCGTTCCCGGCAACCCAACCGAGATCCCTCGTCCGTGCCGACCAGGTGCGCATCCCGTACAAATCCAACGCCGTCACTCCAACGGATGCAGGTGCTCGTAATCGAGCTGTTCGGCCGGTAGCGGAACTTCAAGATCGCCGAAGGGCGGCGCCGCCCCGGCCCGATCGAACGCGAACTCGCTCACCGGCAGCCGTCCAGGCTTGACCGGACGCGACCGGGTCCGGCG
>JBKPDY010000005.1:0-13330 GCA_046728155.1 Actinomycetota bacterium
GTTCCGTGACGGCTCGACGATCGAGGCAGGCGCCCGGATCAGGAGCGGACGCGGACCGGACACCCGGCTGCCCGAGAAGTGGACGGACGAGTTCGCCCACGCACTCGGCTGGCTGGTCGGCGACGGATGCGTCCGCCGCGGAACCAAGGGTGTACCGGGGAGCCACGACACCGCGACCTGGGTGTACAGCTCAGAGGACCGCGAGCACTTCCTCGCCCGCCACCGTTCCGTGCTCGCCGAGATGCTGGGCTTCCATCCGAAGCCATCCGAGCAGCCGAACGGCACCGTGCAGCTGCGGGCTACCCGTACGGCGGTCGTGGACTTCCTCGATGCTCTCGGCGTCACAACAAGCCGCGCCTCCCGCAAGAGGGTTCCGGCCGCCGTGCTGCAGGCGCCGACCGAGATCCAGGCGCAGTTCCTCAAGGGCCTGTTCGACGCGGATGGTTGCGCCGCCGAGACCGTTAACGGCACCCGCTATGTCGGCCTCGGATCCGTTTCGGTAGAGCTGCTCCGCGACGTCCAGCGGGTGCTGAGCACGTTCGGCATCGGCAGCCGGATCTACTCCACGCGTAGGGCGGGCGACACGCATTGCGCATACACCACTGTGGACGGTGACACCAGGGCATACGACAGTGGTCGGCTCTACGACCTGCGGATCAGCGGCGAGAATATCGCCACGTTCGCGGCGGCAATCGGGTTCGACCACCGACGCAAGGCGGAGCGTTTGTCCGGGTGGCTGCGGAGCAACGACTTCTACCGCACGAATCAGACCACGAGCCTGGTGAGCCGCGCGTTCGACGGTATCGAAACGACCTACAACCTCGCCGAGCCCCGCAACCACTCGTACATCGCGAACGGCGTCGTCGTGCGCAACTGTTCCGAGTACATGAGTCTGGACAACTCCTCGTGCAACCTGGCCTCGCTGAACCTGATGAAGTTCCGGCTGCCTGACGGCACGTTCGATGTGGAGCGGTTCGTCAGGTCGGTCGAGTACGTCATCACGGCCATGGACATCTCGATCTCCTTCGCCGACTTCCCCACCTCGAAGATCGCGGAGACGACCCGCGCCTACCGCCAACTCGGCATCGGCTACGCGAATCTCGGCGCCCTGCTCATGGCGAGCGGCCTGCCGTACGACTCCGACGCCGGTCGCTCCGTCGCCGCAGCGATCACCTCGCTGATGACCGGCGCGGCGTACCGGCGTTCGGCCGAGCTGGCTGCGGTCGTCGGCCCTTACGACGGTTACGCCCGTAACGCGGATGCGCACAAGCGGATCATGCGCAAGCACGCCGCCGCGACCGACGAGATCAAGCCGCATGTCACGGCCACGGGGATCGTGCGGGAGGCGACACGGCAGTGGCAGCTTGGCCTGAAGCTGGGCGAGCGCAATGGTTACCGCAACGCGCAGGCGTCTTTGCTGGCTCCGACCGGAACCATCGGCCTGATGATGGACTGCGACACAACCGGGATCGAGCCCGACCTGGCCCTGGTCAAGTTCAAGAAGCTCGTCGGTGGCGGATCGATGCAGATCGTCAACCAGACCGTGCCGCAGGCGCTGCGCAACCTCGGCTACCAGCCGGAACAGGTCGAGGCGATCGTCGAGTACATCGCTGAGCACGGGCATGTGGTCAACGCGCCCGGGCTCAAGCCGGAGCATTATCCCGTCTTCGACTGCGCGATGGGCGAGCGGTCGATCGCACCGATGGGCCACGTGCGGATGATGGCGGCGACGCAGCCGTTCCTCTCCGGCGCGATCAGCAAGACGATCAATATGCCCGAGTCCGCCACGGTCGAGGACGTCGAACACGTCTACATGCAGGGGTGGAAGCTCGGCCTGAAGGCGATCGCGATCTACCGGGACAACTGCAAGGTCGGCCAGCCCCTCTCCAACGCCAAGGCGAAGAAGGAGGAGACCGAAGTGCAGAGGGTCGTGGAGTACCGGGCGATGCGCAAGCGGCTGCCGACCAAACGCACGTCGGAGACCGTCCGGTTCACGGTCGGCGGCGCGAAGGGTTACCTGACCGCCTCGTCTTATCCCGAGGGCGGCCTGGGCGAGGTCTTCCTCAAAATGTCCAAGCAGGGGTCCACGCTTGCCGGCGTCATGGACGCGTTCTCGGTGGCGATCTCGATCGGCCTGCAGTACGGCGTGCCACTGGAGACCTACGTCGGGAAGTTCACGAACATGCGGTTCGAACCGGCCGGCATGACCGATGACCCCGACATCCGTATGGGCGCATCGGTCATGGACTACATCTTCCGGCGGCTGGCGCTCGACTTCCTGCCCTATGAGACCCGCTCCGAACTCGGCATCTTCACCGCGGCCGAGCGGATCGCCCAGGCCCGGGCCGAGGCCGCCGGCGAGGACATCGACATGGCCGCACTCGCTGCGAGTGCGCCGATCGAGGCGAAGCCCGTGAACAACCCCGAACCCGCCCCGACCAAGCCTGCCGCCGCGGCGGTCGGGTCGTCGATGGAGCTGCTCGAAAGGATCCAGAACAAGGAGTCGGACGCACCGCTCTGCTTCACCTGTGGCACCAAGATGCGCCCCGCCGGGAGTTGCTACGTGTGTGAAGGCTGCGGCTCAACCAGCGGCTGCAGCTGAGCGACGACGGACCAGTAGCAGCAGGGGAGTTGGCCGACGGTGGGTGGTTCCCTGCCCGACTTGTCGAGCGCTGAGTTCGGTGCAAGTCAAGGTACGTTAAGTACTTGACGTACTTGCTGGCGAAGAGCATCCTTGTCGCGATGCTTTGGAGAGGAGGTCTGGTGTCGATCACGCACTACGACAGCTATACCGACGCACGTACGCATCTCAAAGATCTGCTCGATGCCGCCGAGCGGGGACGCGTCGCCACGGTTCGCCGGGATACTCGGAGAACCGCAGTCGTTGATGTTGACCGGCTTCGGTCGACACTCGCGTCACTGAGCCCGTCGCGCGCACAGATTGTCGCTGAGGCGAATGGATGGTCGGTCTTCATCCCTGGGCTTCCGATCGCTGCGGACGGCGCTACCTTTGACGACGCCGTAGCCGAGATGATCGCCGCCTTACGCGAGTACGCCGACGATTGGCAGGAGCGCCTGCTGGACGCGCCCAACCACAGGGGCAACTGGGTTCTGGTGCAGCTGGTTGGTCTCAGTGACGACGATCAGTTGCGGGACTGGCTGGTCGGATCTGTCCGGTGACGTGGCCGCAGCCGACCCGTTCGGATCACGAGAAGTTCTGCGAAATCGAGGGTTGGAACCGGGTACACAACGCGCGCGGGCGCACTGGAACACATCACATGACCTACGAACTGCACCTGCCGGATGGCCGCGTGCTCCGGACGAGGATCTCGCACCCTGTCGACCGAAGTAACTACGGTGCGAACCTCTGGAGTCACATCCTGCGCGACCAGCTCTGCATCTCCGAGGACGAATTCTGGAGCTGCGTACGCGAGGGAGCCAAACCCGACCGCGGTGTCCCAGAACTGCCCGTCGAGGCACTGCCGGCGGAACTTGTCCATTTGCTCATCACCCGTGTCGGCCTCGCCGGGCCCGAGGTTGCGTTGATGACGAAGGCACAGGCCATCGACCGGTTGAAACGCTACTGGACCGAGGGTGCTTGATCACCGGGGTTATCTCTACGCCGGGACACGTACACCGGCCGCCGTTCGAGGTCGCGCGCGGCCACGAGCCTCGTGATACGGCAACAGCCCTCCTGCGACCACAACACGACGTAGAGGCTCACGAGCGCCAGCAGTTCACCGACGAGCCTCGCGACGAGGCGACGCGGTAGCGTCGTGGCGTGAAGATCGGATTCGGCATTCCGGTCTCGGGCTCCTGGGCAACCCCGGACGTCATCGCGCACATGGTTCGCCAAGCCGAGGATCTGGGGTACCACTCGGTCTGGACCTTCCAGCGATTACTCTCCGAGAGTTCCGCTCCGGTGTACCGCAGCGTTCTCGACCCGCTGACAACGCTGGCGTACGCGGCCGCGGTCACGTCGCGCATCCGGCTCGGCGTGGCCGTGGTGAACCTGCCATTCATCTCGCCGGCGCTGCTGGCGAAGCAGGCCGCCACCATCGACATCCTCAGCGGCGGGCGACTGGACCTCGGACTGGGTCTGGGCTGGTCCGACGCCGAATTCGCCGCATCGGGCGCGACCAAGCACGGCGTGGGTCGGCGGGCCGAGGAGTACGTCCGGCTTATCCGTGCATTGTGGACGGATGAGGTCATTGACCATCACGGCGAGTTCTACCAGGTCCTCGCCGGCCGTCAGGAGCCGAAGCCTGTTCAGCGTCCACATCCGCCGATCCTGTTGGGTGGAATGGCGCCGGGGGCGCTGCGTCGGGCCGGACGGATCGCGGACGGCTGGATCAGCAGCAGCCGAGCCGACCTGCGGAGCGTCGGCGACGCGGTCGCCGTGATACGGGACGCGGCCGCCGAGGCGGGACGAGACCCCGACGCCCTGCGCTTCATCTGCCGAGGAGTGGTCCGGCTTCAGATAACCCAGGAGCACCGTGCCCCGCTCACCGGCAGTGCGGACCAGATCAGAGCCGATATCGCGGATCTCGAGGCGACGGGGATCACGGAGGTCTTCGCTGATCTGAACTTCGACCCGCGGATCGGTTCGCCCGACGTGGACTCCGTTACCGCATGCCGCCTCGCCGAAGCCACGCTTGCGGCGTTCAAGCCACCGAGCTGAGTTCAGCCGGCGGGCGCCCGGAAGGTCCGCCGGTAGGCGAGCGGCGGCACCCCGACCGAATGCTGCAGGCGCTGGCGCAGGGAGGCGGTCGTGCCGAAACCCGATTGGCGTGCGACCGCGTCGACGGAGAGATCGGTGGTCTCCAATAGCAGTCGGGCGCGCTCGACCCGTTGCTGGATCAGCCACTGGGCGGGACTCATGCCTGTCTCGTCGCGGAACCGCCGGGTGAACGTGCGCACGCTCATCCGCGCCTGCCGGGCCAGCGCGGAGAGGTCCAGCGGCTGATCGAGGTGCTCGAGGGCCCAGCTCCGAGCCGGGCCGGTGGTGAGATCGTCTGCGTCTCGCAATGGCCGCTCGATGAACTGGGCCTGGCCGCCGTCCCGCCAGCCGGGGACGACCGACCGGCGAGCGGCACGGTTCGCCGCCTCGCTGCCACAGTCCCGCCGGACGATGTGCAGACAGAGGTCGATGCCGGCCGCAACGCCGGCGGAGGTTAGCACATCGCCGTCGTCAACGAAGAGAACGTCGGCATCGAGCCGGACCGTCGGGAACATGGCCCGGAACAGGTCGGTGTAGCCCCAGTGGGTGGTAGCCGGGCGGCCGTCGAGCCAGCCCATCGCGGCCAGCGCGAACGCGCCGGTACAGATCGAGACCACACGCGTGCCTGGTCGCCGGACCAACGACAGCGCTTTCTCCTCCGCCGGCCGCAGCCCGTCGCCGCCACTGCGCAGGTCGCCGTGGATGCCCGGCACGATCACGGTGTCGGCCTCGGCAAGGATCTCGGGTCCGTAGTCAGGCACGGCCCGGAACCCGCCCGAGGTGCGGATCGGGCTGCCGTCGGCGGTGCACACGCGGACCTCGTAAAGGCGACTTCCGTCGGGCAACCGTGCCGCGGCGAAGATCTGGCCAGGCGTGCCGAGGTCGAATGCGGCGACACCATCGAGAGCGAGGACGACGACGCGGTGAGTCATGGCCCGATTCTTGCACATAGTGGCCTTCCGGCCACTCGTCGGCGGTCCGCGGAATCCGGAAGATGTCTGATGTGACGACAACCGCCGCGACAACCCCCGCGACCGAACCCAGGCCCGCCGTCCGTACCCGCAGCGCTCGGCTGATTCGCCTCCGCAGGCGTCGGCGAATTCATCCCGCCTGGTGGGTCGCGACGGTGGCGTTCATCGCGATCATCGGTGCGGCCGGGTTCCGAGCGACCCCGGGGCTATTGATCAATCCACTTGAGGACGCCTTCGGCTGGTCGCGGGCGACGATCTCTTCCGCTGTGTCCGTGAACCTGGTGCTCTTCGGGCTGACCGCACCGTTCGCGGCGGCTCTGATGGACCGGTTCGGGATGCGTCGGGTCGTCGCGATCGCCCTCTGCCTCGTCGCCCTCGGCAGCGGACTGACCATTTTCATGACCGCGAGCTGGCAGCTCGTTGTGTGCTGGGGTGTCCTGGTCGGCCTTGGTACCGGGTCGATGGCGCTGGTCTTCGTCGCCACCGTGACCGGGCGCTGGTTCGTCCGCCACCGCGGGATCGTCACCGGGGTCCTTACCGCGGCCGGCGCGACCGGTCAGCTGATCTTCCTTCCGCTTCTGGCGGCACTGGTCGAGGCGTACGGGTGGCGCGCAGCGGGGCTGACAGTCGCGCTCGCGGCCCTGGCGGTGGTTCCATTGGTGATCTGGCTGTTGCGCGATCATCCGGCCGACGTCGGTCTGACGCCGTACGGCGCACCGGCCGGGACTCCGGCGTCCAGGCCGGCGCCAGCGCGCGGTGCGGCCCGCCGTGCGCTACGGGTGCTGCGACAGGCCTCCGGCACGACCACCTTCTGGCTCCTCGTCGGCGGGTTCGCGATCTGCGGCGCGAGCACGAACGGGCTGATCGCCACGCATTTCATTCCGGCGGCCCACGACCATGGGATGCCCGAGACGACCGCGGCTAACCTGCTCGCCCTGGTCGGGCTCTTCGACATCGTCGGAACGGTCGCATCGGGCTGGCTGACCGACCGGTTTGACTCGCGTACGTTGCTCGGGACCTACTACGCGCTGCGCGGCCTGTCGCTCCTCGTTCTCCCGTCGCTGATCGCGGCCAGCCCCCACCCGTCCGTTCTGGTGTTCATCATCTTCTACGGCCTGGACTGGGTGGCGACCGTTCCGCCGACGATCGCGTTGTGCCGTCAGCACTTCGGCGCCGACGGCCCGATCGTGTTCGGCTGGGTGTTCGCCTCGCACCAGGTTGGCGCGGCCATCGCGGCGACCGGGGCGGGTGTGATCCGCGACGTGAGCGGCACCTACACGACTGCCTGGGTGGTAGCCGGCGTGCTATGTTTCTTCGCCGCGGTGATGAGTGTGCGCATCCGAACCACCGCGAGGCCGGCGCTGGTTTGACCACATCGGAGGGTCGACGTGGGGTATCACGTGGTGATCGGCGGTGGAATCGTCGGACTCGCCACCGCGTACGAGATCCTGCGTGACCGTCCACATGCGAAGGTCACGATCCTGGAGAAAGAGGACCGTCTCGCCGGGCACCAGACCGGGCACAACTCAGGCGTCATCCATGCCGGAGTCTATTACGCGCCGGGAAGCCTCAAGGCGAGGCTGTGCCAGGCCGGCTCACAGTCCATGGTGGACTTCTGCGCGAAGCATGATATCCCGGTACGGGTGACCGGCAAGCTCATCGTCGCCACCGACTCCTCCGAGCTTCCCCGGCTGGAGGCCCTGTACGAACGGGCATCGGCGAACGGACTGCCGGTGCGGATGGTGACGCCGGTCGAGGCCCGCGAGTACGAGCCGAACGTCGCCTGTGTCGCCGCGACCCATGTACCGACCACCGGGATCGTCGACTTTGGACAAGTGTCGCGTACCCTCGGCGAGTTGGTCTCGGCGGCCGGTGGTGAGGTGCGGCTCGGCACCCGGGTCACCGCGATATCAGACGACGTCGTGGAGACCACTACCGGAACGCTGCGCGCGGAGCACCTCATCAACTGCGCTGGCCTCTACGCCGACCGGGTCGCCCGGATGGCCGGGCTGGACGCGCCCGCACGTATCATTCCGTTCCGGGGCGAGTACTACGAACTGCGCCCCGACCGTCGTCCCCTCGTCAACGGGCTGATCTATCCGGTCCCGGATCCGAAGTTCCCGTTCCTGGGCGTGCACCTCACCCGCATGATCGACGGGAGTGTCCACGCTGGACCCAACGCCGTCCTGGCGCTCGCCCGTGAGGGGTACTCGTGGGGTCGCGTCCGCCCGCGCGATGTGGTCGACTCAGCCACGTACCCCGGCCTGTGGCGACTGGCCCGGCGCAATCTGCCGTACGCGTGGAGCGAGGTCCGCCGTTCCCTGTCCCGCAAGCGGTTCGCCCGGAGCGTTGCCCGGCTGGTGCCCGCGATCACCGCTGCGGACCTGGTCCGGGCAGGCGCCGGGGTACGGGCGCAGGCAGTCTTCCCGGACGGCCGCCTGGTCGAGGACTTCCTCATCGTCCGCCGGCCCGGTCAGGTACACGTGCTCAACGCCCCCTCGCCCGCCGCCACGAGTTCTCTGGAGATCGCCAAGTACATCGTTTCCCAGCTGTGACGGTAGCTTGCCCGGCTCGCTGTACGGCGTCTCACTGCCGTACCGTGATGCCACCACCGGCCCGGACGACTGCAGGGGAGGCAGGCGTTGCGGCGTGCGTGC
Source organism: Actinomycetota bacterium (assembly GCA_046728155.1). Taxonomy (GTDB): domain Bacteria; phylum Actinomycetota; class Actinomycetes; order Mycobacteriales; family Micromonosporaceae; genus CAWDLX01. The sequence continues at coordinate 8,349 of JBKPDY010000005.1, forward strand.
ATCCGTCGACTGGCCTCGGCCTGTGCGGCCGCCCTGGTACTGGCCGCCGGCGGCTGTGGCCGGCTGGGCACCGGGGACCCGCACGGGGCGGCCAGATCACTCTCCTATGACTGGCCGGCCGCGGCGAACGGCGCGGTCTGTGGACTGCTCGACTACGGCACGGTCGCCGAGGAACTCGGCACGACGTTCGACACCGCCGCCGGCGCGACGCTGGACGATACGTACACCTGCGCGGTCACCCGGGCCGGGCACGAGTTTCCGGATCTGTCGCTCTCCCTCTCCAGTACCGATGCCGACGTAGTGATCTTCTCGGTCAGCGTGGCGCCGGACGGCTCGACCCCGGTGAAGGGGTTGGGCCGGGCCGCCTACATGCTGCAGATCCCCGCAACCAGTGGGAACGGACCGGCACTCGAGTACGGCTGGCTCTCGGCGAAGCCGCGCCTCTTCGTGGTCCGGTACACGTTCGGGCCGGGCGCCCCGGCGGCGGACCTCAGCGCGATGGCCCCGCGACTATTGACCCTCGCCCGACGGGTCGAGACGACAACCTGAGCCGGTCGCGTATCGACATCTTGGGAATCGAGTCGATACGAGAACTGCGATCTTGGCCGCGGTTCCCGGAAATTGGATACGCACATCTGCGGCCGCGAACGACGATCGCGGGCATTCTGACGCGAGTGTCAGCGGACTGCTGCCGCTGGGGGTCAGCGGGCGACGACGAAGACCCGGGAGGCTACCTCGCGCGGGAGCCGGACGGAGTCGCCGTCGCGTTCCACCACCACCGAATCGGGCTCCTGGGCCACGACGACCTTGGCACCCGGGTCGACACCGGCGGCGTGCAACTGGCGCAGCACATCGCCGGCCGTCTGCACACTCTCACAGATACGGGTGACGACCACCTTGCCGGCCAGCCCGGGGAAGGCGAGGTTGTGCTCCGGCCCGTCGGCGGTGGCCCCGTCCAAGACCGCGCCGTCGAACTCGTTCAGGCCCGGAATGGGATTCCCGTACGGGGATCGGGTCGGCCGGTCGAGCAGCTCGAACACTCTCTGCTCCACCGACTCGCTCATCACGTGTTCCCACCGGCACGCCTCGTCGTGCGCCTCCTCGTAAGGCAGGCCGATGACGTTGACCAGCAGGAGTTCGGCGAGACGGTGCTTGCGCATGACGGCTACCGCCCGGGAGCGGCCGACATCGGTCAGGGCGAGGTGCCGGTCGCCCTCGACGTTGAGCAGTCCGTCGCGCTCCATCCGGGCCACGGTCTGGCTGACCGTCGGGCCACTCTGGTGCAGTCGTTCCGCGATCCGGGCACGCAACGCCGGCACGCCCTCCTCTTCGAGTTCGAGGATCGTGCGCAGATACATCTCGGTCGTGTCGACCAGGTCATTCACGGCCAGCGTCCTCCCGACTGAATACTACCCACGGCCACCGACAGAACTCCCTATGCGATCAACGGCCGGCGATGGTGTTGACTGGACGCGTGGCTCTCGTCGATGTATCGGAACTCGACCGCCTGCTCGCCGGAGTTGATCCGCCAACGCTGATCGATGTCCGGTGGCGCCTCGGCGGGCCGCCTGGCCGGCTCGAGTACCTGGACGGGCACATACCCGGGGCGGCGTTCCTCGACCTCGACGCCGAGCTCTGCGGGCGACCAGGACCGGCTGGCCGCCACCCGCTGCCCGATCCGGACGCCCTGCAGGCGGCGTTGCGCCGAGCGGGTGTCCGAACGGATCACCCCGTCGTCGTGTACGACGCCGGCGACGGGCCGGCCGCCGCCCGGGCGTGGTGGACATTGCGGTGGGCGGGGCACACGGCGGTGCGTGTGCTCGACGGCGGGTTCGCCGCCTGGCGAGACGCGGGGCGGTCGGTCGAGCCCCGCGAGGCCCTCCCGGCGCCCGGCGACGTCGTGGTCGCGCCCGGCCACCTGGCGGTGCTGGACGCCGCGAGCGCCGCCGCCATCGCCCGTACGGGCAGCTTGATCGACGCCCGCGTCGGCGAGCGCTTCCGCGGGGAGATCGAGCCCGTCGACGCGGTAGCCGGACATATCCCCGGCGCGATCAACATCCCCGCCACCGACCTGGTCGGACCCGATGGCCGGTTGCGGCCCGGCGACGAGCTGCGTGCGGCCTTCGAGCGGGCCGGCGTCACCGGTCCGGTCGGCGCCTACTGCGGCTCCGGAGTCACCGCCGCGATCACGGTCCTCGCGTTGCGTCTTGCTGGTTTCGATGAGGCCGCCCTGTACGTCGGTTCCTGGAGTAACTGGGTCGCCGACCCGTCGCATCCCGTGGCGGTCGGCGCGTGACCGAGCCGACAGCGAGTGAGCATCGCAGGGCCGTGAGGCCCAAGGAGCGGAGCGGGCGCGGAGGCGAGCAGTGACCACGCCAGGCTCGACCGTCGTCGTCTGGACCGAGGAACTGCTCTCCTACGACCTGGGCGACCACCCACTCGATCCGGTGCGGGTGGAGCTGACGATGGCACTGGCCCGCTCGCTGGGCGTGCTGGACCGGCCGGGCGTGAGCGTGATCACACCAGAGCCGGCGAGCGACGCCGCCCTGACCCGCGTGCACACGCCGGCGTACCTGGACGCCGTGCGGCTTGCCCCGGGCGATCCGTTCTTCCAGGGCTGGGGCCTCGGCACGCCGGATAATCCGATCTTCGAGCGCATGCACGAGGCAAGCGCGTTGGTCGCCGGGGCGACGTTGCGTGCCGCTCACGCGGTCTGGAGCGGCGAGGCTCGTCGCGCCGTCAGCATCGCCGGCGGCCTCCACCACGCTATGCCCGACCGTGCGTCGGGCTTCTGCGTCTACAACGATCCCGCGATCGCGATCATGTATCTGCTGGACGAGGGTGCGCGGCGGGTGGCCTATGTGGACATCGACGTCCACCACGGCGACGGCGTCCAGGCCGTCTTTTGGAATGACCCACGGGTCCTCACCGTCAGTCTGCACGAGACCCCGCTGGCGCTCTTTCCGGGTACGGGGTTTCCGCACGAGACCGGAGGCGAGAAGGCGGAGGGCTCCGCGGTGAACGTCGCCTTGCCGCCCGGCACCGACGATGCCGGCTGGCTGCGGGCCTTCCACGCGGTGGTGCCTTCGGTGGTCCGGGCGTTCCGGCCCCAGGTGCTGTTCACGCAGTGCGGCGCCGACACCTACCGGCTCGATCCGCTGGCCGATCTCCGCCTGTCCGTGGACGGGCAACGCGCGTCCTACCTCGCGCTGCGCGATCTGGCCGATGAGGTCAGCGACGGGCGCTGGATCGCCACCGGCGGCGGCGGATACGCGCTCGTGGAAGCGGTGCCGCGGGCCTGGACACATCTGCTCTCGATCGCCACCGGTGAACCGTTGCCGCCGCTGACCGAAACTCCGCCGCAGTGGCGGTCGCTCGCGGCCGAACGACTCCACGTCGGACGGTCCGGTGGTCGGTCCCGGGTCAGGCTCCTGCCGAACGGCCCGGGTATCCCGTCGAGCATGACCGACGGTGTGACTCCCACCTTCCAGGCCTGGCAACCATCGGACGAAGGTGACGCCGTCGACCGGGCGATCCTGGCGACCCGGCGGGCGGTGTTCCCGCTGATCGGCCTCGATCCGTACGATCCGCGGGATTGAGCCGTAATGGCGGCCAACGGTGTCGACGTCCTTCTGGCGGACGGCTCAACCGTCCACGTGCGACCGATCACACCGGAGGACGCCGACCGCGTGGTCGCACTGCATTCGCGGTTCTCCGCCCGGACCAGGTATCTGCGCTACTTCTCGCCGTACCCCCGCATCCCGCCGCGGGACCTCGCCCGCTTCGTCAACGTGGACCACCACGACCGGGAGGCCCTCGTCGCCGGGATCGGCGACGACCTCATCGCGGTGGGCCGGTACGAGCGGCTCGCGCCGGACGCGCCGGACGCGGAGGTGGCGTTCGTGGTAGAGGACGACTACCAGGGCCGGGGCGTTGGTTCGGTGCTCCTGGAACACCTCGCATCGGCCGCGCGGGACGCCGGCGTGGAGCGCTTCGTCGCCGAGGTTCTGCCCGAGAACTCGACGATGCTAAGGGTGTTCGGTGACGCGGGCTTCGAGGTCGGCCGGGAGTACGCCGACGGAGTGGTCCACCTGACCTTCCCCATCGCGCCCACGTCGCTGTCAATGAGCGTGCAGCACCGCCGGGAACAGCGCACCGAGGCGGCGTCGATCGCGCGCCTGCTCGCCCCGCGCGGCGTAGCCGTGTACGGGGCGAGTCGGAGCGGACGCGGGGTGGGCGCGGCCTTGCTGCGTCGGGTACGCGAGTCGGGCTACACCGGTGCGCTGTACCCCGTCCATCCGGAGGCGTCCACTGTGGATGAAATGCCGGCGCTCACCTCCGCCGCCGACTCTCCAGTATCGCTCGATCTTGCACTGGTGGCCGTTCCGGCCAACCAGCTCGACGCCGTGGTGAGCGACGCCGGCCGCGGCAATGCCCACGCCCTGGTCGTGATCTCGGCCGGATTCGGCGACGCCGGGCGCGAGTCCGGTGTGGACCTGGCCGCCGTACGGGCCCACGACGAGCTGGTGGCCCAGGCCCGTGCCAACGGACTACGGGTCGTCGGGCCCAACTGCCTCGGCGTTGCCAACACCGATCCCGCCGTACGGCTTAACGCTACGCTCGCGCCGCGGCTCCCGGAGCGTGGCCGGGTGGGCATCTTCTGCCAGTCGGCGGCGATCGGCATCGCCGCTCTGAGCGAGGCGGAACGCCGCCACATTGGACTGTCCACATTCGTCTCAGCCGGTAACCGCGCCGATGTCTCCGGCAACGACCTGCTTCAGTACTGGCGCTACGACCCCGCGACCGATGTCGTCCTGCTCTACCTGGAAACCTTCGGCAACCCGCGCAAGTTCGCGCGGATCGCCAGAGACCTGGCCCGGGACAAGCCCATCGTGGCGGTGCTGGCCGGTGCGGCCGCGGGCCTCGCCACGCTCGCCGCGACCGCGCTCGTCGCCCACTCGGGTGTGATCGGCGTCGGGACC
>JBKPDY010000006.1:0-99200 GCA_046728155.1 Actinomycetota bacterium
CTCCAGCACGTTGTTGGTCAGCTGCATGTTGTTGACGTTGGCCTGCAGCTGGACGCCGCCAGCTCCCTCACCTTGGCCGGTCATCAGGCCGACGCCGTCGATGCGGGCTGCGCTGAGGATGCCGTTCGTGCCGGCCGGGATGTTGTAGGCCGACGTGGTCTTGGCCACAACCGTGAGGTCCGCGCCGCGGAGCACGGCCGACAGCGTCGGGTCATTGGCGTAAGGCGCGTGCGCAGTGACGGTCGCGTCGAAGGTAGCCGCGTTCTGCGGGAAGTACCGGCCATCGACGACCGAGCCCTTCACGCTGAACCGCGGGTCCTCCGGGTCGCGGGCCTGCAGCTCATGGGCGCCGATGATGCCACCGGGGCCGAGGCCCTGGATCTTCAGCGGCTTCCAGACCAGGACGTTCTCGTTGTAGACACCCTCTGAGAGCACCAGCAGGCTGCCCGCCGGGGCGGCGTCGATGGCGTTCTGCAGGGCGTGCGCGTCATTCGCGGCCGGCGGTGGCGGTGGCCCGACATTGACGATGTTCGGCGTGTAGGTCACGAGGTTCGAGCCCGAACCGTTAGAGCCGAGCACGTGCAGGGTGATCCCGTTAGCGCTGCTCACGCCGCCGTTGGCGTTCGCCGAGACGATCGCGAGCTGCTTCGGGCCCGGTCGGAACGTCGTGGTGTTGATGGCCGGCACCTGGATGACGATGGTGTCAGGGGTACCCACGCCGCCGGGTGTCCAGCTCACGATTCCGCCGCCGGGCGCGCGGGTCAGCGTCGTGACGGTGCCCGTACGGACGTCGGTCAGGGTGACCCGGCCGCCGGTGGCGTTCGCCGGACCTGCGGTTCCGATGAAGTCGCCCTGGATCGTGATCTGCCGGGCGGCTCCGGAGTCGCCCGCGTTCACGTACGGCCGGGAGACCTGCAGCAGCTCGGGCCGGGCCGGTACGGCCGGGTCCTCGCAGCCCGTCCCGGAGATCGGGTCGAGTGGCGTGTCGAGCTGGTCGGTCAGCCCAGGCCAGACGTCCCACGCCGAGCTCGCGGTCAGCAGGTTCGGGTTGTATCCGGCGTTGGGGTGAGCCGCGGTTCCGGGGTCGTTCACCTTGACGATGTACATGCCGGGGCACGGGCCCTGGGGAATCGGGCAGTTGAACGTCTCGGTCGACGGCAGCAGCGCCTCGTATGTGCCCTCGGGTGACGTGTAGACGGTCGTGAAGAGCCGCCAGTTGTCCGGGGTGTACGGCTGATTGACGTTCGGCACCGTGTCGACCCGGGCGTAGATTCCGACCGGGATGCCGCCGATCGGCCGCGGCTCGCCGTACCAGACCGACTGCGGGTTGCGCTCGAAGTAGATGTCGTTAGAGACCAGGCCGATGATGCGCCCGGGCTCCGCCACGTCGCCGGTACGGGTGTCGCTCGCGTCCTCGCCGTTGGGGTCGGTCCGGAAGTTGGTCATAAGGTTGAAGTCGGCGTTGGCGTTCTGGCTGTTCTGCAGCTGCACCAACTTCTTGTCGCACAGAGGTGCGTGGGCGGTCGGGTCACCGAAGAGCGGGCTGCGGGTCACCAGCGTCGACTGGTCGACGACGTGGTCGTCACCCGCGCACGGCGGCGGCGGGATGGCCGGAACGAACTTGTTGCCGAGGTCGACGTTGACGTCCTCTTCCCGGACGACGCGGTAGAGACAGCCAGTCTGAGCTCCAGCCTCCCCGGCGAACGGGCCCGAGACGCTCTTGAAGCCGGAACCGTCGTTGGTGGGGTTGCACGGCCGGGTGTCGGTCGGGTCGGTCGGCATGATCGCGTGGACGATGTAGTCGCCGGCGACCAACGGGGAGGGATCGTCTCCGTTCTGGCACTTCCCGGTGCTGGTGTTGTACCCACCCGTCGCCTCGGCGCAGTAGTCGGCGAAGGCGTAGCCGCCGTCGAACGCGCCGTCCTTGGTCTGCTCACCAGTGATCGGGGTCTCCAGGCAGTTCGGCCCGATCGCCGGATTCAGCTGGGCGCTGATGTCGGCGCCGTTGTAGCCGGTGATGGCGCAGGTCTGCGGCGGATCTTGGGAGGCGTTCGGGTGCTGCCAGTGGTCGGTGACGTACTGGTTGAGCAGCACACCCGAGGTGCTCTCGAGGTTCACAGTCACATCGGGTATTGCCGGCTCGTAGTCCTCGTGAGCCTGGAACCGGGCGTCGAACTCATTGCGGGTCGTCGCGAAGTAGGTGATCCCCACGATCTGGCCCGTGGTTCCGGCCGGGTAGTCGACCTTGCCCCAGTCGACGGTGGCCCGGTGACCTTCGGTGATCAGCTGGTTGGTCAGCAGGTCGCCGCCCTGGTTGCTCTCGATGTGTGTGACCGCGTCGGTGTGCTCGTCGTGCACCGAGGCGCCCGTCACGCCGAACCGGGTGAAGCCCTGCTCATTGATGATCCACTTTCCGAGAGGTCCGCCCTCGGCCGTCGGGTACTCGTAGTGGCCGTCGGGACCCGTAACCGTAGACTCCTTGATCGAGCCGTCCCGCCACCGCTGGTCCATATCGGTGCTCGGGATGGCGGGCTCACCGGGATCCCTGACCCCGTTGGCGTTGACGTCCTTGTAGACATAGCCGTCGAGCCAACCGAACCAGCGGGACACGCCGACACCGACCTCGCCGTTGACATCGGGCGCGTCGTTGGCATCGGCCACCTCGCCGGCAGCCACGGTGATCGGCTTGAAGCGCATGATGTAGCTGAGCTGCTCGTCCCAGATGGCAATGTTGTACGTACCGGCCGGGACGTTCTGGATGTCGAAGTTGCCGTTCCCGTCGCCCTGACCCACGAACACGGTCCGGTCGGTGGTGGAGTCGCTCAACGCGATGAACGGGTTGGCGACGTTCTCGCCCATCGTCAGCACGTCGAACGGCGGCCAGCCCTGCCAGTTGCGAGCCGTTCCGACGATCTCGCCCGTACCGCTGTTGGCGAACGGCATGGGCGCGCAGACGAACCCGAACCAGTACGCGGTGCGGTTGGTCGGCGGTTCCCAGAGCTGCTCGCCAGGCGCACCGGTACCGTCGCTACCCTCCTCGACGCCGGCCTGCAGGGACAGGCCGCCATCGATCGTCGTCGTCTGGTACCACTGGCTGTTCGGGTCATCGTTGCAGGGGCCCTCCGGCGGGTGGACATCGATGAAGTACGTCGCCGGGCCGAGGTTGTTGATGGTGACCAGTCCGGTCGCCGCCGTCTCACAGATACCGCCGCAGAGCGGGTTGTTGTTGTAGTCGACCGTGACCGCGTTGTGCGTCTGCTCCTCCAGGCCGACCCGGAATCCTTCCAGCGGAGTGTCCTCAACGTCTGGTGCACCGTTGGTCCACGCGTTGTCGTTGAACACGAAGACGCGAATCTTGCCCAGCGGCAGGGGATGGTCATCGCTCTGTTCGGTCAGGTCTATCCGCGTGGTGAGCGTGCCGTCATCGGCGGCATCGGCCGGCAGATTGACGTAGGTCCCCCACATCTTGTGGTTCAGTGATCTGACCGAAATCAAATAGCGGCCGGCCGGCAGGTTGACCGTTTTCCGGGTCTGGTCCCCGACCCGCACGATCGGGCTGTTGCTCTCGGTGGTGAGGTACTTCGGGAACGGGTCAACCGGCTGCCGCGTGGAAGGGTTGACGAACCGGGTGTTGTCGAGATTAATGACGTAATTGAAGTTGTCCAGCGGGTCTGCGGTACCGAAGTCCCGCGCGTCAATGGTGACGCTGCAGCCGTCGGCAGGACAGGTCGTGGCCGCGTAGGCTGCTGAGCTGCCGACCGCCCACCCGGTGAGCGCCGGCAGCATCGCGGCGGCCATGGCAAGAATCGCGAGCCGGGCTATGATGGCTCGATCAGACCAACGCGGTGTTTCGAGAAGCGGAAACACCTCTCGTACATAGCCACCGGATCGCCGCAGCATCGCGTCCTCCTAACGGTGAATCGTCACAGAAGTACAGAGGACGACCGGCCAGGTGCCGGTCGACCTCGTACGTACCCCCATGTATTACGAGGTGCGCGGAGCGGCGGCGTATTGAGCCCCGCCTATGCGCGACTGAACTCGTTACTTGCGTAACGACAGGCGGAACCTTAAGGCGCGGTTAGGCGGCGCTCGCGAATAATGACAATCTCGTCATCTGACTGTCATGTTCCGCTCATAAATCTGCCAGGATGTGAGCGGGCATATCGCAATGATCGATCTCTGATTGCGGTATTTGATCATGCTGATTGGTCCGACCGAATGATCTTGTTCGATCAAAGGCACCTCGAAACTGTCGTAAACCCGACGTTGCATCGGTTGAACCTGAGGGATCCTGAGTTCCCGGCAGAGAAGGCGGAGGCGGTCTGATGGGCCGAGTGCTGGTGGTCGAGGATGACGACCGCATTGCTCAACTCGTCGGCAGGGCGCTGCAGAACGATGGCTACGCGGTGCAGCGGGCGGCGACCGGGCCCAGCGGCATGGCCGCCGCGATCGACGGCGAGTTCGATCTCATGGTCCTCGATCTGATGCTGCCCGGTCTGGACGGAAGGGACGTCCTGAAGCGCGTGGTTGAGTCGAAGCCGGATCTGCCGGTACTCGTGCTCTCAGCATTGCCCGAGATCGGAGTCCGGGTCGCGTGCCTCGAGGCCGGAGCGGCCGACTTCCTGGGAAAGCCGTTCGCGGTGGCCGAGCTGCTGGCCCGGGTCCACACCAGGATCCGGTCGGGGCCGGGCACCAACGGCAGCCACCTGGCGGTCGGTCCGGTCCGGTTGGACCTGCGGCTTCGCCGAGCCACGGTCGCCGGTCGCCGGATCGAGCTGTCCGAGCGCGAGTTCTTGCTGCTGCAACATCTCATGCGGCGAGCGGGCGATGTGTGCAGCCGGGCCGAGCTGCTCGCTGATATATGGGGCCTGATGTTCGACCCCGGCAGCAACGTCGTTGACGTCTGCGTCCGCCGATTGCGGGCCAAATTGGACACCCACGATCGAGTGGAGACAGTGCGCCATGTGGGCTACCGTTTCAACCCAGACTAACCGTTTCCTGCTCGGCGGTTGGATAGCTTTCGCCGCCATCAATGTCTGGCTCATGTGGATACTTCCGGGTTCGGAGACGATCCCATTCCACCTGGTGTGGATTAGTCTGTCCATTGTGTACGGATTCACCAGTTGGCGACCGTGGGGAATGTCGCTCGCGCTCGTCGCGGTCGCAATATTCACGTTCTACATCCTGGATCACCATGTCGCCATCGGGGCCATCGGTTGGGAGGAGACCACCGAGGTACCGCTCATGTCGGCACTCTTCGTCGTGCTCGTGTGGCATGTGCACCGCCGCCAGCAGGCGCACGCCGAGGCGGCGCGACTCGCCGAGAGCGAGCGGCGTCACGCGGAGACCCAGGAGACCTTCGTCCGGCTGGCCGCCCACGAACTGCGCACGCCCATCACGGTCGCCCGGGGCTACGCGGAGCTGGTCCGCGCACGTACCCACGACGAGTCCATCCATGAGGACACCGGGATCGTCCTGGACGAGCTCGACAAGCTCGCCCGCATCACCCAACGGCTGGTCACACTGATGCAGGTGAACCGTCCGGCCGGGCGTGACCCGGTCGATGTCGATGCCGCGTTATTGCGCATCTGCCGCCGCTGGGAGCCGACCGCGAGCCGCTCCTGGTGGGTCAGCTCGACCGTCGGGTCGGCGCCGATCGATCCGGAGCGCCTGGAGACGGCCATGGACTGCCTGCTCGAGAACGCCGTGAAGTTCACCGACATCGGCGACCGGATCGATCTTGTGGGTCGACGCATCCACGACTCCTGGACGATCGAGGTACGCGACAACGGCGCCGGCATGTCGGATGAGATGGTCGAACGACTGAACGCGGCCGACGGGCCGCTGCCGCGGACCGCGTCCGGTACCGGGCTCGGGCTCGCGATCGCCCGAGCCGTGGTGACCGCCGCCGGTGGCCGCCTGACCGTCAATGGCCGGCCGGGCCTGGGCGCGACGGTCGCCCTGCACTTCCCACGCCGTACGCGCGACGAGATATCGCACGTCGAAACGGCGAAGCCGGTGTCCACGGAGCGCTGAATCAGTCCCCTGTGGACGCAACGCGCGCCATGGCGACGACGCTATGGTTACGTCATGCCAGCCCGCGGACGGACCCAGGCCCAGGTCTTCGGCGAGGTGGCCGAGGACTTTGACCGGGTCCGCGTGCCGTACCCGGCAGAGCTTCTTGACGACGTGTTCGACTATGTCGGTCGTGGTGAGCCGGGACGGCTCGCCCTCGAGGTCGGAGCCGGCACCGGCAAAGCGACCGTGGCCTTCGCCGCCCGGGAACTGCGCGTGGTCGCACTCGAGCCCGATCCTGCGATGGCGGCTGTCCTGGCTCGTAACGTGAAGGATCTCGCCGGCGTCGAGATTCAGCGCGCGACGTTTGAGGAGTATTCGCCGGACGAGCAATTCGACCTTCTCTACTGCGCCGACGCATGGCACTGGACCCGTCCCGATACCAGGTGGCCGATGGCCGCCAGGGCACTACGACCGGGCGGGGTGCTGGCGCTCTTCTGGAACAACGACCGCATCGAACGGCCTGATCAGCGCCGGTCCATGGTGGATACATTCGCCGCCCTCGCCCCGACGATCGTGCTGCATGACGAGCCAACAGAAGAACAGCAGATGTACGCCGAGTGGCCCGGCACTGAACTCATCCAACGAGGCGAGTTCACCGACCACGTGGGGCACGTCTACAAATCCCACCGCACGCTCTCCAGCGCGGAATACCTCACGCTGGCATCGACCCGCTCTCAGGTTCGTATGCTGCCGGAACCAACCCGACTGCGCGTGCTCACAGCCTTGGGCGACGTACTCGACGACCCCGTACGGTTGGCCATCGACACCATTCTGTACCTCGCCCGCCGCGCCTGAATGAGATGTACATAGACGTACAGAGGCGTACGCTTGGACCCGTGGTCACGATGACAGTCAGCGAAGCACGGGCAGGTCTTCCCGAGCTGCTCACCCGCGTCGAGGGCGGTGAGGAGGTCACTATTACCAGACACGGTCAGGCCGTTGCGGTCGTTGTACGCCCGGACGCGCTACGCAGCCGGCGGGCGACGACGGCGGCAGGCAGCACTGGAAAGATCCATGACCTGTTGGCCAGCGCGAAGGCGACCGATCTCTCAGAGATGAAGGGCCTGAGTGCCAGTCGTGCGGAACAACTGATCTCCGAGATCAGGAAGGGACGCAACTCTCGGTAGTGGATGCCTTCGACGCCGACGTGTTGATCTACGCGGCCGTGCCGGACCACCCGCTGGGCCGCCGTGTGGCGGCACTGTTCTCTCAACGCCCTCGCCGCGAGGCCGACGCGCCGGACGGCGTCGGATCGCTCCTGTTGCTGCCCGAGGTTCTTGGTAAGCCACTGCGGGATGGTGCCGTGGAAGACGTACGCGTGCTGGCCGCGTTGCTGGGTCGCCTCGACCTTCGCCCCCTGGACCGCGCCACTGCCGAACTCGCTGCCGCGCTGTGCGCCTCGTATCGGATGAGAGCCGCTGATGCTGTACATTTGGCCACCGCCATCTCGTCCGGAGTGGACCGATTCATCACCAACAACCAGCGAGACTTCCCCAAGACGATCACCGAGGTTAATGTCACCTACCCCGCTGACCTACCCGATCTCACGTGACCGCGAGTGCTCTCGCCCGCTGTCAGCCGAGTCGAGGCGACTCGATCTTCCGTCGTACGCTTGCTGCCGTGTCGACGGTGCGACAGATCTGCGGGGCGTGCGCCGCGGTCGTGGGAGGTGCCGCCAATGTCGGTTTGTTGGTGGTGGCTGCCGGCACGCCCGGTCTGCGGATCCGTGGCTCGGTGAGTCAGCTGGGTGCGGTCGGCGAGCCGTTCGCCGGTACCTACCGGACCGCGATCCTCGGCATCGCGGTCGCGGTCGGTCTCCTCGCCTTCGCCATCGGGCCGGTCAGCCTGCTGGCCGCCAGCGCCCTGGCGGCCACGGCGGCCCTCGGGGCGGTCTCGGCCACGGTGCCCTGCACTCCCGGGTGCCCGATTCCGCCGGCCGCCAACGCCACGACCGCTGACATTGTCCACGTGACCGCGAGTACGGCTGCGTTCGTCTTTCTGGCGGGCGCGATGCTGCTGCTCGCCCGGTTCGGTGCTGCTCCGCTCGGCGCCGTGTCCCGCTACGCCCTCGTGCTCGTCGTTGCGCTGGGAACCCCGGTAGGCGTCGCCATTGCGGTGACCGGTGAGGGCGTCTTCAACGGTGTATTCGAACGCGCGATGATGGCCGTCGCGCTGGCCTGGCTGGTGGGCGTCTCCGCGATGGCCGCCCGCTTCACGCCGGGACGGCTGTCCAGATCAGTCCAGACCTAGCGATCACAGGCCCCTCTTCCTGAGACGCCCCTGGTCTGGTGCGGCACCCGGGTCTCACGTGCGCAGAAATACCCCGTTTCCGGCGACCCGTACGGCTACGGTTGGTAACGACCTAGACGGAAGGGCTAGCCATGGCTGAGCACACGTACCGCGTCATCGAGGTCGTCGGGTCGTCGACCGAAGGAATCGACGCCGCCATCCGCAACGCGATCGGCCGGGCCGCGCAGACCACCCGGCATCTGGACTGGTTCCAGGTCACCGAGATTCGTGGGCATCTCGCCGATGAGCAGATCGCCCATGTGCAGGTGGGGCTGAAGGTTGGCTTCCGGCTCGAGGAGGCCTGACCAGGTCAACCAGCCAGGCGACGGCGCAGCGTCTTTCGCAGGCTGTCCGGTAGGCCTTCGATCGCAGCCAGCTCGGGGAGCAGCTCCGGCTCGGTCGTATAGGCGCGGAAGGCGTCGGCAATCGTCACGCCGTGGTCGGGGCGGCCCTCGATGACCACCGTGTCCCCGGCTGTGACGTCCCCGGACTCAGCGACGCGCAGGTACGCGCCGGGCCGGTTGGCCAACGTGAACCTCTTGACCCAGTGCGGCTCGGCCATCTTCGCCTGAAACGTGGCACAAGGTATGCGTCCGAACGTCGGCTCCAGAACGAGTCTGTCCCCGATCCGCCATCTCTCACCGATCACGGCACCGCTCACGTCGACGGCCCGGGTAGTCAGGTTGTCGCCGAAGATGCCGCCCGGCAGCGCCCGGCCGAGCTGCGCCTCCCACCAGTCGTAGTCCTCGCGGGCGTACGCGTACACGGCCTGGTCATCCCCGCCGTGGTGCGCTATGTCGAAGATCTGGTCACCGACCAGACCACCATGCAGGCCGGTGGTCTTGGGCCCGGGTGGGCGCACAGTCACGGGCCCATCGACGGGTCGCTTGTTGATACCGGTCATGCCGACCCGCTTCACGTCGCTGCGCTCGGGTACGGCGAGGTTCACGGAAAGGACCCAGCCCATGCGGTCAACCTATCCGTCGTACGGTCGGGGGGTGATCCGAAAACGCGTCGTCGTCGCCGGGGATGTCCAGGGCGTGTACTTCCGCGACACGTGCAAACGGGTCGCCGATGCCCACGGAGTCAGCGGGTGGGTGCGGAACCTGGTCGACGGACGCGTCGAGGCGGTCTTCGAAGGCCCGCCGGATGCTGTTGCCCGTCTGGTGGAGTGGAGCCACCACGGACCGCCCACCGCCGTCGTCGAAGCGGTCGACGTTCGTGATGAGGAGCCCGAGAAGCTGGCCGGCTTCGAGATCCGGCCGAGTCGGTGGCGTTCGTGACACTGCCGTTTGAGCGCCAGGGGCATTCGGAAGGAAGGACGATCGGGGGGAGAAACTAACAATGAAGTTTACGAATGTGGTAACGATTCGCCGCAGGCCAGCCGAGGTCTTCGCCTTCCTCGCCGACCCCGGCAATATTCCGCGGTGGAACTATGCCATCAGCGAGACGCGGAAAGCCTCGCCCGGGCCGGTCGGCGTGGGCTCGCGGTATATACAGACGCGAACAGTGCCGAGCCGTTCAGAGGAGACCTTGGACATCACTGAGCTCGAGCCCGAAAGAAGGCTTTCCATCAACGGCAGATTCGGGCCGATGCCGGCCCGGTCGACCTATATTCTCGAGGCGGACGGTGAGGCCACTCGTCTTACCAATGCGGTCGATCTCCGGCCCACCGGGTTGGTGAGGTTGGCCGCTCCCCTGGCAACATCGCGCGTCAAGGCGGCCGTGGCCAAGAACCTCGCTATGTTGAAGCGGGTGCTGGAGAGTTCGCCGGACTGACGGCCGATCGGCTTGCTGTATCCGGCTACGGCAGGGTCAGGATGATGGTGGCCCAGCTACCGGTCACGCCGGACGGTCCGTAGATGAGATTTCTCGCGTCGGCGAGCCGGTTGAGGATTCCGCGGAGGCCGACCGTGCGCACGCCGGCCAACTGCACCAATCGGGCCACATTCTCCGGATTGAGATCCACGGTCAGGAATCCCGGCGGCCGCAACCGTTCGGCCACGGCCCTGGCCACCAGTGGCGTACGTCCCGCGCACCAGCGTTGCCACACCCGGGTCTGCCAGACGAGCGCGAACAGGTCCGGATCATGCGGGCCGATGTCCACTGTGGTCGGAAGGGCGCCTAGGTCGCTATCGGGCACGTCGACATGAGCCGGCCGGTCAAACCCACCCGGAGCGGCGACGACCTGACACCGCCAGCCTCCGCGGCCTCTGGTCTGTTGAGCGACGATCAGCCCGAGACGCGGTAGGTAGAGCAGTCGCCCGTGCGGATCCCCGGGTGCGCGGCCGAGACCTCCGAGCTCGACCGTCGCCACGGTCGGGAAGTCGGTCGGAACGGTCATCGACGGCCCTCCATCACGTCACCGCCGCGACCGCGGCGATACCGGAGGCGTCTTCCTCGGATAACCGGTCGAACTCGCTACGAACGCGCGCCGCCTCCAGGTCGTACAGAAACTCGTCGACCACATCCCGACCCACGCCGGGCATGGTGATCAGGTGGCTCCACTCGTCCCGGGTCGCGAGGACCCACCGGTCGGTCACGACCTTTGGAGGGGTGCGGAGGACAACCGTGAAGGCGTGCGAATGCCGATGCGCCTCCCAGCCGACAGCGAGCAGGCGGGCGTGAAGGTACGCGGCCAGCCGCCGGGCGGCGTCGGCGCGGTCTCGCAATCCCTCGATGCCGAGCGCCCGCAGGACGTACCACAGCATCAGCGGCGTGTGTCCGGAGCGGGAATTGGTGATCGTCGTGTCCGGGCTGCCGCCGTATCCGCCTTCCCAGGCGGCCGCTGTCCCGCGGTGACTCTCCCTCGTGACGACCACGCCGCAGGGCGTCGGCACGCCAAGAAACTTGTGGCCGGACACGGTGATTGCGTCTGCCCCATCGGTGAAGTCGAACCCCGGGCGTTCCTCGGACGGTAGCAGCGCCAGCGGGATGCCGGACAGGGCGGCGTCGACGTGCACGAACCGACGAGCCACCGCGGTGGCGTCCAATACGCGGCGGATCTGGTGAAGGTCGTCCACGGCCTCACTCATCGTCGTTCCCGCCGTGGCCGCCACGATCGCCGGACGATGCCGATGTCGATCCACCTGGTCGGCCAGATCGTCGTAGTCCATGACGCCGTACGCGTCGGTACGGATGCTGATGTGGGGCAGGCGTAACCGGTCGGCGGACTTGATCAGGGACTGATGGGCCTGGGCGGAGAGGTACACGATGCCGTCGGGGTGCAGACCACGGGCCAGGTGCAGCCCGTACTCGTTGCCCTCGCTCCCACCTGTGGTGACGTAGCCCCACCAGTTACCGACCGGTGCCCGCAACAACTCGGCCACGCTTCGAACCACTTCCCGCTCAAAGGCCTTGGTGTGATGGGCTCCGGCTCCGTCCACATTGGGGTCACCCACGTTGTTGAGCAGATGCCGCCACATGTCCGCCAACGGGCTGAAGTCGATGTCGGTCGCTCCTGGGAAGCCGACGTTGAACCGACGGGCGGCACTGAGCCGTCCCGCCAGTCGGGCCAACTCGGCAGCGATGTCGGGCGGCGTCATCGGTTGGCGGTCAATGGACATGGCCCGCTCCGGTAACGATTCCGCGTAGCTCGACCAGGCGGAGCCATAGATCGCGGGTCGACGGGTCGCCGAGCGAGGCGAGTTCGGGCGCGTGTCTCCACGTCCGTCCCAAACCGACCCACGCCGCATCCAGCCAGCCAGTGGCCGACACGAAGTAGTGCACTGGATGGTGTCGTTCGAGTCGGTCGGCAAGCATCATTGTGTCGTCCGCCAACAGCGACAGAACCCGACCGGGAATATGCAGGCAGCCGCCGCTTGTCCTCGCCTTCACCTCCTTCCATGTGCCCGCCGGAGTGTCCAACGTAGACAGCGCGACGCCATGGAACGTCGCCAGCGGTGACATCGGCTCCGGGTTCTCCGACATCTCCAGGCGCGGATCCTGGCCCGCCGCGATCACCTCCCGCGCCAACGCGCAAACGTCGTAAAGCAGCTTGCCCGCGTCGGTGACCTGCTCCGTGTCGGGGAAGACCTTGCCGGCGATCCGCACCTCGAACTCGGGCCCCGGCTCCAGATAGACCAGGGCGAGGCAGGTCGGTGCGATGCCGAAACTGTTGCGTAGCCGCCACGCGTGTTCGGCATGGTTGAGGTTCACCAGCTCCAGGCGTGACGCGACCTTGGCCCGAATCCGCCTCGCTTGAAGTTCCGCCGCCCATAGCTCGTGTTGGCGCGCGTCCGGCCACAACGCGTCGGGTCGCTCGTTGGGACTGGAGTGATCAAGCCGATGCCCAATCCCTCCGTTGGCGAGGTGGCGCGGTCCCACGCTCGCGGCGTAGCCGGGCGACGCGTTGCTGCGGTGCGAGTCCGTCACGCTCATGGTTCCTTCGCTCTGAGGCTCGCGCCCGGCTAGAGGGTGAGGCTGGCCAGGCGGGGATCCAGGCGGGCGGCGTGGCGTGTCTCGCCCTGGCCGATCCCCGCGTACACCTCGGGTCTGGTCCGTCGAATCCACCATCCACGGGCGGCGCCCATCGCGACGACGACCGCGACGAGGATCGGGAGAACGCGTGTGGAAACGGCGCCCTGGGCCACACCGAGCAGGGTGTCCAGGTTCGCCACAACGATCGTCCACACGGTGGCCCCGCAGAGGACTCCCAGTATCGGCGCGGCCCGCCTGGTCAACCACCGCTCGTGCTGGCCGCCACCGCGGGCGAAGAACCGGCCCGCCGCCCCTGAACTCGCGGTCAGTATGGCGAGCACACCCACCGCGGCCAGTGTGGAGGCCGGCACGAAGAGGCCGGTCAATGGGTCCGTCCCCTCGGCCGCGGCTACCACGATCACAGTGAGGGCCGCCCCGGACTGGGTCAGCGACGCACTGGTTGGAGAGCCGGCTCGGGCACCCACCGCAACCCGGGCCAGGCGAGCCGGCAGCACTCCGTCGCGGCCCAGCCGGTACAGGTACCGGACCGACAGGTGGTGGAAGCTGAGCATGCTCAAGACAATCGCGACGACCAACGCGAGCAGCGCCTCCGGCGCGAACGCACCCAGCAACGCCAGGGGCATGCCCGAGCTGGGGTCGCGGGCGGCGGCGACGACGTGCTCGGGCCCATAGCCGACCCCCACCGCCCAGGCCGCGACGACGTAGCACACACCGAGGAACCCGAGTGCGACGAAGGTCGCCCGGGTCACCGTACGTCGGGCGCGTGTCTCCTCCACATAGGACGCGCATGACTCGTAACCGATGAACGCCGCGATCCCGAAGGCCAGGGCGCCACCCAGTCCGGCCGCGCCGTCAGTAAGCAGACCGGACGGGGCGAGTCCGATCAGGGTCAGTCCGTCGCCCGGATGCACGACCGCCACGGATACAACGGCCGCGATCACGAGGATCTGGACCAGAACTCCGAGACCGATCACGACGACGTTTGTGGTCAGCGAGACGCCTCCCAGCGCGGCCACCACGGCCCACGCCGCCAACGACCATACCCACCATCGACCGCCGAACGTCCCGGCCAGCACCGATCCGAGTAGTCCGTACAGCGAGCAGCCGATCGCTGTATAGCTCACGAGGGCCACGGCGCCGCCGGCGACCCCGGCGACACGGCCCCATCCCTGTGCCATCAACGCATAGGTGGTCGCGGCGTGGCCGAGATGGCGGCTCGCCGCGACTACGGCAACGGTCAGCGGCGCCAGCGCCACCATGAGCACCAGAAAGGCGGCCGGAACGCTGACCAACCCGGTGGCCGCATACATGGTAGTGACCCCGCCGACCAGGACGACGACGGGCGCCGAGGCCGCCACACCCATCGCCCACAGCCCGGTGGCCCCGACCGAACCAGCCAGGCCCATCCGCCGACTCACCCGGCCCCACTCTCCCGGCGAGGCCGTGGCGCCGACGACGCTGCATCGGGCGATGGGCAGGGGGCCGTCCCCGGATCAGGCTCTGGCACTCCCATGGGACAGTCCGGCGACCGACAGTCCCGCCGTCTGACGTGCAGTTCGAAGTCCCGCAAGCTCATCCACGCCACCGTATGGATCATCGGCAACGGACCACGCCGATAGAACGTGGCCAGCCGCACCGCGAGGCGCGATGCCTGAGCTTCGGTACGGCGGAACCCGGCGAACTCGTGCGTTCCCAAGGTCGGGTAGTCACAGCGCACCGCGTAGCCGGCGGCCGCCGAGCTCATCCGCGGTCGACCCCAGAACCAAGCCACGTAGCCTCCACTTCTCTTGTGTGATTTACATGCGGCGCGACGGCCACGTTGATAGCGCCCGCCTGATTACCCATCATCGCCGCGGGATTGATCGTGCGAGTCGATACTGTGGAATCGCTGCTGCCCGTTAAGCTCCTGCGACGATCATTTGATCAGCTCTGCAGATGAAACCGAGCCAGTTGACATTCTCACGGGCGTACTTCATCGGACACACCGGTCGATGCATGATGACACGCATCCGGGTCGATACGCCAGTGGCCGCAGGAGCCTCGCGACGTCGCTTGAACTGCCCGAGCTCGCCACGCCTGAGCGCCAGCAATGCTTCTGCCGAGGTCGCGACGGCCGGTCACCCTTTCATAACGATCTCTGCGTCGATGTGATATAAGTTGTTTCGCCAGAGTGGTCGGATCGACAACAACGGCGCGCGAAGATGTGAACTTGAGGGTCACTCACAGCTCGCTATGAGCCTCGTCCGGTAGCTCCGTGCCGAGAGGTTTCTGTCAGTGGCCGGCGCTGAACCCAGCGGCGACCTGGATCGTCATTGAGAGGACCGCGGCCGCGTTCGTTCGTGGCCGGCCGGGTTGTAGGGAGGCTGGCCATATGCACAGGCTCGATACCGAGGGCCGTGATCTTGGTCGAGGCCACCGCGGTCCCCGTCGGCCCGGCAGACGCGGCCGGATACCAGATGCCGCCACCCCGCCTCCGCGACCGTCGTGCGACTCCTGGTGGCGGCGAGCTGCCTGCTTCGGCCGTGATCCGGAGTGGTGGGCGGACAACCGGGCCATGCGTCCGGTCGCCGTCGAGATCTGCCTTGGTTGTCCGGTCCGCCGCCAGTGCCTCGAGGACGCGATGCGCGCCGGTGACTGCGGAGTTGTGCGGGGCGGCATGCTGCTGATCCAACGGCAACGCCGTAGTACCGCCGTGTCGCTCGTCTGCGTGGGATGCAACGAGCGACCCGTTCAGGTCACCCCGACGGGCCACGCGCTCTACTGTGGACCGGCCTGCGCGGCGGCCGACGGGCGCCGGACGTCGGGCCACCGCAGACGGTAGGCCGGTACGGCGGGGGCACGCAGACGGTAGGCCGGTACGCCGCGGGCACCGTGAGCACGAGCCACCCGGCGCTTCGACGTCTGCATAAACTTGACGACGTCGCTATGGTGCGGGGAAGGGCAGGTGATGATCGCAATGGAGCCAGGCACCACCAATGAGCCGCCGCAACGCACCGGGTCGATTGCCTTCGACACAAGCGTGGCCCATCCGGCCAGGGTCTACGACTATTGGCTCGGCGGGAAGGACAACTTCGCCGCTGACCGTGAAGCTGCCGAACGTGTGCTGGCGGCGACCCCTGGTTTGCGGGCGCGCGTGCGCGCCAACCGTGCCTTCTTGGCGAGGGTGATCCGTCACCTCGCCGGACCCGCCGGGATCCGGCAGTTCCTCGACATCGGCACCGGCATCCCGTCGGCGAACAACACACACGAGGTCGCGCAGTCGGTGGCCCCGACGGCCCGAGTCGTCTACGTCGACAACGACCCGATCGTGCTGGCCCACGCCCGAGCACTCCTGACCAGCGCTCCGGGCGGGATGACCGACTACCTGCAAGCCGACCTGCGCGAGCCGGAGATGATTCTCGCAGCGGCCGGGCACACACTGGACTTCGAGCAGCCGATCGCGGTCGTTCTGCTCGGGGTCCTGCACCTCATCCAGGACGCTGAGGATCCTTGGGGAATCGTCGACCGCCTGATGGCGGCCGTCCCGTCCGGCAGTTACCTGGCAATCTCCCATCCCGCGATCGAGATCAACCCCGGGCAGGCGGAGGCTCAGCGTCGCTACAACGAGCGGGTGTCCACACCCCAGACCCTGCGCACCCAGGAGGATGTCGCCCGTTTCTTCACCAACCTCGAGATGGTCGAGCCTGGGTTGGTCCAAGTACACCAATGGCGACCGGACCCCGACGACGATGTGCCCGACAACTTCGCGAGCGCGCACGGAGGCCTTGCCCGCAAACCCTGACGCCGGGTCCATGATACGGCGTGTCGTGGCATGACGTGGATCGATGTGCCCGAAACTGGCGCCATGCCAATGGACACGATCGAGGAACAGGTCAGAGAGCTTCGCGAAGGCGGGCTGACCCCAAAGTTGATCGCTCGCAAGCTGGGCGTTCCGCTATCGACGGTCGGGCCGGTCGTCGCCGCTATGGCCGCCGGGCGAGCGCCAGCAGACGAGGTGGTGGGCTGCTGGGTGAGTCCCGGCTGGAGTCAGGAGATCGTGGTCGACCCGAGTCGGATCTGGCCCGACTGCCATCGTCGATCCGGCACCACCGGCATCGCTGCGGTGCTCGTCGCCCGTCGTCACCGCCATGACAAGGTCAGCCTTTGCGGCTACCTCGTCGACGTCCATTGCCTTGGGGTCAAGAACGCGCTGGGGCCACGGCTCATGAACATGCACGAACTCGCCGTGTTTACCCGTCGGTACTTCGACGGCTTCGACGGCGACCCGGTGGCGGCGCCGTTGGAGTTGGCGCAACACTTGGTTTTCGGCGCGGTCGACTACGCTCGGACCCTGGGCTTCGAACCGCACCCCGACTTCGCCCCGGCCGCCGGACACCTCGGCGAGTGGACGGGCCCCTCTGCGATCACGTTCGGGCGCGACGGCCGGCCATTCTACCTCCAAGGACCGTTCGACAACCCGTTCGAGGTCATTCAGACTCTCAACCGCACAGTGGGTCGCAACAACTATACGTTCGTCATGGCCCTCGGCTGAGTGGCTGGGTCGTCTGGAGTCCGCTATGACGGACCCGAAGTTCCCCAGCCCGCGTTGCGGAGGGCTTCGCGGATCTCGCCCGCGACGCGAAGGGCCTCGGTTCTGAGCGCGAAGGCAGGGTACCGGAGCACTATGTAGCCGTCCAGCTGCAGCGAGTTCGCCTTGATGGCGTCGTCCCACCACTGCCCGACGTCCAGGTGGTGGACGCCGTCGATCTCAACCGCGACCTTCCATGGCTCGAACGTTGCGTCCAGGTACCGTTGCCGTCCCTGCCTGTCCACCCGCGGAACCTGGCGGATCGGCGTGGGCAAGCCGAATCGCCGGCACAACGCATGAAAATCCAGCTCGGCCAGGCTGTGCGATCCGCCGGCACACGCCTCCGCGGTGCGCAGTAGCAACGAGCGCCGCCTCGCGTTGGGGATGTCCTCGGCTACTCGGTGCACATCGGCCAGGGTCAGCAGCCGTTGCTGAAAGCTCGCGGCGATGATGAGCCGGGCTTCTTGATCGCTTCGGGCCCATTGCGAGGCATCCAGCAACGAGCGCGGCGGCAGCGTTGCCGGTGGCGTGAGGTGCCGCCCACTTTCGAGATCGGCCGCCATCCGGGTGCGATGCACCCGCACGCCCCTCGGCGCTTTGACCCGCAAGAAGTGAGGGACAAGGATATGACTCTCGCGCGAGTCGACTCCCCGCAGACCCCAGGCGCACAAGGCACTGAGGCCACCCAGACACCCCCGCCCATCGCCGACGGCAAGCACAGCTAGCCAAAGGCGCTGGCAGCCGGTCAACGGGCCGGCGTGCGTCACGTACACGCAGCGATGGACCCGTCGCCACCGACCCGACGCGGTCTTGTGGAGCAGCGCCTTCGGCGTCATATAACGCAGCGCCTGCGACCTGGTCAACACGCCGCTCTGGCGACCCAACAACTCAGCGAATCCACCATCATCGAAGCACACCCACCAAGTCTGTCGCCAAATCAGGCCCTACGACCGAATCACGTTTCTTCTGTGGACAACGGAGCGGCTGGGTCATCCGGGATCCCCCATGACGGACCTGGATTTCCCCAGCCCCAGGGAAGCCGGCGCTGTTCGCGAAGGCTCGCCATGGCGGACCTGCAGCTTCCCAGCCAACAGGGAGCACGCTCACAATGACGACATGGCGCGCACCGTGGGTCTGTACAGCCGCACCGGTTCGGCAGTCGCTGTCGTGATCGACGATGTCACGCTTGTAAGTCGCTGGGACCTCGACCTCACGGAAGGACGGGTTCCCGCGCAGGTGTGCCACGTCGCAGCCGACCTGCCGCGGCCAGAGGCCGAGCAACTGCTGCGCCGGGTCGTCAACGTCGTTACCGACACCGCCCAGCACCGGCTCCGGGAACTACTCGCCGACGTCGGAGCTGTCGATGCTGTGGCTGTCGTGGTCGGCGACCATCCGGTGCCGGAGTCGCTCTCCGCGATCCTCGCCTCGCACACCCTCATGCACGCCGCCGAGGGGCAGCTCTACCGGGACGCGCTGCTCGACGCGGCGGCAGCGTTGGGTCAACGCGGAATCGGGTTGCCCCGCAAACTTGCGCAATCTCAGCTCGACGGCGATATGGCCGATGTGATCCGTAGGATGGGCGCGTCGGCGGGGCCACCCTGGCGCAAGGAGCACAAGCTCGCCGCGGTCGCGGCGCTGACCGCCGCAGCGGCCTGATCACCGCCCCGCTGTGGCAGACTTCGCAGGCGTGGACGGCGACGTCTGGGTACGAAGCGGCGGCAGCGGCGAGTCTCAACTGCTGCTGTTGCACGGCCTCGGCGCCACCGGAGATGTGTGGAACGGGTGGCTGCCGTTGTTGCACGATCGCTGGCGCTGGATCGTGCCCGACCTACCCGGTCACGGACGGTCGGGCCACAGGCTCCGCTACACGTTCGAGGATTTCGCGGCAGCGGTGGCGACCGTGCTGAGGCCAGGGGCGACCGTCGTGTTTGGACACTCTCTGGGTGGGGTGGTCGGGCTGGCGCTGGCCAAGGCAACGGGAACCGCCGTCACGGCTGTGGTCGGCCTCGGCATCAAGGTGGCCTGGACAGCCGAGGACCTTAGTCAGGCGCGGGCCCTCGCCGACCGGCCGATCACCTGGTACGCCACGCGGGACGAGGCCGCAGCCCGTTACCTGCGGGTCTCGGGACTCGCCGGCCTCTTGTCGGTGGACGACGGATCGGTCGATGCCGGTCTCGTCGAACTGGGCGGCCGGTGGAGGCTCGCGATGGACCCGGGGACGTTCGCGGTCGGAGCACCCGACATGCCCCGGCTGCTGTCCGATTGCGACGCCGAGGTCGTTCTGGCCCGGGGCGAGCTCGACCACATGAACACCGACGACCAACTGTCGGCATTGGGCACCCGCACCGCCACGCTCCCGGGCCTCGGTCACAACGCCCACGTCGAGAGCCCTCAGCGGGTGATAGGCCTGCTCGACCCGTACGGTTGACACCGCTGATCACCTTTCGCCGTTACCGACGCCTGCCACAAGTATCGATGATGTAGAGACAGCGATCCTGTTCCGAGAACTGTCCACCGGTCGGGAGATAATGAGGCGATGCTCGTACGGGACGCGGTTGTGCTGGTCACGGGCGCGTCTTCCGGGATCGGGCGAGCCGCCGCCGAGTTGCTGGGCGCCCGGGAGGCGAGGCTACTTCTGCATGGCCGCGACGAGGCGGCACTGACCGCGCTGGCCAACCGTACCGGGGGCACGCCCTTCGTCGCCGACCTCGCCGAACCGGGTGCGGCGCACCGGCTGGCGACGCAGGCGCTGGCCGCCGCCGGCCGGGTGGACGTGCTCGTCGCCAACGCGGGCTTCGGCTTCGCCGGGCCTCTGTCCACGATGGACACAGACCGCTCGGTCGCGATGATAGCCACGAACCTCGCCGCGCCGATCGAGCTGACCCGCGAGCTACTGCCGGGGATGGTGGCACGGGGGAGCGGGCACCTGGTGTACGTCACCTCCATCGCCGGACGCACCGGGGTGGCCGGTGAGGCAGTGTACTCCGCGACCAAGGCCGGATTGGACGCCTTCGCCGAAAGCCTCCGTCTGGAGTTACACGGCACCGGGGTGAGCGTGGGAGTGCTCATCCCGGGCGTTGTCGCGACGCCGTTCTTCGAGCGCCGGGGGCGCCCGTACACGCGTCGCCGGCCACGCCCGCTTGCTGCGGACACGGTCGCGGCAGCGCTGGTGCGGCTCATCGAGACCGGCGACGCCGAGGCGTACCAGCCGCGGTGGCTGCGCCTGCCGGTGGCGATCCGTGGGACTGCGCCCGGGCTGTACCGCCGCCTCGCGCGTCGCTTCGGAGGAAGCTGAGCCCACGCCTGCTCGCCCGGTGTCAGTGAGCGCGCCGGCCTATTCAGAATCGGTTAGTACACTGTCCGGGCAGACGATCGGGGAGATTATCCGTGCTCTTTGCCGTGAGCTTCGCCATCCTCGCGGCGTTCCTCTTTGCCGTGTCGGCCTCGTTGCAGCAGCATGCCGCACGGGAGGCGGTCCGGCCGTACGAGCGACGCCAGGCTCGCGTCCTGGCGAACCGGGGGCTCCGGCGTACGACCGTCTTCGTCGGGCTGTTGCGGCTGCTGCGGCGGCTGGTTCGGCGACCGTTGTGGCTGTTCGGCTGGTTCACCAACCTCATCGGGTTCGGCGTTCAGGCGCTCGCCCTGCATTTCGGCTCGGTAGCGCTGGTGCAGCCAGTGCTCGTAACGCAGCTGCTCTTCGCTCTTCCCATGGCGGCGGCCTGGCAACGGCGCCGGCCGGGCACACGTGACTGGACGTCGTCCGTCCTGATCTGCGGGGGGTTGGTGGTGTTCCTCGCCGTTCGGGGCGTTGCCCCGGTCGCGGACCACGCCGACCGGGTGAAGTTGGCCTGGGGTTGCATCGCGGCCGCGGCCGCGGTCGCGGTGTTGTTGCTGGGCTGTGTCGGCATGCCGCCGCTCGTGCGGGCCGCGATGATCGCGGTCGGGGCGGGACTGTGTTTCGCCGTCAGCGCCGCGATGATCAAACTGACCAGCGACGACCTGCTGCAGGCCGGGGTCGCCGCGACCGCCCGCGACTGGCCCGGATATGTGTTGGCCGCATCGACCCTGTGCGGGCTGCTGCTGGAACAGGGCGCCTTCGCGGCTGGCTCACTTGCCTCAGCGATCGCGGCGATGTCCATCGCGAATCCGGTGGCGAGCTACCTACTGGGCGTGTTCGCCTTCGGCGTGGCGCCACCCGAAGGGTCAGGACCTCTTGCCGGTTTGGCCGGGGCTGCTGTGTTGATCAGTCTCGGGGCGGTAGGGTTGGCGCACTCGCCGATCGTGCGATCCGAAGCAATACCAGACAGACTCGCTGGTGACCGGCCCGTATACGCCTGACTACTACCCCGGACGCACAACTTATGCTTGCGAGCCCCGACCAACCCGTACACGTCATCCACATCGGCGCGCTGCGGCCGGCGATGTTACGTGCCGGTCGACTCTTCGCCGAGACGGTGCTCATCCCGACCGCGCTTCTCGTGGTACTCCTGAACACCGTCGGCCTCGTCGCCGGACTGTCCGCGGTGCTCGGCTGGTGTGTGGTAACCGTCACCGTGCGCTGGATCCGTGGCCGTCACCTGCCCGGCACCCTGCTCCTATGCGCCGGTTCGCTCTGCACCCGGGCCATCGTCGCCATGGTGTTGTCCAGCGCACTGGTCTACCTCATCCAGCCAGTCATCGGCTCCATCTTCATGGCCCTGCTCTTCCTCGGCAGTGCGCTGCTCGGACGCCCGATCACGATGCGGCTCGCCCGGGACTTCATCGCGCTCCCGGTTCAGCTGCTGCACCATCCGGGGGTGCGGCGGGTGTTCACCCAGACGGCCGCGCTCTGGGGGGCCGGCCGGCTCATCGACGCCGGCATGAACTTTGGCGCGCTTCGGTTCGGCATCACCGCCGGCCTGCTCTCCCGCGGGTTGCTCAGCGGAGTGCTCACCGCGCTGATGATCGTGGTGTGTGCCGCGTGGGGCGCACGCTCCCTGCGTCGACTGCCGGACATCAAATTCCGGTTCGGGCGGCCTCCAACCCCGGCGTGAGCAAACGACCCGGTGGCTTTTGGCGCCGTCCGACAAGCAACGGCCACTGGAACGTGTTACAAGACGATGGTGGTCCTTCGAGCGCCCGCGGCTGGCCGACGGACGCTCAATGACGCCCCCCGACCGCCGGCACTCGGGGAACTCGGGATAGGACTGTTGACGTTCGCACTCTATGTCCTGGTCGAGGGTCTCGGGGGTCCGGGTCGCGAGGATGCGGCGCAACAAAACGGGCGGGCTCTGCTCGCGATCGAGAAGCGGCTGCACATTCCGGTCGAGGTCTGGCTGAACACGTGGCTGACCCCGCATGCGTTACTGCGGCTCATCGCCGACTACGAGTACGCCTTCACCTACATCGTGACCGCGCTCTGGCTGCTGGTCTGGCTCTACCGTCGGCGGCCGAACACGTACCGATGGGCCCGCAGCTCATTCGTGCTGCTCAACATCATCGCCCTGGCCTGCTTCGCTCTCTACCCGGTTGCTCCTCCTCGACTGCTCGCCGGCACCCAGTTCGTTGACACCGTCAGCGCCGACGGCACCTGGGGTTCGTGGGGTTCGCCGGTGGTGGCCCGGGCCAACCAGTTGGCCGCCATGCCGTCGCTGCACATCGCCTGGGCACTGTGGGTCAGCGTGGTCCTCGCCTGCATCTCCGGCCGCTGGTGGGTTCAGGCGTTGAGTGCATGGCACGTCACGGTGACCGCCGTGGTCATCATGGCCACCGCCAACCACTTCGTCCTCGACGCGTTCGGCGGAGCCTTCCTGGTGTTCCTGGCGATTGCGTTGATGTCGCTGGTGCGCGATCGTCCCGGCACCGCGCCCCGGGTCGCCGGCGCCGATGCCTTCTTCCTGTACGTGGAATCATCGACGGCCCCGCAGCACGTCGGTGGCCTGGTGGTGCTCGACGACTCAGGCCAGGGTTTCCGGGACCGGCTGCGAGCGACCATTGAGACGCACGTCGACGAGCTGCCCCGCTTCCGGCAACGCCTCTCGGCATCGTCGGGCTGGCGCCGGCCTCGCTGGTTGGCCGCATCCGAGGTGGATTGGGACTGGCACGTACCGGTGTGGGAACTGGACGGCGGCGGCATGGCCGCGCTGCACGATCTCGTGGCGCGGATCCAGGCGGCCCCACTCCCCCGCGACCGTCCACTATGGAGATTTGGCGCGGTGACCGGTTTCGCTCCCGGCAAGGTCGCGGCGTTGCTGGTCGTCCACCACACCGTCGCCGACGGAATCGGGACGATCGCGCAGGCGTTCAGGCTGATCGAACCAGTTCCGTCAATGCCATCCGGTTCGGCCCACGCTCGCCGCCCGGGACCCCTCCGACGTGCCGCCGCGACCGTGTCCGGCCTGCTGCAGCTGGCCGCTGATGGCGCGACCCGCTGCCGCCTACCGACGGGTGACAGTGCCGAGCGCAGGTACGTCACGCTCGCCGTCGAGCTGTCGACGCTCCGGGCGATCGCGCGGACGTTCCGCGTACGCGTGAGTGACGTTCTCCTGACCGCGGTCGGTGGTGCAGTGCGGCGGTTGCTGGGTCCCGCGACCGTACCGCCGTACCTGCGGACAGCGGTCCCACTGATGATGCGCGTGCCAGACAGTGCGGCCGAGGGGAATGCGACCGCGGCAGTGATCATCGACCTGCCGTGGCGCGAAGCGTCCGAAGTGCATCGTCTACAGGAGACGGCTCGCCGCAGCCGGCGACTGCGAACTGGAAGCCGCGCCCTCGCCGCGCGATTCGTCATGAGCACCGGCTGCGCGGTCCTGCCCCCGCCGATGCTCGCCTGGTTCGCCCGTACGGTGTACGGGCATCGGTTCTTCCAGGCAATCGTCAGCAACATGCCCGGACCGGTCGGCCGCTACCGCCTGGCCGGTGCGACCATGGAGGAGGTCTACCCGGTCCTGCCGCTGGCTCCGCGGGTCCCCTTGGCGGCCGGGATAATCGGTTGGGACGGCACGCTCTTCTTCGGAGTCAGTGCCGACCCGGCTCTCGTTGCGGACGCGGATCTGTTCGCGGCCGCGCTCCTGGACTGCCTTGACGAGCTGTCCGTCGGCGCTCGGGCGGCCCGGGCGACACTAGGCGCCGAGCCGCCGGACCGGTTGGTCACGGCATCCTTCATCAGTCGGGTCGCGCCCGAGTCTCCGCCGCGGATATCGGCCGACGGTCGGCTCCAGGCCAGCGCGAGCAGGAGCTGGGCCCGCCCTTTGGGTGAGTCCAATGTGGATCCGAACAGCGTATGAAGTTGGCCCATCCGGTACCGGACGGTCTGTGGATGCACGTGCAGCTCGGCCGCCATCGCCCGCCGGTCGCCGAAGTGGCGGAGCCATGCCGTCAGCGTCTCGATGAGACGCTCGCGGGTCGCCGGCGACTGATCGTCCAGAGGTGCCAGCACACGGCGGCGCAGGGCGGCGAGCAGTCTCGGGTCGCGGTGCACGAGAATTGCGTCGAGGTGCTCGTCGGCGAAGACAGGGTCGTCGTCGAGCAGGCCGCCGCGCTGCAACTCCGCCGCGGTCTCGGCGATGAGCACGCTCGCCGGCAGGTGTTCGAGAAGGACCGGGTGACCTACGACCGCGCGGGCCCCGCGCAACGCCCGTACCAGCCGGCCCCGCCGGCCGGGCCCGTCCGGATCGGGGACGATCGCGCCGATCAGATTCCGCCGACGCACGGGCAGGCAGGAACTGTCCAACCTGGACAGGAACGTCTGGCCGATGGGATTGTCCGGGTCGATGAGGATCACGGCCGCCTCCGCCGGCAAGGGCCATCCCGCGCGCATCGCGGCGCCCCGAACAGCGACGAGGTCGGAGCGGCCCGAGAGCAGCAGGTCGACCAGCTCCTCACGCCGGCGTTCACGCTCCGCCACCGCCTCCGACTGCTCCCACACGTATCCCCGGGCGGAGGCCGAGGACAGCTGGTCGATGAAGACGAAGACCGCTTCCGCGAGAGCGGCCAGGGCGGCGGGCTCGACCCCGAGCTCGAGGGCGGCCTTCGAGACGTGACGCCACGCGACCCGCCCGCCCACCTGATACGCGGAGAGCAGTGACGTCAGATCCCTGCCCTCGCGGCACTCCAATCGGCCGATCTCCTCGAAGAGCGGGATATGGGGAGCGGAATCGGCGTCGGAGAGCGCCCCTGGTTGGTCGGCCAACTCCACCAGCCAGGTCAGGAACGCACGAGCGGCGGCCGTCACCTCGCCCTGCTCGTGGGCGAGAAATTCCGCGTAGTCCGGCCACTCCAACCGGAACTGTTGCCGTACCTCGGTGAGAATGGCCGGCAAATGGTCGTTCAGCGCGGGCATTAGTCGCGCGAGATCGCTACTCGACAGGTTTCGCGGTACGTCCATCCCCTCTGGTGTACCTCATCTCCGCCCTGTTCCGCACGTCACGGACCGCTTTGTACGTCTGTGACAACTCCTCGAACAGGTTTTACCGCGTGGATGTACAGACTCGTACGGCAGTCGCAGGTCAGCATCGAGAGCATGCGGCCCACGCGAGCGGAGGTGTCGGACGACGCCTGGTCCGACCGGCCGGGTGGCGCCGCGGATAAGTACCTGCGGCACCGTCAGAGCGGCGAGAACTTCCCGGTAGCGTTGCGGCTGCTGCCCCGCGGACTGCGTGTACACCTGCGCAATGTTTACGACGTCACTCGGGTCATCGACGACCTGGGGGACGCGGCGTCAGGTGACCGAAGCGCACAGCTCGTGGCGTTCCGCACCGATTTGGACACCATCTGGCAGGGCGGTCAGCCACGGGCGCCCGTTCTGCGCCGGCTGGCCGGCTCCGTGCACTCGTGCGGGCTATCCCGGCAGCCCTTCGCCGATCTGATCGAGGCGAACCTGCTCGACCAGACCACGGCGGTCTACCCGACGTACGACGACCTCCTGGCCTACTGCGAACTCTCCGCGAACCCGGTCGGCCGGATGGTCCTGGAGGTGTTCGGGGCGAGGACACCTGAGCGGGTAGCGCTCTCCGACCGCGTCTGCACCGCGCTACAGATCATCGAACACTGCCAGGACGCTGGCGAGGACTACCGGTCCGGCCGGATCTACCTGCCGCTGTCGGACCTGGATCGCTTCGGCGTCGCCCGGGCCGACCTCGGGGCGGCCACCAC
Organism: Actinomycetota bacterium; assembly: GCA_046728155.1. Classification (GTDB taxonomy): domain Bacteria; phylum Actinomycetota; class Actinomycetes; order Mycobacteriales; family Micromonosporaceae; genus CAWDLX01. The sequence goes on from JBKPDY010000006.1 coordinate 26,507, forward strand.
GAGCCCGACGCTGCGACGACTGATCGCGTTCGAGGCCGAACGGGCGGAGTCAATGCTGGCCTCGGGGGCCCCGCTGGTGGCGATGCTGAACGGCTGGGCCCGGCTGGCCGTGGCGGGGTACGTCGCGGGCGGCCAGGCCGCCGTGGCGGCGCTTCGCCGCGCAGGCTGGTCGGTGCTCCCCTCCCATCCCCGGGCGCGTCGGTCGGATCTGGGCCGGGCGCTTGCGGCGATCTGCATCCGAGCCCTGCCACAAGGACGAGGGGAGGTTCCTTGACCGAGCCGAGAGCGAGTGAGCATCGCAGCGCCGTCAGACCCGATGAGCGGAGCGAACGCGGAGGCGAGGAGGAGTGAGCGTGACGGTCGAGCAGGCGTACCTGGTCTGCGAATCCATCACCCGCAGTCATGCTCGCAACTTCCACTACGGCATCCGGCTGCTCCCCACCCCCAAACGCCGCGCGCTCTGCGCGATCTACGCACTCTCCCGCCGTATCGACGACATCGGCGACGGCGACCTGCCCCGCTCCGACAAGGCCGGCGCGCTGGCGGCAGTACGAGCGTCGTTGCATGACATAGACCGCTGTGACGATCCCGTGCTGGTGGCGATGGCCGACACCGCCCGGCGTTACCCCGTTCCGCTGGGCGCGTTCGGCGAGCTCGTCGACGGCGTCGAGATGGACGTGACGGGCCGGCGCTACGACACCTTCGACGAGCTGGTTGACTACTGCCGATGCGTGGCTGGATCGGTGGGTCGGCTCTGCCTCGGCGTGTTCGGCTCGCGGGCCGATCCGCTCGCCTCGAGCCACGCCGATGCCCTCGGCATCGCCCTGCAACAGACCAACATCCTTCGCGACATCCGGGAGGACCTGACCAACGGGCGGGTCTACCTGCCGCAGCGGGAACTCGCCGAGTACGGCGTCGAGCTGGCCCTCGACGAGGCGGGAGCCCTCGCCGACAAGGAAGGGGCGTTGGCGGCGCTCATTGTGGCCGACGCCCACCGGGCCCGCGACTGGTACGACCGGGGCCTGCGGCTCATGCCGCTGTTGGACCGGCGCAGCGCGGCGTGTGCAGGCGCTATGGCGGGCATCTACCGCCGCCTGCTGGAGCGGATCGCGAGCGATCCCCCGTCGGTCTACGACCGCCGGCTCTCGCTGTCCGGTTGGCAGAAATTCGGTGTGGCGACGCGGGCACTGATCGGGTTCCGCGCATGAGCGGCGAGCCGACAACGAGTGAGCATTGCAGGGCCGTGAGGCCCGTGCCGGAGTCTTCGCGGAGACGTAGAGCGAAGCGGAGCAGCCTCGGCGAGCTTGCGAGCCGAACAACGAAGCATGTCGTGGGGTGGCAGGCGCGGAGTGAGCGCGGAGGCGAGCAGGTATGACCGTGGTCGTCATCGGCGGTGGCTTGGCGGGCATTACCGCCGCCCTGCGCTGCGCGGACGCCGGGCGCGAGGTCGCGCTGTACGAGGCAAAGCCCCGCTTGGGCGGCCTGACCTACTCGTTTCGCCGGGGCGAGCTCGACGTGGACAACGGCCAGCACGTATTCCTGCGCTGCTGCACCGCGTACCGGGCGCTGCTCGGCCGCCTCGGCGTCGCCGACCAGGTGCATCTACAGCCCCGCTTGGACATCCCCGTGCGCGCGACCTGGGACCACCGCCCGGCTCGGCTGAGCCGAAACGGACTTCCCGCGCCGCTGCATCTCGGGGCTTCCCTGCTGCGGTACGGGCCGCTGAACCCGGCCCAGCGGCTTCGCTTCGGACGGGCCGCATTGGCACTTCGCGGGCTCGATCGCGACGACCCGGCCAACGACCGTCGCGCGTTCGGCGAGTGGCTGCGCGAACACGGTCAGGACTCCCGTACCGTGGCGGCGTTGTGGGACCTCGTGGGTACGGCGACCCTCAACGCCCGGGCCGACCAGGCCTCGTTGGCCCTCGCCGCGATGGTCTTCCAGGTCGGCCTGCTCACCGAGGCGGACGCGGCCGACATCGGTTGGTCCCTGGTTCCCCTGCAACGACTCCACGGCGATGCCGCCGCCGCCCGGCTGCGCGAGGCCGGCGCTCGCGTTCATACCGGTGCGAAGGTCACCAGCCTCGAGTCGGCCGGCGACGGTTGGCTGGTCGGCACGGGAGCGGAGGAACGCGTCGCCGACCATGTCATCCTGGCCGTCGCCCCAACCGCCGCCGAGGCGCTGCTTCCCGCCGGCAGCCTCGCCGCGGCGCCGGGCTGGGCCGGCGACCTGGGCAGCTCCCCGATCGTGAACGTCCACATTGTACTGGACCGCCCGGTGCTGACCGAGCCCTTCGTCGCGTGCGTCGGCTCGCCGGTGCAGTGGGTGTTCGACCGCACCACACAGTCGGGACTGACCAGCGGCCAGTACCTGGCCCTGTCGATCTCGGCCGCCGACGACTACATCGACGAACCCACGGCCGTGCTGCGGCGGTTCCTGCCCGAGTTGGAACGGTTGGTCCCCGGGCTTCACGAGGCCGAGGTAGCCGACTTCTTCGTCACCCGGGAGCGGGACGCGACGTTCCGGCCCTGCCCTGGTACCGCCGCGTTGCGGGCCCCGGCAGTCACGCGGGCACCGGGGCTCTTCCTCGCTGGAGCGTGGACCGACACCGGCTGGCCGGCCACGATGGAGGGCGCGGTCCGCAGCGGCAACACCGCGGCGCGGGCCGTCCTCGGTCGCGCGCCCACGCGAGAAGGGGCGGTCGCATGAGCACCCTACGACGCGAATCGACGGCAAGATCGCCGCTGCGGCGTCAAAAGCGCCGCCACGCGTCGTTTCTGATGCTGAAGCACCGATCTTCAACTGGCCATCCCGGCATCTGGAACCGATTCCGCGAGGACCACGCATGAGCACCGACATGCTGTCCACATTGGACCGCAGCCGCGCCTTGGCCGTACCCGCGCTGCGGGCTGCGGTCGCGCGGCTGGACCCCTCGTGCCGGCTGGTCGCCTCGTACCACCTCGGTTGGTGCGACGAGGACGGCAGGCCGACGGACAACTCCGGCGGAAAGGCCGTCCGGCCGGCGCTGGCTCTGCTCGCCGCGGAAGCCGTCGGCGGGCCGGCCGAGGTGGCGCTCGCCGGCGCCGTCGCGGTCGAGCTGGTACACAACTTCTCGCTGCTTCACGACGACCTGCTCGACCGGGATCTGGAGCGTCGCCATCGCCGGACTGCCTGGGCCATCTGGGGCGAGGCGACGGCGATCCTGACCGGCGACGCACTTCTGGCGTTGGCCCACGAGGTGCTGCTCGAGTCGCCGACTCCAGGCGCGGCCGAGGCGACGCGGCTGCTCGCCGCGGTCGCCCGTGAGCTCATCCGCGGCCAGGTCCAGGACATCGCGTTTGAGAATCGCGCCGACGTTGGCCTCGACGAGTGCGTCGCTATGGCCGCTGCGAAGACCGGTTCCCTGCTCGGCGCGAGCACCGGCGTGGGCGCCATCCTCGCCGGGGCACCGGCTGCGACCGTCGCGGCGATGCGTACCTTCGGGGTCCAGTTCGGGCTCGCGTTCCAGCTCGTCGACGACGTACTCGGGATCTGGGGCGACCCCGCCGTGACCGGTAAGCCGGTCTACTCCGACCTCCGATCGAGAAAGAAATCGCTGCCGGTCACCTACGCGGTCGGGCGCAGCGACGTCAACCCGGAGCTGACCCGTTGGCTCATCGGTGTCGGCGAGCCGCCGGCGGCCAGCCTGCCTCGGGTGGCCGACATTCTCGAGCGGTCCGGCGCCCGCGACTGGGCGCTGACCGAGGCCCGGCGGCGGATGTCACTCGCCGAGCAGACACTCTCCGATGTGGACATCAAACCGCAGGCCCGGGCCGACCTGATCCAGTTGGCCCAGTTCGTCGTGGACCGGGACTCATGACAAGCGAGCCGACAGCGAGTGGCGAGCGCGGAGGTGAGCCGGCATGACACAGACTGTGGCTGTCGCCGACACCGCGCCCGTGAGCGCGCGGACCGCGCTGCAGCGCGCCGTCGCCCACCTGCGCGGGCTGCAGCATCCCGACGGCTGGTGGAAGGGCGAGCTCGCGACGAACGTCACCATGGACGCCGAGGACCTCCTGCTCCGCGAGTTCCTCGGTATCCGGGCCGGGCAGCAGACCGAGGAGGCCGCCCGATGGATCCGCTCCCAGCAGCGGGCGGACGGCAGTTGGGCCGCGTTCCACGGCGGTCCGGGCGAACTCTCGATCACGGTGGAGGCGTGGGTGGCGCTCCGCCTGGCCGGCGATCCGGCCGACGCGGCACACCTGGTCCGCGCCCGCGATTTCATTCACGCCCACGGTGGACTGGAGTCGACCCGAGTCTTCACCCGTATCTGGCTCGCTCTCTTCGGCGGCTGGTCCTGGGACGAGCTTCCTGAGCTCCCGCCGGAGTTGATATACCTGCCGAAGTGGTTCCCACTGAACCTGTACGACTGGGCCTGCTGGGCCAGGCAGACCGTGGTACCGCTCACGATCGTCGGCAGCCTGCGCCCGGTCCGGCCGCTGGCGTTCACCGTGGACGAACTGCGGGTCGGGAGAACCGCACCGCGCAATGCTCCACTGTGGACATGGCCCGGCGTGTTCAACGCGATCGACAAAGGGTTGCACCGGTACGCCCGGCGCCCCTGGCGACGGCTTCGTCGCGCTGCCCAGCGGAGGGCGGTCGAGTGGATCATCGCGCGGCAGGAGGCCGACGGCTCGTGGGGCGGCATCCAACCGCCGTGGGTTTACTCATTGCTAGCACTGCATCTGCTTGGCTACCCGCTCGAACATCCGGTCATCGCGGCCGGCATCGCTGGCCTGGAAGGCTTCGTCGTCCGGGAGGAGACACCCGATGGCATGGTTCGGCGGCTCGAGGCCTGCCAGTCCCCGGTCTGGGACACCGGCCTCGCGCTGACCGCCCTTCTCGACGCGGGTGTGCCGGCCGACGACGAGGCGGTACGACGTGCCACCGACTGGCTGTTGGGCGAGGAGATCCGGGTGCCGGGCGACTGGTCTGTCCGCCGACCGCACCTTGCGCCGGGCGGATGGGCGTTCGAGTTTGCCAACGACGGCTACCCCGACACGGACGACACCGCGGAGGTGGTCCTCGCCCTGCGTCGGGTGGCCGCCAGCCATCCCGATCCAGCCTCGGTACGGGCGGCGGTGGACCGGGGCGTCGCGTGGCTCACCGGAATGCAGTCCGGTGACGGCGGCTGGGGCGCCTTCGACGTCGACAACACCCGGGCCCTGGCCAACCAATTGCCCTTCTGCGACTTCGGCGAGGTGATCGACCCGCCGTCGGCGGATGTGACCGCGCACATCGTGGAGATGCTGGCCGCCGAGGGCCGGTCGGACGAGATGCCGGCCCGCCGCGGAATCGAGTGGCTGCTGCGGAACCAGGAGCCGGACGGCTCATGGTTCGGTCGGTGGGGCGCCAACTACGTCTACGGAACCGGCGCGGTCGTCCCAGCCCTGGTCGCGGCCGGCATGTCGGGTGAATCCGCGCCGATCCGCCGGGCCATCGCGTGGCTCGAGGCGCACCAGAACGGCGACGGCGGCTGGGGCGAGGATCTCCGCTCGTACGTGGACAAGGAATGGTCCGGCCAGGGGACCTCGACCGCCTCGCAGACGGCCTGGGCGCTGCTCGCGCTGCTCGCCGCTGGGGAGCGGGGCGACACCGTCGACCGCGGCGTAGGGTTCCTTGTCCACACCCAGCGAGGCGACGGAACCTGGGACGAGGACTTCTTCACGGGCACCGGTTTTCCCGGCGACTTCTACATCAACTACCACCTCTACCGTCTCATCTTCCCGGTGACCGCGCTGGGCCGGTACGTGGCGGCGGTGCCGTCGTGACCGAGCCGACAGCGAGTGAGCATCGCAGGGCCGGTCAGGCCCAAGGAGCGGAGCGAGCACGGAGGCGAGACGGTATGACCGGCGTCGTCATCGCCGCGCCGCTGCGGATCGAACAGACCGCGTTGCGAACCGCCCGCACGCCGGTGGTCCGCACCGGCATGGGTGAGCGGCGGTCCCGGCGGGCCGCCGACCGGCTCGCCGGCAACGCCGTGGTGGTGGCCGGAGTCGCCGGTGGACTCGCCGCCGGGATTCGGGTCGGCGATATCGTCGTGGCGACCGAGGTGGTTGGTCCCGGTGGCCTGCGGGCGGTGTGCCGCTCCGCGCCCATGCTCGCCGGGGCACTCCGCCGGCGGGGCCTGAATGTCCATTGTGGACCAATCAGGTCCAGCCCGCGGATGATCGATAACTCGGCCCGGCGACAGCTTTCCGAGGACGGCGCCCTGGCCGTGGACATGGAGTCGGCGTGGCTGGCGCCACCGAGCGGGACACCGTTCGCGGTCGTGCGGGCCATTTCCGACACGGAGGACGAACCGCTGCTGAGTCCCGGGATCGTACCCAATGGTCTCGCCGCGCTGCGTTCGTTGCGCCGGGCAGTGTCGGCGCTGGACCGGTGGGCCGACGCGGTAGCCACGCGCGAGGTGCTGCTCGCCAGTCCACGCTCGTTCTGCGCCGGCGTGGAGCGGGCCATCGACATCGTGGAGCGGGCACTGGCGCGGTACGGCGCTCCGATCTACGTACGCCGACAGATCGTCCACAATGCACATGTCGTACGGGATCTGGAGCGGCGCGGGGCGATGTTCGTCGACGATGCCTGCGACGTACCTTCCGGCAGCGTGCTCGTCCTCGCGGCTCACGGCGTATCCCCGGCGGTCAGGGCCGGCGCCGCCGCCCGGGGTCTGCGAGTCATCGACGCGACCTGTCCGCTGGTGACGAAGGTACACACGGAGGTCCGCCGCTACGCCGGCCGCGACATGACGGTGTTCCTCATCGGACACTCCGACCATGAGGAGGTCGAGGGCACCCTGGGCGAGGCCCCCGATGCCGTGATGGTCGTGCCGGATGTGGCGACCGCGGCGACCGTCCAGCCGCGCGATCCCGAGCGGGTGGCCTACGCGATGCAGACAACGCTTGCGGTGGACGAGGCCGACGACATCGCCGACGTACTGCGTGGTCGCTTTCCGGCCCTGCAGGGCCCGCGGCGAGATGACATCTGCTATGCGACGACCAACCGCCAGCGGGCCGTCCGCCAGATCGCCCGCGAGTGCGAGCTGGTCCTCGTCGTCGGCTCGCCCAACTCGTCCAACTCGCTGCGTCTGGTCGAGGTGGCCGAGCGGGAAGGCACACCGGCGCGGCTGCTGGACGACGTGAGCCAGCTCGACCTGCGCGACCTGGCCGGCCGCACCCGCATCGGAGTCACCGCCGGCGCGTCCGCACCACCCCGGCTCGTCGACGACCTCATCGCGGGTTTGGGCGGCCTCGGCCCGACGACCGTATGCGAGATCCAGGCAGAACCGGAAGACACGCACTTCACGCTACCGAAGGAGGTGAGCTGAACGATGGCCATGCCGTTGCGCCAGACCGTACGGCTCGGTACCTATCTGCTCAAGCAGAAGCTGCTCCGCAGGGAGAAGTTCCCGCTTCTGGTTGAGCTCGAGCCGTTGTTCGCGTGCAACCTCAAGTGCGCGGGGTGCGGGAAGATCGCCCAACCGGCCCACCTGCTCAAGCAGCGCATGCCGGTGGAGCAGGCGGTGGCCGCGATCGAGGAAAGTGGTGCCCCGATGGTCTCCATCGCCGGCGGCGAGCCGTTGATGCACCCCCAGATCGACGAGATCACCCGTCAACTGCTCGCCCGCCACAAGATCGTCTTCTTGTGCACCAACGCTCTCCTCCTCCCGAAGCACCTGCACAGGTTCAAGCCACATCGCAACTTCGCCTGGATGGTGCACATCGACGGGCTGCGCGAGCGGCACGACCAGTCGGTGCAGAAGGAGGGCGGCTTCGACGCGGCGGTAGCCGCCATCCGGCAGGTGCAGGCGGCCGGCTTCCGGGTGATGACGAACACGACGTTCTTCAATACCGACACGCCGGCCGATGTGCAGGGTGTACTGGACTTCCTCAACGACGAGCTCAAGGTCGACAACATGCAGATCTCCCCGGCGTACGCCTACGGCAAGGCTCCCGATCAGGACCACTGGCTGGCGGTCGATGAGACCCGGGCGCTGTTCCATAAGGCCTTCGCCGACGGCCGGCGCAAGCGGTGGCGGTTGAACCACTCGCCGGTCTTCCTCGACTTCCTCGAGGGCAGGCGGGAGTTGGCCTGCACGGCGTGGGGTATCCCGTCCTACTCCCTGCTGGGCTGGCAGCGCCCGTGCTACCTGCTCGACGACGGCTACGCCCGTACGTACAAGGAACTCATCGAAGAGACCGACTGGTCCGCGTTCGGACGGGGCAAGGACCCACGATGCAGCAACTGCATGGCTCACTGCGGTTACGAGCCGACGGCGGTCATCGCCACGATGGAATCCTTGCGGGAATCGCTGCGTGCCGTCGTCGGCGGGTGAGCAGGCATGGCGCTGCTCGACCAGATCACCAGCCCGGACCGGCTGCGCGCGCTGCCCGAGTCCGCCCTGCCGGAGCTCGCCGCCGAGATCCGGAGCCGGCTCATCGCCACGGTCAGCCGCACCGGGGGTCACCTCGGGCCGAATCTCGGCGTCGTGGAGTTGACGATCGCGTTGCACCGGGTATTCGAGTCGCCACGCGATCCGATCATCTGGGACACCGGGCATCAGGCGTACGTGCACAAGCTTCTGACCGGACGCGGCCTGAACGACCTCCGGCAGGCCGGCGGCGTGTCGGGGTATCCGTCGCGGGCGGAGAGCGAGCACGACCTGGTCGAGAACTCGCACGCGTCGACCTCACTCTCCTATCTGGACGGTGTGGCGAAGGCGCTGGAGATCTCCGGGCAGGTCGGCCGGACCGCGGTGGCGGTCGTGGGCGACGGAGCCCTCACGGGCGGCATGTGCTGGGAGGCGCTGAACAACATCGCGGCCGCTCCGCACCGCCCGGTGGTGATCGTCCTCAACGACAACGGTCGGTCCTACGCTCCGACCGCCGGCGCCATCGGCCAGCATCTCACCGCGATTCCCATGACCGGATCCATCTTCGAGTTGCTCGGCCTGGCCTATATCGGGCCGATCGACGGCCACGACGCTCCGGCGGTGGAGGCCGCCCTGCGCAAGGCTCGCGGGCTGGGTATGCCGACGGTCGTGCACTGTATGACCCGTAAGGGCGAGGGCTACCCGGCGGCGGAGGCCGACGAGGCCGAGAAGATGCACACGATCGGCCCGTCCGGGGGCCGGCCGGGCCGGACCTGGACGGACGTCTTCGCCGACGAGCTGGTCGCCATCGGCGCGGAGCGCCCGGATGTGGTCGCCATCACAGCCGCGATGCCAGGGCCCACCGGGCTCTGCGCGTTCGCCGAGCGCTATCCACATCGGACATTCGACGTGGGCATCGCCGAGCAGCACGCGGTCACCTCAGCGGCCGGCCTGGCGATCGGTGGTCTGCACCCGGTCGTCTGCATCTACGGCACCTTTCTCAACCGCGCCTTCGACCAGGTGCTGATGGATGTCGCTCTGCACCGGTTGCCGGTCACGTTCGTGCTCGACCGGTCGGGCATCACCGGCCCCGATGGCCCGTCCCACCACGGCATGTGGGACCTGACGCTGCTGGGCACTGTGCCCGGCATGCGGGTGGCCGCGCCTCGTGACGGGGCCATGCTCTGCCGGCTCCTTCGCGAGGCCGTTGCGCACCCCGGTCCGGCCGCGGTTCGCTTCCCCAAGGCCGATGTCGCGGCCAACCTGGAGTGCCTGTGCCGCTTGGGCGGCGCCGACGTTCTCTTCTCCGACGCAGGCAATGATGTGCTCGTCATCTGCGTCGGTGCGCTCGCCGGCGCAGCCGTCGCGGCCGGGACCGAGCTGAGCGCGGGCGGGATCTCCGTGACCGTGGTCGATCCGGGCTGGGTGCTGCCGATCGGCGCGGAGCTCGTCGCGGCGGCCGCCAGTTACCGGTATGTGTACACCGTTGAGGACTGCGGCGAGCACGGTGGATACCGCGACGCCTTCGCCCGGGCCAGCCGTTCGGCCGGCCTGTCGACGCCGGTTCACGGCATCGCGCTGCCGCAACGCTTCCTCCCGCACGGGGCGCGTGGCGCGATACTGGCCGAGCATGGTCTCGACGGACCCGGGATAGCCCACGCCGTACGATCCCTCGTCCGGTAGCCGGCGCCGCACTTGCACGTGCCGAGCGGAAACCCGCTCCGGTGGGCTGACCCACCGGAGCGGGGGCCGACGCGCTCGCCGTCCCAGCCGACCGCGCGGCAGGCGGCGCGGAGCAGCGCACCGCCGGGAGCTGCGCGACGCCACCGAACCGCGGACGTACCGCGGCCACGCGACCGGCTTGGTCACGCACGCTCACCGCGTATGACGTCCGGATGGCATGACCAGTTCATCGGCCTTGAGATCCATTGTGGACACGTGAGCGCAGCCACGACCACGGCTGAACCGTAGGGCCGCGCCCGACGTATGACGTAGACATCCTGGCGTCTAGGTGCCGAAGGGCTCCACGCATGCGGTCAAGTCCACCCGCCACGAGTTCACCGCCGCGGCCGGAGTTCTGGTGGCAGGACGCCGCGTGCGCGGGCCTCGACCCCGAATGGTGGTCGGACGACCGCTCCATGCGGCCGGTCGCCGTCGAGATCTGCCTACGCTGCCCGGTCCGGGAGCCATGCCTCGCCGAGGCGGTCCGCATCGGGGACTGCGGCGTCGTCCGCGGTGCGATGCTGCTGGTCAAGACGCGCCGTGGAAGTTCGGCGGTCTCGCTCATCTGCTCGACCTGCCGGGTCCGACCGGTCATCATGACCGCGACCGGTCACACCTTCTACTGTGGACCGGACTGCGCGGCCAGCGCGGTCAAAGATGGCCGGATGCCCACATACGTCCGTCGAGCCGCCGCCCGCAGACGGGGTCAGATCGCGAGCCGGTAGCCACGCTTCACGACGGTCTGGACCAGCCCCAGTCCGTCCAGCTCGGTCCCGTCCAGGCAGCGGCGAAGTCGCGAGACCGCCATCTCGATCGCATGGTCGTCCACATCGGACCATCCTGGAACGTGGGTGCGGATCTCGGCCGCCGAGAGGACGCGTCCGGGCCGGCGGGCCAACGCGCGCAGAACCGCAACCGGTCCGGGCTGGATCGGAACGAGTACGTCACCGACCACGAGAGCCTGCCCCCGCAGCTGTATCCGCCGGCCATCGAGCACCAGGTAGAGGGCCCGCCGCGGTAGCTCCTGGGCTACGGTAGCGACCAGGTCGTCGACATACGGACGCGGCGCGACGATGACCGGCACCCCGCGCTCGACCAGGGGCTGCGCTGCCAGCGGGCCGAGGCATACGACGAGGACGTTCTCGACGACCGCGTTCAGCAGCTGGTCCAGGCTGGCGTCCACAGTGGCCTGCTCCACCAGGTTCTCGGTGCAGGAGGCCGACGTCAGCACGACGGCATCGACCTGGCGTCGCACCATCTGATCGGCGAGGCGGCGCAGTACGTCGCGGTGGTTGGGCGGCTGCAACCGGTACGTGCGCACCGGCACCACGTCCGCGCCGGTCTCGGCCAGTGCCAGGCAGAGTTCGCGGACCGGCTCGCCGTCGAGTTGAGCAAGCACCCGACGACCAGCCATGGGCTGCGCGAGCAGGTAAGCGAAGAGGTCCTCCGTGGTCGCGGATGCGGTGGACCAGATCTCGGTCAGTCCGAGCTCGCGAAGGCCGTCGGCGGCCCGGCCGTCGCGGGCGAGCAGCCTCGCTCCGGCGAACCGGCCGACGAGGTCGTCCGCCACGCCGAGCGAGCGCGCGGTGGCGAGCCAGCAACGGAGGCCGAACGCGGAGGAGACGACCACCTCGTCGGCGGGTCCTTCGACCGCAAGCCTGGTCGCGGCGGCGAGGTCGTCCGGATCGGCTTGGGCGACGGTACGGGTCGCCTGCACCGAGACCGTTCTGGCGCCGTAGCGGTCGAGGTACGCCGCTATCGGATGGTGCCGGCGGTCTGTGGCCACCGCAACCGTATAGCCCGCGAGCGGGAGCGGGCCGTCGTCTGCCGGCTGTGGGGCCGGGCGGTCGCTTGCTGTCGACGGCTCCGGTACGGTCGGATCCGCCTGCCGGTCCGAACGCCTCGTCGCCGGCGAGCCCGCGCTGGTCAACTCCGCTGAGAGAGTCCGTCCTGCTGCGCCCACCGCTGGCACCGACGCGTCTCCTCGCGGCCGATCGACACTCCGTGGGGTGGAAACCGGGGTCCCCGCGGAGACGCGAAGCGTCTTCGTGGGGGCAAATCTCTGGTGCAGTCAGTGTCGCCGGGCGGCAGGTAACGGGCGACTGACGCGCGATTACGGTTGGATAAAGTTCCGCTCACCGATGCGACATGCCCGTCGTGCTGATCTTGTGAGGACTGCTTCGGTTATGTTGCGGCGGGTTGGCTAACCTGGCGTCGCGGACGATCGGGCCGGGAAACTCCGTGCAGGCCCTGCCAGACGACCAGGAGAGCCCGTGGCCACCAAGGAGTCCATGCCACGAACACAGCACTGGCGCGGACTTCTACTCGCCGCCGGCCTGGCGATCGTCGCCATGGCGGCCACCGGCTGCTTCGGCAGCCGCCCGCCACCGGGCCGCGGCCCTGGGCCCGATCTGACCGGCCAGATGCTGGAAGTCGCGGCGACATGGTCCGGCACCGAACAGCAGAATTTCCAGGCCGTGCTGGACGCTTTCCACGCCAGGACCGGCGCTAGGGTCACCTACACCTCGGGCGGAAACGACCTCGCCGTCCTCCTCAACAGCCGGCTCGCGGGCGGCTCGCCCCCCGACGTGGCGATCATCCCGCAGCCGGGCGTCGTCGCGGAACTTGTCGCCAAGGGAGCCGTCAAACCCCTCACTGGCGAGGCGCTCGAGGCCGTCCGGGCGAACTACTCCGATGCGTGGCAGAGGCAGGGCCGGTTCCACGGCTTGCAGTACGCCTTCTACTTCAAGGTGGCCGACAAGTCCGTCATCTGGTACCGAACCGACGACTTCGACGAAGCGGGACTGATCCCGCCACGGACCTGGGACGAATTCCTCGCGGCGTCGCGGACCCTGAACGAGGCCGGGAGAATTCCAATCGTGGCGGCCGGTAGCGACGGCTGGGTTCTCACCGACTGGTTCGAGAACGCGTACCTGCGTATCGCCGGCGCCACCAACTATGACAAGCTCGCCCGGCATGAGATCCCGTGGACCGACCCCACCGTGGTCCAGACGCTCACGCTGCTGCAGCGGTACTGGACCACACCGAAGTACATCGAGGGCGGTCCGGCGGGCGCGGTCCAGATCTCGTTCACCCAGGCGATCGCCGACGTGTTCGGCGCGACCCCCAAGGCATCCATGGTCTTCGAGGGCGACTTCGTGGCGGCCGAGATCGACAAGCTGGGCAAGGTGAAGGTGGGTGGCGGGGCAAGGTTCTTCGACTGGCCCTCCATCAACGGCTCGTCCCCGGCGGTCGTGACCGCGGGCGACCAGGCCGTCGCGATGAAGGACACCTCGGCAGCCATGGCGTTGATGGCGTTCCTCGCCTCGCCCGACGCGGCCAGGATCGAGGCGGCGGCGGGTGGTTTCATATCGGCGAACCGCAATATCGGCGCCTCGGCCTACCCGGACGCGATCACCCGGGAGCTGGCCGAGAACGTGGCCACCGCGCCTTTGCTGCGGTTCGACCTCTCCGACCAGGCACCGCAGGCGTTCGGGGGAAGCAGCAGCAGCGACATGTGGGTGCTCCTGCAGACCTTCCTGCGGGAGTCCACTCCGCCGACGACGATGGCTCAACAGCTCGAAGCCGCCGCCACCAAGGACTTCGGGAGCGACGGATGACCGGCACCGCGATGCGCGAGCGTCGAACGGTCGCGCTGCTGTTCATCGTCCCGGCGTTGGTCATGCTTGGGGTGCTGGTCTGCTATCCGATCGTCTACACGATCTGGCTGAGCCTGCACAGCCGCGACGGCGGCCGGTATGTCGGGCTGGCCAACTACGTCACCATGTTCACCGCCGCCGAGACCCGGCGGGCGATCATCAACAACGCCGTCTGGGTCGCGGTGGCGCCGACGATCGTCACCACTCTCGGCCTGCTGTTCGCGGTCCTCACCGAGCGGGTCGGCCGGGCGAGGGTGCTCAAGACGATCCTGTTCATGCCGATGGCGATCTCGTTCCTGGCCGCCGGGGTCACCTGGCGGCTGGTCTACGACACAAGTCCCGACCGGGGCGTGCTCAACGCGGGGATCGTGGCGGTGCACGACCTCTTCGCTCCGCCGTCGCCGTATTACGGAATGAACCCGCGAGATGGCGGACCGCTCGTGCCCAGCGGCGACGGCGGATTCCAGGCGGCCACGCCCGTCGCCGGCGGCAGCGTCGTCGACCTGCCCCTGGTCGGGCTGCCCCAGGACCGTATTCCGGAGCGGGCCGGCGCCGCTCTCCGGGCCACGCCATCGTCCGGTGTGGACGGTACGGTCTGGCTCGACTTCGCCCGTGGTGGCGGCGGCGCGCCCGGGGTGATCGACCCGACGGAGAAGGGGCTGCCCGGGATGACCGTCGAGGTGCTGCGGGGTGGCCAGGTGATCGCGACCACCGACACCGACCAGGCGGGACGGTTCGCATTCCCAGGCCTGACCGACGGCGGCTACACGATACGACTCGCGGGGAAGAATTTCGCACCACCCTTCAACGGACTCAGCTGGCTCGGTCCCAGCCTCATCACGCCCGCGCTCATCGGCGCATACATCTGGATCTGGGCCGGGTTCGCGATGGTACTCATCTCCGCCGGCCTGGCCGTGCTCCCCCGGGACGCTCTGGACGCCGCCCGGGTGGACGGTGCCACGGAGTGGCAGGTTCTCCGGCGGGTGACGGTTCCGTTGACGCGACCGGTATTGGTGGTCGTTCTCGTGACCCTGGTCATCAACGTCCTCAAGATATTCGATCTCGTGTACGTCCTGGCCCCTGAGTCGTCTCAGCCGTCGGCCAACGTGGTGGCGCTGGAGATGTACCGGGTCTCGTTCGGCGGCGGGCTCGACTACGGTCTGGGCAGCGCGCTCGCGGTTCTGCTGTTCATCCTGGTGCTGCCTGCGATGCTGTTCAATATCCGCCGGTTGAGGAGAGAGCGGGCATGAGCCTCGTGACCGTCCGTCCCGTACCGGAGTTGATGCCGGCCGGCACTGCCATCACCCCCCCGCCACGGCCGGGACCGCTCGCCCGCTTCGTCGGCAGGTTCGGGCCGGTCGTGCTGCGCCTCCTGGTCGGGCTCGTCGGAGTGTTCTGGCTGGTGCCGACGCTGGGGTTGGCCGTCGCCAGTCTGCGCTCGACCGCCGACAACAGCGCGACGGGATGGTGGCACATCTTCACCGCTCCGAGCGAGTTGACCCTGCGCAACTACGCGAACCTGCTGGGCAATCCGGCGATGCTCGGCTCGTTGTGGAACACGATGCTGATCACTGTTCCGGCTACGGTACTGCTAGTCGTGATCGGATCGCTTGCCGGGTACGCGCTGGCGTGGGCCGACTTCCGCGGCCAGGACGCGTTGTTCGTCGTGGTCGTGGCCCTCAACGTCGTGCCGATCCAGGTGGCGATCATCCCCGACGCGGCCATCTTCCGGCATCTGGGGATCTACGGCCACATCCCGGCGGTTGTGGCGTTCCACGTGGCATTCGGTCTACCGTTCGCGATCTTCTTGCTGCGCAACTTCTTCGCCGGTTTACCGCGGGACCTGATCGAGGCGGCCAGGACGGACGGCGCCACGGAGGCGTCGATCTTCACCAGGGTCGTGCTGCCGATCGGCTGGCCGGCGGTGGCCTCGCTGGCGATCTTCGAGTTCCTCTGGGTCTGGAACGATCTGCTCGTCGCGTTGGTGTTCGCCACGTCGGACAATGCGCCGATCACGTACGCGTTGCGGGAACAGACCCGGGCCTTCTCGTCCAACATCGACATCATCGGACCGGGCTCATTCATCTCGATGCTCATCCCCCTCGCGGGGTTCTTCGCCTTCCAGCGGTACTTCGTCCGGGGCGTCGTCGCCGGATCGATGACCTGAACGATCCTGGAGAGTTCTACCCGCCCACGATCGGTGCGTGGCTAGGTCACCGATCGCAGACCGGTCACTCCGGGAACCGTGACTCTGCCCAGCCGCCGGCCGGTAGCGGCGTCACGCCACTCGATCGCGTCGCCGAGTCCGACGTAGACCCGAGAACCATCCACACTGGACGCGAGCCCGAGCGCGGTGCCCGGTAGTTCCCACCTCGTCCGGACGGTCAGGTCCGGTCGACCCAGGACGAGCACCCGTGCGCCGGCGGCGATGAACACTGCGTCCGCCGCGGCGACCGCGAACGCGTTTCCTGGCAACGGCTCGACGTTGGCGACGCGATCTACGGTCAGCGAATCGCTGTCGACCACGGCGAGGTGGCCGCCGGCGGCGTCGACGACGTAGAGCTGCCCACCGTCCGGACGGATCGCGAGGGGGTGCCCGGCGTTGGGACTCACCCCGAACGGTGACGGCAGGTCCACGCAGTAGGCCCAGTGCTGGTCGAGCTGGAGCGTGTGGATGAAGGCGAGATCCGCGTCCGGCCAGGCGTCGTCGGCCGCCGCGGCTCCGGGCTGGTTCGTGTAGAGGGTGTAGAGCACATCATGGTTGGGCGCGAAGACCGCGTTGCGACGCCGGCCGCGCATCTCCTCCTCGGCGCCCGGCGGGATCGGAACCTTGTCCCGTGTCAACAGCGGCGTCGGCGCCTTGGTCACCAGATTGACCTCGCGTACCCGGTAGTGCTCCGGGGCGGTCGCCGGCTGCCAGTCCAGGACGTAGATGCCGTGGCCGTCGACGGTGAAGGCGTCCGGCACGTAGTTTCCGGAGAGGTCGACCCGCACCGGGTCGGTTTCGGCACCGACGATGAGCATGCTCGTCTGCGGCCGGCCGGCCGGGGCGTACGCCGCGACCGGAGCCCCGGGTTCCTTCGCCGGCGCGACGAGCGCGACCATGTTCCCGGCCCCGCCGGCGACGGCGGGCGCCCACGCTCCGGCCAGCCGCAGCGTGTTGAGGACTTCGCCGTCGTGGGTCGATATCACGACGAGGTCGGTGTCCACGGCCCGGGCCCGGGTTGCGAATATCGTCGATCCGTCAGGCGTCGCCGCCGCGGCGCCGACCCGGTCGACGCCACTGCCCCGCACGACGGCGAGCCCGTCGCCGAGGTCCACGAGCAGGACGTCCGGCGGTCCGGACGCCGGACCCGCGGTGGCCTGCCGAGGTGCAGCGCAACCGGCTACCGTGGCTGCGGCGCCCGCACCGACGAGGGCGAGGAACTGGCGTCGTGTCGTCATACCCTGGTGACACCGAGGGAACCCGTACGGTTCCGGCGGTGTCAGTGGGGGAAAGGAGGTTGACGGCTCCGTGGCGGACGACGCCGATCTCGTCGCCCGGGCGCGTCTCGGTGACCAGGACGCGTTCGCGGATCTGGTTGCCCGCAACGCGGATGCTGCCATGCGTACCGCCCTTCAGTTCGGAGCCGGAGACGACGCCGACGATGTGGTCCAGGAGGCCTTCGTCAAGGCGTACCGGCGGCTCAGCGAGTACCCTGGTCAAGCCTCATTCCGGTCGTGGCTGGTGGCGATCGTCGCGAACGAGGCGCGTAACCTGCACCGGTCCCGCCGGCGGCGCGAGGAAGCAACGGTACGGGCCGCGCTCGCGACCGTGGCGCCGCCGCCGATCGACTCCGCGGTCGAGTCGACGCTCGCGGCCGAACAGCGTCGGGAGCTGGTCGCCGCCGTCCGCCATCTGACCGGGCTCGACCGCGATGTGATCGCGAGCCGGTTCCTACTGGATCGCAGTGAGGCGGAGACCGCGGCACGCCTCGACCTCCCGCTGGGTACCGTGAAGTCCCGTACCGCCCGGGCTCTGGCCAGACTGCGAACTCATCTCGGCATCGCGATAGCCGTCGCGGCCGCGGCCGCGATCATTGTGCTGGTGCCGCCCGTACGGACCGCCGCGGCCGACATCGTCACCAGTGTCCTGCGCCTCGCCGGTGTCGAGGTACACATCAGCCCGGCCGGCGACAAGCCGCCCGCCTCGCCCCAACCACTCCCCTTCACCCGGGTCGTGAGCCTCGACGAGGCCCGCCGGCTCGCCCATTTTCCGATCGGCGTCCCCACGGCCCTGGGCGCGCCGACCGAGGTGCGCATCTCCGACCCAGCGGCGGACGGGTCGCCGAGGGTGGTCTCGCTCTTCTTCCGCCGGGGCTCGGTTCGCCTCGACGAGTATTCCGGACGGTTCGAGCTGATGTTCGTGAAGACCGCCCGCGACGTCAGCTACCTCACGGTACGTGGTGCACCCGCCCTGTGGCTCGCCGGGCCGCATGAACTGACCTATGTGGACACCAGTGGCGTCGTGCGGACACCGACGACCCGCACGGCCGGGCTGACCCTCATCTGGCAACGCGACGAGGTGGCGTACCGGATCGAAGGCCTCACGTCCGCGGCCTTCGCCGTCGCGGTCGCCGAGTCCATCTGAAGGCCCGGATTCCGCGGGCATCGCTACGCACGATTGCCGTTCCGGCACCGGAAACGCGGCCAGGCGTCACTTCTGGTACACAAGCCCCGATCTTGGCGCTCGGGAACCGAGATGTTCCCGAGATATGGACCAACCCCCGAATCGACGCGGTCCCCTGTGGCCGAGCGGTGCCCCGGCCCGCCCTTCGGAATGCCTTGACCGGTGCCGTCGAGAGGTCTAGCTTGCTCGATTAGGAAACTTTCCTAATCGAATCTTGGAGGCATCGATGCGCGTACCCGGGCGACGCTCCATCGCGGCCGGCCTCGCCGCGCTCGTCGCCATCTCGGTCGCCCTGGCATGGGGCGCGGCTGCCTACGGCGGCGGAGATCGCGGCTCCACCGGAACTCATGAGTCGAAGATGCGCCAGGTCGCCTACTTCATCCAATGGGGAATCTACGGGCGCTCCTTCTTCGTCAAGAACCTGGACACCTCCGGCGAGGCGTCGAAACTAACGGGTGTCAACTACGCATTCGCTAACGTGGCTCCCGAAGGAGACGCCATTACCTGCCAGTCCGGCGACGTGTGGGCGGATTATGAGCGGCCGGTGCCGGCCGAGGAGAGCGTCGACGGCGTGGCCGACCAGTGGGGCGAGCCGCTCAACGGCAATTTCGGTCAGCTGCTCAAGCTC
This sequence comes from Actinomycetota bacterium, assembly GCA_046728155.1. Taxonomy (GTDB): domain Bacteria; phylum Actinomycetota; class Actinomycetes; order Mycobacteriales; family Micromonosporaceae; genus CAWDLX01. The sequence continues at coordinate 45,592 of JBKPDY010000006.1, forward strand.
AAGGCCAAGTACCCCGACCTCAAGGTGTTGCTGTCCCTGGGCGGCTGGACCTGGTCGAAGTACTTCTCCGACGCGGCCCTGACCGCGCAGTCGCGCCAGTCGTTCGTATCGTCCTGTGTGGACCGTTTCATCAAGGGCAACCTGCCCTCGCTCGGCCCGGGCGATGCCGGCGGGCCAGGATCCGCGGCGGGCCTCTTCGACGGCATCGACATCGACTGGGAGTGGCCCGGCAGTGAGGGCAACGCCGGCAACATCGTCCGACCCGAGGACAAGACCAACCTGACGCTGCTGCTCAAGGAGTTCCGCAAGCAACTGGACACGTACGGCAAGGAGACCGGCAAGCACTACGAGCTGACCGCCTTCCTGCCGGCCGACCCGGCGAAGATCGCGGCGGGCTTCGAGGGTCAGAAGATCTTCAACTGGCTCGACTACGGCAACATGCAGGGGTACGACTTCCACGGCACGTGGGAGTCGGTCACCAACCAGCAGTCGGCGATCCGGGTGCCGGCCGGCGCGCCGACAACCCCGGACTTCAGCATCGACTCGAGCGTCAACGCGTGGCTCGCGGCCGGGGCGAGGAGCGAGCAGCTGGTCATCGGCATGCCGGCGTACGGCCGGGGTTGGACCGGCGTGACCGGCGGCGGCGACGGGCTCTTCCAGCCGGCGTCCGGCCCGGCGCCCGGTACCTGGGAACCCGGCACTGAAGACTACAAGGTGCTCAAGACCTTGCCCGGCAACGGATTCACGGTGCACCGCGATGTGCGTTCCGGATTCGCCTGGCTATTCGACGGAACGACCTTCTGGACGTACGACGACCCGGCGGTCGTCTTCGAGAAGGCCCTCTACATCAAGCACCACGACCTGGGTGGAGCGATGATGTGGGAGCTATCCGGGGACGACGCCACGGGGACCCTGACCCGGACCATCCATCTTGGACTGGGAATCTGAAGGATCCACACTTGTGGGGCGGCGGCCGCAGGCCGCCGCCCCACAACATTGGCCGGCTATCCTGTGAATGGAGCGAGCACGTGGGTGAAGTCCCACGTGTTCTGCACTATGCCGGAGCAGTCGTTGCGGCCCCGTGAGCCCGGGCAGCCGCCGTTGTCGCGCTGGATCGCCCAGATCGAGAGCGTGTTGATCCCGTTGGCCTGGGCGAACGCCAGCAGCTGCTGGGCATCCGCGACGTAGGTCACCTCCGTCTTCTGCGGGAAGTCGTCGATGCCCGGCATGAGAGTGTTGCCCTCCATCGCCCACAGCTCCGCAGATGTCTTGGTCGGGTAGAGCGTCGCGAGCTGGGCGTGCAGGCCTTGGGCGGCGCTGATGGCGGCGGCCCCCATCTGCGTGGTCTGGTGGTCGTAGTAGTCGAACGTCATGATGTTCACCACGTCCACCCGGGTGTTGTTGGCGACGGCGTTCTGCAGGACGGCGAGCCCGTTGGGCTCCAGCCCTGCCGGCTCGACCGGGAGTGTGTAAGAGATCTGCAGGGTCCGGCCCTGGCTGGTGGCCCAGTCCTCCAGCAGTTTGATGGCCTTGTTGCGGCGGTCGATGCCCGCGGCGTCGGAGAGCGCCTTCACTTCGACGTCCATGTCCAGCCGGGTAACGTCGTACGTTGTCACCACGGACTGATAGGCCGCCACAATCTGGTTGATGTCAGTACAGGCGTCCGCGAGTTCCCGGCCGCTGTTGTCGGCGCTGAACCCCCCGAACGAGGGGATCACATCGCCACCGATGGCGCGCAGGCTGGCCAGATCGCTCAGATACTTGCCTGATGCCATGGTCTGCGACGCGTCGCCGTTCCAGACCGGCGTGCACGGACCCCTCCGGGCAGTCTCGATGAATGCGAGGGTGAAGTACTTCGCGCCGGATTGTTGAGCGATCGTGGTAAGGCTGTCGGTGGTCCAGGTTTCGAAGTAGGGCGCGTAGACGTGGGCGGGAAGAGGCGTGGCCGCCTGGGCCGCACTGGCGGCGAGGATCACGCCGCCAGTAGCCAGCAGGAGAGCCATCAGGAGCGCCGAAGCGCGTCGGTGCAGGGACATCGTCATGCTCCGCTCATCTGCCAGGCGAACGCCAACGGTGACGTGGCGGTGAGGTCGACCGCGGGTTCGGTGTTGGAGAACGACTGAACGTCGTCCTTGAATTCGGCGGTTCCATTGAAGGGCGCGTATACGTCGACTCCGTCGGCCGGACAGGCGCGCATGCCGCTCACCAGTCCCCGGGTGGCCGCGCTGTTCGGCCCCTCCACCGCCGCGCCGGCGAGCACGGGTGCGCTGCCATCGAGGGATCCGACGATGTTGGCCACCTGGTGCTGCAGGCAATGGGGGAATGTGCTGCCGTCGCCGACGATCAGCGAGAGACCCCACGCGTTGGCGCCGAGGATGTTGGCGAGCCACCGGTCGGCGTACGCCGCGTAGGTCGTCGTGGCGGTCAGGTGGTCGTACTCACGGGCCATGACCGCGAGCCCGGCCCCGTGCGAGGTGGTATCCCAGGTCGCCCACGGGAAACCGAACCCGAACGGGTCCTGGGTCGACTGTCCGACCGCATTGTCCAGCTGCTTCTTGATGTCGGCCGTCAACGCCGCGACGCTAGTCGCCAGGCCGGCTGGATTCCCGGCCCGTGTGATCGCGTTGGCCAGCTCGAAGTGGGCGAGGCCGCTGACGTCGTACAGGTTGAGGGTGTCCCCCGCGTCGTTGGGACCCGTGATGTAGGCGTTGGCCCATTGCGCGGCCTTCTGTAGATAGAACATCGGGTCGCTGTGCGGTAGACCCGGCGGCGGCGAGGCCGACGCCAGGGCGAGGTTGAGTTCGGTGGCGCCCAGTTCAAGGTCGTCGCGCCACTCGGTCTCGGGGTAGAAACTGAACGGGATCACCGTCAAGAGCGGTGCGTTCGGCGCCGTGTTGGCCAGGTCGAAGACGTGTTCCGCCGACAGCAGGCATGTGTTCGCGTAGGCCGGAGCGCTCGTCCGGTACACCTGGTAGCACAGCGCGAGGGCCGCCGCCTCCCGGCCGGCGAGGTTGGGACTGATCAGTCCACCCGGCGAGTTGGCCGGGAAGACGGGTCGGTTGCGGATGTAGCGGTCCGCGGGCGCCGTACCGCCGTACGTGTCGTCGGCCTGGGGCAGCCGCCAGATGTCGTGGTCACCGACGATCTTCGCGTTGCCCTCGCCGATGCCGACCTGGTAGTACAACGTGCGGGTACCGTCGTTCCACATCCGTTGCAGCCAGTCGGTGCCGAAGCGCGCCTCGGCGCTGAACGAACTGCCCATCTGGCTCGGGAAGTCCCGGACGCCGGCAAGCATGACATCGACGGTGTAACTCTCCGTCTGCACGAACTTGAGGTAGTCGCCCGCGTCCCACCAGCCGCCCGAGGCGTCGACGTTGATGCCGAGCGGCGTCAGGTCGCCGGAGAAGCCGCCCGACGAGCGGGCCTTCGGCGTGGCGTACGTCATCGCGGCGGCGTCGTTGAGGTGGCCCGGCGCCGTGCGCAACAGTGACGGGATGTAGGACGCGCCGTCGCGCGAGTTCTGGTAGTAGGACACGGCGTTGGCCATGGCGGACGCGTAGACGGCCTGACCGCTGTCGATGCGGAAGCTCGGGGAGGTCGCCGCGATCGGCCCGGTGACGGAGACGGTGTACGTACCGGCAGCGGTCACGGCGTCGAAGTCAAGGGCGTACACGTCGGGGTACGCGTTGCTCCACGATCCGAGGTTGGCGCCGATCGGGGCGGAGAAGACGGTCGCGCCGGAGGAGTTCTTCACCGCGAACGTCGCTCCGGTCTCCGCGCCGGACGCCATCAGGTATGCCCGCTTGGTTGGACTCGAGTAACCGAGTTGGTTGACCCGGACGAAGGCCGACGCGGCCGCGGCCGGAGCGGGCAGGGCGGGGCCGACGACCAGAAGCACCGCGATCGCGGTCGCGCTTGCCACCCCGAGCACCGGATGTAAATGGGGCGAACTCCGCATACCAAGGCTCCTTTGGCTTGGCGTGATAGTTAGTTAACTTACCTACCGGTGTGTATCCCGATCTGTCAATGGCCACATGGCGAACTGATGTCGCGGTTGGGGAAATGTAGATCTCTCATTGGGGATCCAGGACGCCCCAGCTCCCCGGGTCTCGGCACCAGGATCAGATCAGGGCCGTGGTGTCGAGGACAGGACCGGGCGTTGGCGTGGACTCCGCCCCGCGGACCCAGCGCGTGTGTCCCGGCAGACCCGACACGCGGACCGCGCCGTCCCGGTCGACCGCAATGTCCACCCGAGCGCCGGCCACCCGCAGACCGCTCGCCTCGACCGGGCCGAGAACGGAGAGCGGACGGACGCGAACCTCACCGCGGGGAACGTCGACCGAGAGTCCCAGCGTCGCCCGCAGGACGCAGACCGCGGCGGCCGCGGCCCAAGCCTGCGGCCGGCAGGCTCCCGGGTGCGGAACTGGCCAGCGCACATCGGTCATCGCGTCCCCGCCGTAGAGCTCCGGCAACCGGTAATCGAAGGCCTCGGCCGCCCGGAGTAGCCGGGTGACGAGCCCCTCGGCGGCCGCGTCCGCACCGGCGGCGCTCAGGCCGAGCAGGGCGATGGCCGTATCGTGCGGCCAGATCGATCCACAGTGGTACGACAGCGGCGAAAACCCTTTGTCCAATGTGGACATGGTCCGCAGGCCGTAGCCGGCCGACATGGGTGGGGCGGCCAGCAGCCGGGCCACCTGCGCCTCCTCGTCCGGGTTCAGCAGCCCGGTGCCGAGCAGGTGACCGATATTGCTGGTCAGCGAGTCCACCGGCCGGCCGCTGCCGTCGATGGCCAGCGCGGGGAAGGGCCCGAGTGGACCGTCAACCCAGAACCGGGCCCGGAAGCGTCGACCCAACTCGCCGGCGTACGAACGCCAACGATCCGCGTCGCCGACGGCAGGCTCGAAGGCGTCGAGCAGGGCCGCGGCATCCAGCGCGGCCCGGTGCGCGTACCCCTGTACCTCGCACAGCGCGATCGGCGGGCGGCCGAGCGTGCCGTCATGGAACTGGATCGCGTCGAACGAGTCCTTCCACCCCTGGTTGGCCAGCCCGCGGCCGGTGATGTCGATGTACTCCAGGAAGCCGTCCCCGTCGGGGTCGCCGTAGAGCTCCAGCCAGGACAGTGCCCGGTGCAGGTTCGGCAGCAGGTCGGCGACCACGGAATCGGCCATCCCCCACCGCCAGGCGTCGGCGAGCAGGCTGATCCAGAGCGGGGTCGCGTCGACGGTGCCGTAGTACGTCGCCGGCGGCTCGCCCCGGGCGACCTGGACGGCACGCTGCATCCTCAGGTCGTCGTGGCGCAGCTCATGCATGATCTTTCCGGGTGCCTCGCCGGACGACATGTCTACAGTGGACCCTTGTCGCCGGGCCAGTGTGCGGAGCGTTCCCTCGGCCAAAGTCGTGCCCAGCGGCAGCAGCATCCGGCCCGCCCAGATGCTGTCCCGCCCGAACAGGGTGAGAAACCACGGGGCACCGGCGCCGAGAAACGTGCTCTCGCCCGCGGTGGCCGGGTCGAGCCGGGCATCGGTCAGACGGAGGCTCTCGAGATCGTCGAGGGCGCCGGAGATGAGCCTCGACAGTCGCACGTCGTCGCAGCGGACGACCGGCCGGTCCCACTCCGCCGGACCCGCGGGAGCGGTCAGAACCGGTCTGCGCTCGCGGACCCGTACTCCCCAGGTGACCACACACTCGTCCCCCGGATCCAGCTCGACCAGCCAGCTCAGGCGGGGTGGCTCGGCGGACACTTCGGCCGCGGCCGCGCTCGCCTCGACCGAGATATCAGGGGTGTCCCATACCACTCCGCCCCGGGCCAGATGGGCCGGGAGATCAGGTTGCGACCGTCCGGTTCTCGCCGAGTCGAGCGGCGTCAGGTCGCAACGAAGGTCGATGGTGAGCCGGGCGCGGACCGCTCTCCTCGCCGCCGAGGAGATCCGGATGTCCTCGTCCATGCCATTCGGCGTGACCCGTCGGAGCCGGTCGATGCGGATGGTCGGGTCGTTGATCGGATCGCCGAAGCCGTGCGCGACCGAGATGAACCGGGTGCGCCCCGGCCCATCGGGCAGTGTCGCGAGCGGATGTGGCTCGACCCCGCCGAAGCGCAGCCTCACCTCGGTCAGCGCCCGGGCATCGGAGACGAAGAGCCCGTCCATCCCCCGGGCGCGGATCTGCCCGTCCGCATGGCTGAGTGCGACGGCGGGCGCGAGGACCGTGACCACCAGGTCGTTGATGGGTGGCGGGAGGTTGGCGTAGGGCGCGTCCACACTGGACGCTCCGGTCTGGTTATCCGTCAAATCGGACACTCCTCTTGACAAGGCCGTGGTCGACGGTTGACAGTTCGAGGATCCTCTCAATTTGAACGATCCAATCATGACGCAGAACTATTGGATCGTTCAACCTCGACAGGTGGGGCAATGGCGGCGAACGTAACGATAGCCACAGTGGCGCGGCACGCCAATGTCTCGCGACAGACCGTGTCCAATGTGCTCAACGCACCAGACCTGGTGCGGGCCGAGACCCGCGCCCGGGTGCGGGCCGCGATCGAGGAGCTCGGGTACCGGGCCAACCTCGCCGCGCGGCAGATGCGGACGGGCCGATCGAGATTGATCGCCGTACGCATCGACCCGGTTCGCAACGGGGTCGAGACAACCGTGCTGGACCGCTTCCTGCATGGGCTGACCGACGCGTCGGCACCGGCCGGGTACCGCGTCATGCTCTACACCGCTACCGACGACCGCACCGAAATCGCGACGTACGAGGACCTGCTGGCCTCGTACGCGCTGGACGCGTTCGTCCTCACGCACACCCATCACGGCGACTCCCGTACGGCGTGGTTGGCCGACGCGGGCGTTCCGTTCACCACGTTCGGCCGGCCCTGGGGAGGCGTCGACATGCATCCATGGGTGGACGTCGACGGAGCAGCCGGTACCACGGCGGCGACCCGGCACCTGATGGCACTGGGCCACCGCCGGATCGGATTCCTGGGCTGGCCCAAGGGATCCGGCGTCGGCGACGACCGCCAGCACGGTTGGGCGACCGCTATGCGGGCGGCCGGCTGTGACACCACTCGACTGGATCGGCACACAGTGGATGGTCTGGCTGAAGGCGAGCGGGTCGCCCGTGACCTGCTGCGCACACGGCGACCGCCGACAGCGCTGGTCTGCGCCAGTGACCAGCTCGCCCTCGGTGCCCGCCGGGCGGCGGACATCCCCGTCATCGGTTTCGACGACAGCCCGATGGCGCAGACCGCGGGGCTGTCGAGCGTCCGGCAACCCCTCGGTGAGGCGGCGGCCGAATGCGTCAAACTCCTCTCCGCATTACTGGACAGGGACCCCCGGGATGCCCCCCGGCAGGTCCTGTTGAAACCCGATCTGATCATCCGCTGAGGATGACAGCCCCGACAGTGACCCCGACAAGGAGGTCCGACATGGCACGGCCGCTACCCCGCCTACGGGTGGCCCTACTTGCGACGACCATCGTCCTGCTGACCGCAGCCTGCGGCAGCGGCTTCAACAACAACGCCACGCCACAGTCGACCGGCAAGGCCGACCTGCAGATCCTCATCGGCTCGTCCGGCGACGCGGAAACCAACGCGGTGAAGGCCGCCGCGGCGGCGTGGGCGAGCTCGACCGGCAACACGGCCACGGTCACACCGGCTCAGGACATCGGCCAGCAGCTCGGCCAGGCCTTCGCCGGCGGCACGCCGCCCGATGTGTTCTATGTGGAGGCCGGCCGGTTCGCGGACTACGCGAGCGTGGGCGCGCTCGAGCCGTACGCCGACAAGATCAAGGGTGGTGTCGACGACTTCTATCCGTCCCTGCGTGCGACGTTTACCTACCAGGGAAAGCTCTACTGCATCCCGAAGGACTTCTCCACGTTGACCCTGCAGATCAACAATGACCTGTGGGCCAAGGCGAAGCTGACCGACGCGGACGTGCCGACCAACTGGGACCAACTGACCGCGGCGGCGAAGAAGCTCAAGGCGGCCGGCGTCACGCCGATGGTCATCGGCGACACCCGGGACCGGATCGGGGCGTTCATGGTTGAGAACGGCGGGTGGATCGTCAGCAAGGACGGCACCACCGCGACGGCGGACACCCCGCAGAACCTGCAGGCGCTGCAGTACGTCCAGAGCCTGCTCAAGCAGGGCCTGGCGGTCTACCCGAAGCAGGTCGACGCGGGCTGGGGCGGAGAGGCGTTCGGCAAGGGCAAGGTGGCCATGGCCGAAGAGGGCAACTGGATCAAGGGAGCCATGCAGACCGACTACCCGACCATCAAGTACCGGGTCGTCCAGATGCCGGCCGGTCCGTCGGGAACGAAGGGGACGCTCTCGTTCACCGTGTGCTGGGGCATCTCGTCCAAGACGAAGTTCAAGGACCAGGCCATCAACTTCGTCGAGGCGATGACCACGGTGCAACAACAGCTCGCCTTTACCAAGGCGTTCGGCGTGATGCCGTCGCGTATCTCGGCCAAAGCCGGTTACCTGCAACAGTTCCCGAACGACCAGGCGTTCATCGACAGTGCCGACTTCGCCCAGGGCCCGGTCAACGCGCCGAAGATGGACTCCGTCCTGGCCGACTTCGACAGCCAACTCCAAGGGCTCGCCAACCGTGATCCCAAGGCGATCCTGGCCCGACTGCAGCAGAACGTCAGCACCGCACTGAAGGGCTGACCATCCGATGACGGCCGACGTACTTCCCTCCGCGGAGGCCGCAAAATGACGGCCGACGTACTTCCCTCCACGGAGGCCGCAAAATGACGGCCGACGTACTTTCCTCCGCGGAGGCCGCAAAATGACGGCCACCAGTGCTCCCCTGCGACCGCACGTCGTGCGCGCTACACGCCGTACGGGCATATACGGCCGGCAGGGGAGCGCCGGCTGGCTCTTCGTCGCGCCGGCCGTGGTGATCCTGGGACTGTTCCTGCTCCTGCCCATCCTGATGGCGCTGTTCGTCAGCTTCACCAAATGGAACGGGCAGGGCAGTCCTTTCACCGGCACGGTCCCCACCGCCGGTACCGACAACTACACGAACCTGTTCGCCAAGGACGGGCTGGCCCGCCTCGACTTCATGACCAGCATCCGTAACAACCTCTACTACGTGCTCGTCGTCGTTCCACTGCAGACAGTGCTGTCGCTCTCACTGGCGCTCGTGGTGAACCAGCGTCTACTCAGGGGAAAGTCCTTCTTCCGTACGGCCTTCTTCTTCCCGTCGGTAACGAGCTCCGTCGCGATCAGCGTCGTGTTCCTGTTCATCTTCCTCAACGGCGGCGCGGTCAACGCGGTGCTCGGGTTCTTCGGGATCCGGGGCCCGCAGTGGTTCTCCGACTCCCGTGGCCTCATCCACGTGATCCTTTCGGCCCTCGGCCTGGTGGATCCGAACGCGCCGCCGTCGCTGCTCGCGAACCACAACCTGCTCGGACTCTCGTACTGGGACTGGCTGGCCGGGCCGAGCGTGGCCATGTGCGCGATCATCGCTCTGGTCGTATGGACCACGTCCGGCACATTCATGCTCATATTCCTCGGCGCGCTACAGAACCTCCCGATCGAGCTGGACGAGGCGAGCCTGCTCGACGGGGCGTCGCGGCGGCAGCATCTGCGCTACGTGACCCTGCCTATGCTGAAGCCGACGCTGTTCCTCGTGCTGACCCTCGGCCTCATCGGCACCTGGCAGGTGTTCGACCAGATCTACGTGATGAGCCAGGGCAACCCGGCCAAGACCACCCTGTCGCCGGCATACCTGTCCTACCGGACCGCGTTCCACGAATTCAACTACGGGTCGGGCGCGGCCATCTCGTTCATCCTTTTCCTCATCATCATCGTGATGACCCTGCTGCAGCGCTACGTCATGCGGGACCGCGACCGGACTCCCGGTCCCCGCCGGCCGATCTGGCATCGTCTGTCCACTCAGGACTCAAGGGGTGGTGCACAATGACCGTCGTCTTCGAGCCGGAACAGGTGATCGCACAGGTACCGCCGCCAAAGCGTCCAGCCGCGAGGGAACCAGCGCTGACCCCGATGGCGTACGGCTCGCCGGCCAAACGGGCGGCCACCCGCGTCGCCGGCTACGCCGTTCTCGTCTTCTTCGCGCTCATCTTCATCTACCCGTTCATCATCCAAATGGCCACCTCGTTCAAGACCGAACCGGACGCCGCCACCAACCCGCTATCCCCCGTCCCGAATCCCATCTCGACGGCCAGCGTGGAGCGCATCTTTGCCGGCACCGGGTTCCCGACCTGGCTCGGCAACTCGGTCCTGATGGCTGTGCTGGTCACGCTGGGCCGGGTCTTCTTCGACTCACTGGCCGGCTATGCCCTGGCCAGGCTCCGCTTCCGCGCTCGGGCGGCGCTGTTCGCCACCGTCCTCGCAATGATGGCCGTGCCCGGGGTAGTCCTGCTCATCCCCAAGTTCCTGGTGCTCAAGCAACTGGGGCTCTACAACAGCTACGGCGGACTCATCATCCCGCTGCTCGTCGATGCCACCGGCATCTTCATCATGAAGCAGTCGTTCGAGTCGGTGTCCGTCGATGTCGAGGAGGCGGCCCGCATCGACGGTGCCGGCATCTTCCGCACCTACTGGTCGGTGGTGCTGCCGATGATGCGGCCAGCCCTGATCACGCTGACGATCCTGTCGTTCCAAGGCTCGTGGAACGAGTTCCCGCATACGCTCGTGTCGGTGCAGAGCCCGGAGTACTTCACGTTGCCGCGCGGGCTCGCCGATCTCGTCAGCGGCTCGCTCGGCGCCGGTACGCAGTACCCACTCAAGCTCGGCGCCGCGCTGCTCGCCACGATCCCGGTCGCGGTCATCTTCTTCGTGTTCCAGCGTCACTTCGTCCGCGGCGCGAGCGAGGGCGGCAGCAAGGGCTGACCGTTCGGGCGGGGCGCGTTCGGACTGAGCCGCGGTTTCCGTACAAGAGGGCAGTCTGACCAACGATCTGCACGGAAACGATCTCTGGGCGCCCTGTCGAGCCCGGACCAGCCACAGCCGAGCCACCGCCGCCGGTTCCCCGCTCGCCTTGAACTGTCTGGAACACGTCAGCCGGCAACGGCGTCACGCCGCGGGTCGTGTTCCGGGTAGAGCAGGCGAGCCCGATGAGTGGCGCCTCGCAAGGCTCCGCGACAGGATGGGCTGGCCGCGGCGGACGGAGGTATGAGTGAACCGGTGCGACACGCTGGGCCGCACGACACGCCTCGCCGCGTGCCTCGCGCTGTTGGCCGCGGGTGCCACGGCCTGCGGTGTCCCGTCGGCGGCGCAGAGCCCGCCGCCCGTCAGTTCCGCGCCCGTCCCGACAACGGCAACCGTTGGCCCGTCGCCGGTATCGACTCCGTCGACGATCCCGCCCGGTCCCCCCGAATCGGCCGAGGACGCATGTGTCACGTCGGTGATGGCGAATATGACGCTCCGCCGGATCGTCGGACAGGTCATGCTGGTCGGCACGCCGATCGCGAGTCCGGCGAACATCGAGGGCGTCATTCGCGCGTACGGCGTGGGCGGCGTCTTCCTTGCCGGACGAAGCCAGCAGTCCGCGGCCCAGCTTCGGTCGGGAATCGCGGCGTTGCAGGCGGCCGCGCCGCCGGGGGTGGGACTGCTGATCGCGCTGGACCAGGAGGGCGGCGAGGTGCAGACCCTGCAGGGACCCGACTTCCCGCCGATCCCGACCGCGGTGGACCAGGGTCGCCTCAACCAGTCCGCGCTGCGAACCCAGACCGTCGCGTGGGCGCAGCGCCTCGCGGGAATCGGCGTCACGATGGATCTGGCCCCGGTCGCCGACACCGTGCCCGCCTCGATCGGCACCGCGAACCCACCGATCGGCGCGTTCTTCCGCGAGTACGGTTCGGACCCGACCGCGGTGGCGGCCGACATCGGTACTGTCGTCGCCGCGATCCAGTCCACCGGAGTCGTCACGACGCTCAAGCACTTCCCCGGACTCGGCCGCGTTCTCGAGAACACCGATACCTCAACCGGTGCCGTCGACTCGGTGGCGACGACCAGCGATCCTTACCTCGGGCCGTTCGCGGCCGGGATCAGGGCTGGGACGGGTGCCGTGATGGTCTCCTCCGCGTCGTACCCCAAGCTGGACCCGAACTCGATCGCGGCCTTCTCCGCACCGATCGTGACCGGGCTCCTCCGGCATCGGCTGGGCTTCACCGGGGTTATCGTCTCAGACGACCTCGGTGCTGCGACGGCGCTGGTAAACGTGCCGGTGGGCCGGCGCGCCGTACGGTTCATCCAGGCCGGCGGTTCGCTCGCCCTGACGGTATCCCCGTCGACGGCGGGCGCGATGATCGACGGCCTGGTCGCGGCCGCTCAGTCCTCATCCGCGTTCGCCGATCAGCTGACCGCCGCCGCTCGGTACGTCATCCGCGGCAAGTACACCGCCGGACTACTGTCCTGCTCCCCGACCCGCCCCTAGCGCTGGCGGTACGCATCGGCGACAGCACGCAGGCGGGCGTGCGTGTCGGCCATCGCCGGTGCCGCCGGCAACCACTCCTTGCGCACCTTGGCCACCGAGCTGTAGTTGGGGTCGACGACGTTGGCCAACGGCGACTCGACCGCCTGCGAGAGCAGCTGGTACGCGTCGAGCATCGGCAGCCCGTAGTCTTCCCCCACCCACTGGATGAGGTCGTGTTGGGCGATGCGGAACGCGTCCTCGAGCGGACGGGCCGAGCCGATCGACATGATGTGCGCATCGGATTCGAGTCGGGGCCACGGGCACGGCCGACCCTTGATCACATCCACGATCACCACGGTGTCCATGGCGCACTCGACCGCGACACCACACACCTCGCCCTCGCCCTGGCGTGCGTGGCCGTCCCCGAGCGAGAACAGCGCGCCGGGGACGTTGACGCCCAAGTAGCACGTCACCCCGGCCCGCATCTCCGGGGTATCCATGTTCCCGCCGTGCAGGTCGGGCACCAGCGACGAGCGGGCCTCCAGGTTCGGCGGCGCGACCCCCACGGTGCCGTGCATCGGATCCATGGGCAGGTCCACTGTGTACGAACCGTACCGGGACTCGAATCGGCACAACCGTTTCGCCCGGTCGAGCTGCCAGATCCAGACCACCTCGGGCAGCGGATCCTGCAGGGTCGCGGTGGTATGGGTCGAGGTGAGCGCGCCGAAGAGGGGGACCGTGGTGGAGGCCGCCCAGTCCCGCGCCGGCTCGATCGATACAAAGTGGACGGCCAGGGTGTCGCCAGGCTCGGCCCCCTCGACGTAGAAGGGACCGGTCTGTGGGTTGACGTACGGGAACTCGATCACGTCCGACACCAGGTCGCCCGTGCCCCGGACCCGTCCACCGAAACAGTCCTCGCTGAACAGCTCCAGCACGGTTCCCGCCGCCACGCGGGCGACCGGCGGGACCCCGCCGAATGTCCACGCGTAGTCGCCCGCGGCGGGTCGGTACCGCAGGACCGTCGGCTGGGTCATGCCGGTGTCGGGATGGTCGGCCTCGCCGGCTCCGGTCCGGGCTCGTCGAGGTGGACCCGGGAGACCTCGGATACACGTGACGGATGCCTTACAAGGAGCCAGATCAGGTAGATGATTCCGAGGCCGACCCAGATGGCCACCGCGGCCCCGGCATAGGAGAACGGCGGGTTGAGCTTGGTAATGAAGGAGAACACGGGCAGTCCGGCCGCGCTCAGCCACGCCGGCACGAAGGCGGCGACACCAAGTACCGGCACGATGAGGTGGAGGAAGACGTTGAACTCGGCTCGGCGCCGGGTCAGGAAGTACGCGATGCAGGTGATGTTCGCGATGATGTAGATCGAGACGAGCAGGATGACGATTCCGGTGGCGACCATCCCGAACGCGGTTATCGGGTCGTACCCGAATCCGAGGCCGAGAGCCACGGCGATCGTGGCCGCCGTGACCGCGAGGATCGCCACGTACGGCGCGCGATGGCGCAGCGCGAGTCGGGCCAGTGCGTACGGGAAGACGCCGATGCGGCCCATCGCGTACGACGTGCGGGTCGACACGTTCACGCCGGCGTTGGCGTTGGCGATCGTCGAGTTGACGATAGCGAGGAACACGAGCACCCAGAACCATCCGTAGAACTGGCGGGCCAGACCCTCCCAGGACGATTCACCCGACGTACCGAACGAGGCGAACTTGTCCGGGCCAAAGGCGACGTCGACGGCGTACGTCGTGAAGACGTAGAGAAGGCCGATGGTGAGTGTCGCGCCCAGCACGGCCCGGCGGATGGTGCGACGCGGGTCCCGGGTCTCCTCGGCCAGCGGGGCCGCGCCCTCGAATCCGCCAAAGGCCAGGATGGTGAAGACAGACCCGGCGAAGACCGCACTGACCGCACCGCCGGGCGCATGGCTCGTCCCGAACACCGACAGCGTGTTCGCGCTGCCGGCGTGGAAGACAAGCATGACACCCAGGACGAGGAAGACGGCGATCTCGAACACGCCGAGCACCGTGCCCAGTCCGGCCGAGGTACGGATACCGTAGAGGCCCGCGACCATGACGATGAGAGCGCCGAGAACCGTCCACGGCCACCAGAGGTCGGCCGGATAGCTCGACCATTCGCCATTGAGCGTGGAGGCCGTGGTGAACCCGAGTTGCAGCAGCACGAGAGGTGGAATGAGCACCCCGACGAACACGTAACTCCACGCGACCAGGAAACCGATCGCGCGATGGAGCCCCTGCGCCGCGTACGTCGCGAGCGAGCCGGCGGCCGGCATCCGCTTGGCCAGTTCGGCGATGCTCGACGCCGTCAACAGGCACGCGATCAGCGCCAGTACGACCGAGAGCGGCAGGGCGCCGCCCGCGTACGCGGCGCCGAACGGGATCGACGCGGCGATCGCCGCGCCGGGCGCCATGTCGGTGATGCTCTGGAACAGCGCTTCCCGTAGGCCAATCGCGTCCTTACGCAATGCTACTGGAGCAGCGGAAACCTGATCGGCCATGACAGGCCTCCCGAGAATGGGTGATCATGGTTGGATTCGAGCCGACCGTACATCCTGAGGCGTCGATTGTGAAGAGGTCACCTGTTGCGATGAGCGGATCAGCCGGGAGGGCTCCAGCCCGGGTCGCGCCCGCTGAACGCGACGACGCGGTCGACCAATGGGGAGTCCGCGGGAATCTCTACCGGCGGACCGAAAATGCCCGTACGACGTTCGAGGTCGTCCGGCGGGTACATCGCCTGCAGCGAGGCCAGACACGCCTCGAGCGAATCCTTCTCCTGCTCGTACGGCTGGCCTACCGCACGCGCGAGGTCCCACGCATGCAGGACGGTTTCGTTGAGGGCGATCCGCCCAGCAACCTCGCCCGGAAGGGTCACCCCGCCGACCTGAGTCATCCCGTCCCACGCGGCCGGATCTCGCCACGCCTGCGCCAGCGCGGCCATTCGGCCGGGGATGTCGGATCGCCATGATGCGGTGAGCCTAGAGCCGTCCGGTGCCGGCGGAGTAGCCGTCATCGGTCCGAGTTCCTTTCGCGCCGCGGCCGCGAAAGCCTGCGCCAGACCACCGACGTGGTCAAGGAGATCGGCGACACTGCGATCGGCACACGGCGTCGGCGCGTCCAACTGATCGTCGCCGATCCGCCCCAGCAGATCGGACAAACGCCCGGTCGCCGGGCGGAGGTCCACGATCTCAGCCATGTACCCCACCCTGCCATACGTAGCCGTCACCTGCCGTAGTTCCACGGAAGCCCAAGCTCCGCAAGGACCTGGGTGTCGAGGCCGCCAACTAGTCCCAGTTGCACCACGCCGTTGGCGGTCACCGTGACGAAGCCGCAGCCACCGGCCTCCGTTTCGACTCGGATGGCGGCTGCCGATGCGGAATGGAATAGGAGCACGTCGATGCCGTGGTCGTTCGCACAGCTATATGTGCCCGGTGTAGCCGGCTGTAATGCGTCGACCGCGTCGGCGAGGCGTTGCGCGGCCGCGCCCGTGAGCGTCCGGTGTATGGTCGGCGCGGTCGAACGACGATCGACCGTGATGTCGACGCTGTCGACCACGCCGATGTACGCCCTCGCGAGTTTCGTCGGGATCCAGACCGCCATCGCGTCCACGCGCACGGCGACCCCGTCGCGGTACGCGACCACCGAGATCTGGATCCAGGGCGTGTCGCGACTGACATCCGGGTTGCCGAAGATCACTTCGAATCTCTCCTGGCCGGGGCTCCCGGTCTTGCCCTCTCCTGTGAGTGACATTCCAGTTGGCGGATGGGCCCGGTAGTACGCCACCGCTTCGGTTCCGGTCCCCGGCGCCGTCCAGAATCCGGCTCGGTCGACGAGGGCGCCGTTCGAGGGGTACGACCACGGTAGCTCCAGCTCGGCTGACGGCGCCCGATCAACTAACACGGCCTGAGGCAGGGTGGGAACGGACGCGAGCGCCTCTAGCACCCGCTCCAAGGTCGGGGCGAAGTTCGGGTCATCCCACGTGCCGAGGGTCCCGGTCGGTCCGAAGGATGGTTTCTCCGGCGGTAGGGCATAGGTTTTGGACGATACCTGGGGGGAGGGCGAGCTTCGCGTGTTGAGTACGGGCCGCGATCCGCCAACGCCGGATAGAGCAGCCATGACGGCGACCAACCCGATCACCGCGATCACTGCCCCCGCCGCGAGCGCGATCTGACGGCGTGGCCGACCGGGCCGTCGTCCTGGTACGTCGGCGGTGTCGGGACCATCGGCCGGCTCGATCCCAGCCGGGTCGGCCTCGCGAAGCAGGCGCAGTGCCTCGTCGACCTTCATGCGATCACGTCTCTCGTCAAGATCTCAGGTCTTCTCAAGCCTTCCCCGGCGTCGCGGTCGGCCGGATCCACATCGGACAGACGCGCCGCGAACCGGCGGCGGGCGCGGTGGAGGCGTACCCGGAACGTGGCCCGGGAACAACCGGCGACCGCGGCCGCCTCGCCAATATCCAGCTGCTCCCACTCGGTGAGGCGCAACGCCTCCTGTTCCAGGGGCGGAAGCGTCGCCAGCACCGCCCGCACATACATACCGATAGAGACACTGTCCCCGGGATCGAGACCTGCCGGCGGCACCAGGCTCGGTTCGGCCAAGGCCCGGCGGAGCAGTCGTTCCCGACGGACCGCGCCGCGGCGCTGGTTGGCCACGACGTTCGCGGCGACCCGGTACAGCCAGAGTCGCTCGGCACCCGCCTGGACGTCCGAGCGACGGCGCCACGCGACGAGAAAGACCTCGGCGACCACGTCCGTCGCGTCATCGGGGCCGACCCGACGCAGCGCGTACTTAATGAGATCGTCGTGGTGCGCGCGGAACATCGAATCGAACGACTCGCTCGCCCCGTCGACCGTCACCGCCACACTCACCACCTGTCCGGCACTCGCCACATCGTTACGTCATCAAGCCCACAGGGCGAATCCTCCGTACGTAACGGTGTGACTAGGGCGCCGGCGGGGCAGCCGGCAAAGCGTTTAGATGTGGCAGTTTCAGCCTAAGGGCCGGTGCAGGAGGGCCGCGAATAGTGGCCTGTGCGGAGAGGAGATCTCGATGGCGCCGATCAGCCAACCCGATCTGTCCGGGAGGCCGCATGAGGTGAGGGTCGAAAGGGAGATGACGACGTCAACCGAAGTGCTGTTCCAGGCCTGGACCGAGGGCTTCGATCGATGGTTCGCCGCCCCAGGAACCGTCCTGATGCGGTCCGAGGTCAACGCCCCGTTCTTCTTCGAAGTCCACGCCGGAGGCGCCAGGCACCCGCATTACGGCCGGTTCCTCCGGCTCGAACCTGATCGACTCGTCGACCTGACCTGGGTCACCGCCGGCACCGAGGGCGCTGAGACGGTCGTGACCGTGGAGCTTGAACCGCGCGACCGCGGTTGCGTCTTGCGGCTGCGCCACGCCGGATTCGCGAACCAGCGCTCGGCGGACCAACATCGGGAGGCATGGCCGATGGTCCTCGCCCATCTCGACGAGGTCATGGCCTCGGAAACCTAGCTACGCAGCATCTACCTGGGCGCGGCCGACCGGCCGCGCCCAGGACCACCCCCGGTCACATCGTCATCGGGACCAGTTCGAAGATCTCGATCGCGAACCGCCCATTGCCTTCACTCAGGAACGGGTGGTTCTTCAGCAGGGCCTTCGCGGCGCGGAGATTGGCAGCCTCGACGATCGTGTAGCCGTTCTGCTCGGTGGTCGTCGTGGTCTTGCCGTTGTCGGACACGGCCGTACGCTCGCCGAACGGCGCTCCGCCGTCCACCAGCGCCGCGCCGACCCGGCCCATCCACTCGCCCCAGGCCTTCGTCTGCTCAGCGGACTCCTCGTCGGAGAAGGAGTCCAGCGGTCGCGCCGGACCCCGGTACAGGTACAGGAACTTGCTCATCGTGAACCCCCTCAGTGGGACGTGGCCGCGACGTCCGCGTCCACACCACCACGACGCGCGGGGTGATCCCGAATCGACAGGCCCTCGACCGGGCTATCCGGCGTTGAAGGCGACCGCTGCCTCGCCGGTCTGCACAACGAACGTGAGCGATTCCTCGAGGTAGAGGTCGATAGAGCTCGCGTCGTGCGAGAGGTACCCGATCGAGAGGTCCTGTCCGAGGTAGAGCTCGTGATCACCGCCACGGGTTGAGACAAGCAGGCCGCCGCTGAGCGCCGGCGCCCAGATGATCTCCCCTTCCGTCCCGATGACCCGGGCGATGTGGTCCTTGATCGGGTAGCCGTGGTCGCTCGTCTCGGCGACCGCGGTGTACGCGTCGGCGCTGAGCAGGAGGCTGTACGGGCCGCCGACACCGGCGAGGCGCAGTTCGGTCATTGCCTGCGCGACCGCGTTCGGGTAGTCGCGGACGTCCGCCGGCAGCGGCACCGGCGCGTTCGACGACGCGGCGCGGATCCCGTCAATCCGGGCTGGAGCGTAACCATCGAATACCGCGCCGTCCTCGGCGAAGGCGGCCCACCGGGCGGCGTCCTTGACGGCTCCCCAGTCGGCATCCTTCGCCCCGCGGGCGACATCGTCGACGGCCTGGCGGTCCACCGTGAACGGAACCCGGAACTCGACCACCGGATGGGCCTGACGCAGCCGCGCCTGTACCCCGTCGCTCACCGGCTCCGGCGCGATCAGGTGGCCCGTCCCCACAGCGGCGAGCGTCTCGCCCGCCGGCCCGATCACATCGACCGCACGCCGTCCGGCGACGTGGCGGACGAACGTTCGCTTCGCCTCTGCCTCGAGGTCGGCCCAGGCGTCATCGGAGATCGGGGCGAGTTCGCGGTGTAGGTTGTTCATGGCTCAGAGCTCCCTTGTCGGCTTGCCTATGCGCAGGGACGCGTCCTCGACGGCGGGCACGGCCGCGGCCGGGACGGCCGGTGCCGGCAGGTCGTCGAGCATGGTCGCCGACGGTACGAAGAAGAGGCTTCCGGTTACGGCGGTGGAGAAGTCGAGGATCCGGTCCGACGTGCCGGGCGGGCTGCCGACGAACATGTTCTCGAGCATCTGTTCGGTGACGTCCGGGGTGCTCGCGTACCCGATGAAATACGTGCCGAACTCGCCGGCTCCGGCCTGGCCGAACGGCATGTTGTCCCGGACGATCTGACGCTGTTCGCCGTCCGGTCCGAAGATCGTGTTCAGCGTGACGTGGGAGTCGGCCGGCTTGACGTCGTCCGGCAACTCGATGTCGTCGAGCTTCGTCCGGCCGATAACCCGCTCCTGCTCGGCGCTGGAAAGGGAGTTCCAGGCGGCGAGATCGTGGATGTACTTCTGCACAATGACGTAGCTGCCACAGCGGAACTCCGGATCCTCGTCACCGATCGTAGCCGCCGCCCAGGCTGCCGAGCCGGTCGGGTTCTCGGTACCGTCGACGAACCCGAGCAGATCACGCTCATCGAAGTACTTGAACCCGTACGTCTCGTCCGCAACGTCGACGAACCCGCGAAGACGGGACATGAGCTGACGGGCCAGTTCGAAGCACAGGTCCATCCGGCGGGCGCGCAGATGGAAGAGCAGATCGCCCGGCGTCGCCACCGCGATGTGCCGCGCGCCCACGATCTCCCGAAACGGATGGAGTCCGGCCGGCCGGGGGGAACCGACCATGCGGTCCCACAGGTGCGAACCGATACCGGCCACGCAGCCCAGCTCGCCGTCGGGGTCCCGGAATCCCACCGACCGGACCAGGGCGGAGACATCAGCGAGCAGATCCCGCACCGGTGTCTCGGCATCAGCCCGGACGGTAAGGACGAGAAAGATCGCCCCCTCGGTGAGGGGCGTCAGGACTGGCTGCGACTCCGGCTCCGCCGCCTCTCGCACAGGGGTCATCGTAACGACCTGACCCCGATCCCCCAGGGCGTTCGAGGCTAGTCGGGGTCCTCGCGGAGTCGTGAGCGCATCGAGCAGACTTCGTGGGTGACTAGTTCGGGGCCTGCTGATACACCCGGATGTAGTCGACCACGAGCTGGCGGGTAAGGGTCGGATCGGTGAGCCCGACATTCCAGCGCCGCTGCCAGTCGTTGTCGACCATCATGTGCAGGATGAGCTGCATCGGTCCATTCTCGATCTGGCCGCTCGTGCCGGTGAACTGCCCGCATTTCTTGCCGTCGATGTACCAGGCGACGTGATCGGGCTCCCAGTCGACGCCCATCCGCACGAACTGCTTGGAGTAGTCCTTCACCGCGCACGCTCCGTTGTTGTACTTGCCCTGGTTCGGTGTGTAGGACTGGCTGCGGTTGTTGTAGTTGTACGTCATGAACATCGTCGTGGGGTCGTCACCCAGCAGTTCGAGGATGTCGATCTCCGAGCGGTAGTTGTACGTCGGGTCGGTCGGGAGCATCCAGAACGCTGTGAAGAAGCCGCGAGTGGCGGGGAACTTGAATCGCGACTCCACATACCCGTACGTGAATGAATAGAGGTACTTCGAGGAATTGGCGTTGGCCCGGGCGGTCGAGAGGAGACCCGCCTTGTAGGTGCACGACCCGCCTTGGCAGGCGCTCGTCGCGTACGGCGGGTTGAGCGGTGCGGCGATGAGTTTCGCCGTGCCGCCGGAGACGACGACCTGCGATGGCAGGTAGTGCTCTCGGCCGTGATTGAACGACGACGTGCACTCGCCGGTGTTCCAATCGAAGCACGGGGTGAGCTTCGAGTGATCGTAGGTCGTCCCGTTGAACTCCTCGTCGAAGCTGACGGTCCAGTGCTTCCCGGAGGCCGCCGTTGCCGGTGGCGCGATCGGGCAGACACCCTGGGTGACCGCGAACGCGCAGCCCGATCCGCCGCCGGCGGCAGTCGTGGTGGTCATCGTGGGCCGGGGTGTGGCCGATGCCCTCGCGCCGGGACCCGACGTCGTCGGTGCGCCGGTGCTGGCGCTGGCTCCCGGAGTGCTGACCGCGGCGCTGCCCCGCGACTTCGTCCCGAACGAGGTGAGGGAAACCGCGCCGATGCTCGCAACTGCGATGAGAGCAATTCCGACACTCAGCACGACCGCCGCGAGCCGGCGCCGCGGAGGTCGAGGGCGCCGGCCCGTGGGTCGATCACTCGTCACAACGGATAATTCGGTCAAAAGCCCTCCATGGTGAATATCCGCTGACGCTATCACATCTCAAAGTCGCCGCACGCGGCGGACTGTCCCTTGTGGACAGACGCGGGGATCAGCGCGGCATCCGGCGACGGGCGATGGCGGCGATCGTGAGGGCGGCCGCGGCCGCACCGGCGACGGTGGTTCTCCACCGCCGTCGTTCGATGTGCGTCGGAGCGATCGCCCGGGGCGGTACGGCCACCAGGTCGGCGACGCACTCGGCGGCGTCGGTCGTGAAGAGAACCTCGGCCGCACGCTTCTGGCTGCGCCCCTGCGAGCCGTCGGCGACATCCACGAGGGCCGGTCCGAGGGCGCCGCGGCTGCGGACCCAGGTCGTGATGCCGGCCTGCTCCAGAGCCGCTGCACTCTGAGTGCCGTGCCCCCGGATCGGCCGGTACGTCAGTACTGGCAGGCCACACGCCATACCCTCGAGGGCCATGTTCCCGCCGGCGTTCTCCACCAGGACATCGGCGGCCTGCATGAGCGCCGGCATGTCGTCGACCCAACCCAAGGCGTACGGGACGCCGCTCTCGATCAGCCGCCGCCGCAGTGCGGCGTTGTGCCCGCAGACCACCACCGGCACGGCCGCCCGGCTGGCCGCGATGTCGGCCGCAGTCTCCTCGAGTTCGCCCACGCCCCAGGACCCGGCCACGACGAGAGCCAGCCGACCCGGGGGTAGTCCGAAACGCGCACGGGCGTCCCGCTTCGCTGCCGGAGGGACCGGCCGGAACCGCTCCCCGACGAGAGCGCCGGCGACTGAGGTCGGGCTGCCCCCGAACCGGCGCGCCCGGGCGGCGCCGACCGCGTGCGGGACCAGATTGACGTCCACTCCCGGCGCCACCCAGTGCCGATGGACCCCGAAATCGGTGGCGTAGGTGATGGCGGGCGCATGCAACCGTCCGCGGCGGCGCAGCGCTCCCAGCACCTGGCTGGCCAACGGATACGTCGAAACCAGCGCGACGGCGTCGGCGGGGACCAGCGCGGCGATCCGGCGCCCAGCCGGCCGCAGCAGCAGTCGAGTCAGGGGCGGGGTCAACCGGGACCGGTCACTGAGCCCGAAGAGCAGGCCGTAGAACCAGGGCGCCCGGCGCAGGATCGCCCGATGGGCACGCACGGCCCGCTGCCCGAGACCAAGCGGCAGGAGCTGCATGAAGTCGTGACACGTCACGTCGAAGCCGAAGGCACGCAGCCGTCGGGCCAACTCCGACGCCACTGCGTCATGTCCCGCGCCGACCGTCGCCGATATGACGACGATCTGGCCGGGCGCGCGCTGCATGTGCATGCCAGGCGACACCCCCGCGTGCGTGCGGCCACACACCACGCGGTGTGCCCGTCCCGGCCATTGTCGAGGCTACACACGGCCGGGACAACGTAAATGACGGATTCGGGGACTGGTCACCCCACGAAGTCGCCCGCTGCCCTCACGACTCCGGGAGAACCCCGATTAGCATCGCGAGCCATGCCGGGGGATACGTCGAGGTGGAGCGCCGACCAGGTGCTGGCACTGGCACCGAACGCCGCCGCGGGACGGGCCGGCCGTGCGCTCGCTACACCGAAGCCGTGGCGTGAGATGGGGTTCGACGCTCCGTCCGGCTCCGTCTGGGGCCTGTGCCAGGGCACCGGTGCGAAGCCGTACGAGACCTGCGTTGATCTTGCCGGAACGGCGTACCGATGCTCCTGTCCGAGCCGCAAGCTGCCCTGCAAGCACGCACTTGGTCTCCTCCTGCTCTGGTCCGACGGCGTTGTGTCCGGCGCGGAGCCGCCGCAATGGGTCGTGGACTGGCTCGCCGGTCGGACGCACCGTGAGGCGGCGGCCCGACCGGCGAGAACGACCGACCCGGCCACCACCGCCGCCAGCCGGGCGCGGCGGGCAAAGCGGGTCGAATCGGGCGTAGCGGAGCTGCAGCGGTGGCTCACCGACCAGGTAAGGCAGGGCCTCGCCGGGGCCGGCCGGGCCGGCTACGGACACTGGGACACGATGGCCGCCCGCCTTGTCGACGCCCAGGCCCCCGGTCTTGCTTCGGCGGTCCGGCGTCTCGCCTCGGTCGCGTCGACCCCGGAGCGGCTGCTCGCCGAGCTCGGCCTCATCTGGCTTCTGGCCCGGGCGTACGAGCGGCTCGCCGACCTGCCCGACGATCTCGCCACGACCGTACGCGCGCGGGTCGGTTTCCCGGTCGCCACCGACGATGTGCTGGCCGGCCCCACGGTCCGCGATGTCTGGGCGATCGTCGCACTGCGCGACGAGTTCGACGAACGGCTGACCATGCGGCGGGTGTGGCTACGCTCGACCACGAGCGGGCGCTCCGCCCTCGTACTGTCATTCGCCGCCCCCGGGGCGACACTCTCGACCGACCTCATTGCGGGGACGGCGATCGAGGCCGACCTGTGTTTCTACCCCGGACGGTTGGCGCTGCGGGCGTTGGTGGCGCAGCGCTACGGCGAGCCGCGACGGCTTACCGCGCTCACCGGCGCGGCGACGACGACGCAGGCGCTCGGCGAGTACGCACGCGCTCTCGCCGCCGAACCCTGGCTCGAACGCTGGCCGATCGTCGTCGAGCAGTCGGTGCTGGCGCGCGGAGACGACGGTCGGTGGCGGCTCGCCGACCGGGACGGCGCCGCGCTCGCGGTCGACCCGTACGCGGGTGACCCCTGGCGGCTCGTGGCGGCGGCGGGCGGCGCGCCCGCGACCGTGGTCGGCGAGTGGTCACTGGCCGGGCTGCGCCCCCTTGCTGTCTTCACCGAGGATCGGCTGGTGCAGGCGTGAGTACCTGGACCGATCTGCTGGCGACGGCACTCGTCGGTACCGACCGTCGACCGTCCAGTGGAGACAGTTCCGAGGTACTCGACGCTGCCGCGGCGTGGGCCGCCTACCGGCGCGCGGGTACGCTCGCCGAGCAGGGCGTAGCAACGCCGGCGCCGGCCCCGGTCGAGACCATACCGGTGGTCGGTGACGCCGCGGCGCGACGACTCCTCGCCCTCCTCGCCGACGATGTGGCGCCGCTCGCCCGGGTCTTCAGTGACGCTGCCACGCGGGCGGCGCTTGTCGACGAATGGCTCGCCGCGGCGGCCAGCCGGGGCTGGCGGGTACCGGCCGCCAACCTGCCGCAGCTGCTCGACCATGGCCGCTATCACACCAATCTGCGCCACCGTATCGCCGCCGTGGGCGGTGCCCGTATCCATTGGCTTGCCGCACAGAATCCACAGTGGCGCTATCTCGGCTCCGTCGAGTCCACATCGGACGATCCCATGCTATGGACCAATGGCAGCCCGGGACAGCGATCGGGTTACCTCCGCTCGCTGCGCCGTCGCGATCCCACCGCCGCCCGGACGCAGCTCGAGCGGGACTGGCCCGCGCTGACGCCGGAGGAGCGGGCCGACCTCCTGGCGACTCTGGGCGACGAGCTGAGCGCCTCTGACGAGCCGATGCTCGAGCGCGCACTCGATGACAGGAGGCGGGAGGTCCGCGACACCGCCGCCCGCCTGCTCGCCCTGCTGGCGGAGTCGGCGTACGCCCGACGGATGGCGGCTCGGGCACTGGCCTGCGTCGAGCTCCGCGGCCGGATGGTCGTGGCCGTCAACCCTCCGGCCGAGTGCGACCCGTCGATGCGTCGCGATGGGATCGACCCCAAGCCACCGGGCGGCAGCGGTGCGCGCGCGTGGTGGCTGGAGGAGATTCTCGCCCGTACGCCGCTGCGAACCTGGCCACGCCCTGTCGCGGTCGGCGACGCGGCAACTGAATGGACCGCGACGGTCCACCGAGGACTAGCCCGGGCCGCGGCCGCGCACCACGACGCCGAGTGGGCCGCGATTGCGCTGGATGGCCTCGGCGACACGGTGCGGGACCGGGAGCTTTCGGCCGCGCTCTATCCGGTGCTCGATCGGGCCACTCTCGTCCGACGGGCCATCGATGCACTGCGCCAGGGCCGCACGCCATTGTGGGGCCCGCTTCTCAGCGGCTGTCCGGCGCCGTGGCCGGACGCGCTCGGACGTGCGGCGCTCGCCGGGATCGACACGCTCGCCCGCCAACCCCGCCTCACCGGCGACCTGTATCGACTCTGCCGGCTCGCCGCCGTCCGGGTACCACCCGCGCTCGCGTCCGACGCGCAGGAGCGGACCGACCGTGCCGGTATGGACTCCACTGTGGACAGCGCGGCAACCGAGGCGCTGCAGGGCATGACCACGATCCTATGGTTCCGGTTCGAGATGACGATGGAGATGGCGTGACCCCGCTGGACGAGTCGGTTCTCCGGCCGCACGCCGAGAGGCTCTATGCCGACGAGCTCGCGACGCTGGCGGCCGACGACGACCGTCCGCGTCCGCCCGGGTGGCGGCTCTCCCCGCAGGCGGTGGTCAGGTACCTTCTCGGCGACGGCGAGTCCGTCACGCCGAAGTACATCGGGCAGCGCCGGCTTATCGAGGTGGCGGTCGCCACTCTCGCCACCGACCGCGCACTGCTGCTGCTCGGCCTGCCCGGTACGGCCAAGACCTGGGTCTCCGAGCACCTCGCCGCGGCGATCAGCGGCGACTCGACGTTGCTCGTCCAGGGCACCGCCGGCACGCCCGAGGAGGCGATCCGGTACGGGTGGAACTATGCACGGCTGCTCGCCGAGGGGCCGACCCGGGACGCGCTCGTGCCCAGCCCGGTGTTCCGCGCGATGGCAGATGGGGCGATCGCGCGCGTCGAGGAGCTCACCCGGATGCCGGCTGACATCCAGGACTCGCTCATCACGATCCTTTCCGAGAAGACACTCCCGGTGGCGGAGCTCGGTTATGAGATCCAGGCGAAGAAGGGCTTCAATATCATCGCCACCGCGAATGATCGCGACCGCGGGGTCAACGAGCTCTCGTCCGCCCTTCGGCGGCGGTTCAACACGGTCGTGCTGCCGGTGCCGCCCGACGGCGAGGAGGAGGTCGACATCGTGACCCGCCGGGTCGCCGCGCTCGGCCGCTCCCTGGAACTGCCGCCGGTGCCGGCCGCCGCCGAGGAGATCCGCCGCGTGGTCACCGTCTTCCGCGAGCTGCGCGCCGGCCTCACCGAGGATGGCCGGACCAAGCTCAAGTCCCCCTCCGGCACCCTGTCGACCGCCGAGGCCATCTCCGTTGTCACCAACGGCATCGCCCTCGCCGCCCACTTCGGCGATGGCGTGCTCCGCCCCGCCGATGTCGCCGCCGGCATCGTCGGAGCCGTGGTGAAGGACCCGGCCGCCGACGGAATCGTCTGGCAGGAGTACCTGGAGACCGTGGTCCGGGAGCGGGAAGGCTGGCGCGATTTCTATCGGGCCGCGCGGCATGGCGGATAGTCCGGTCCTCTTGGGCGTACGCCATCACGGCCCGGGCTCGGCCCGAGCGGTCAGGCGGGTCCTGAAGGCGTACCGACCGGAGGTGGTCCTCATCGAGGGACCTCCCGAGGCCGACCCGCTGGTGCCCCTGGCCGGCTCCCCGGAGATGCGGCCACCGGTCGCGCTGCTCGCCTACCGCACCGGGGATAAGGGTGACCGACCACCCGTGACGTTCTGGCCGTTCGCGGAGTTCTCGCCGGAATGGCAGGCGATCCGATGGTCGGTCGCCAACGAGGTACCGGTGCGCTTCTGCGACCTCGCGGCCGCTTACGCCGCTCCCGATGAGTCCACTGTGGAGCCTGTACGGGTGGACCCGATCGGGATGCTCGCCGAGGTCGCCGGATACGACGATCCGGAGCGCTGGTGGGAGGACGTCGTAGAGCACCAGATGCCACCGGCGGCCGAGGTTGACGAGCTGACGGCCGCGCTGGCGCCGTTCGAGGCGATAGCCGCCGCCATGGCCGCCGTCCGGGCACAACACTCCGATGTGGAGGACGGCCGGCGGGAGGCCGCCATGCGTACTGTGCTGCGGGCCTCGACGAAGCGGTACGAGCGGGTGGCGGTCATCTGCGGCGCCTGGCATGTGCCGGCGCTCACCGCTCCCCTGCCCACGGCGAGCGCGGATGCAGCGGCGCTGCGTGGACTGTCCAAGGAGAAGGTCACGGTCACATGGGTACCGTGGACGCACGGTCGCCTCGCGTCCTGGCAAGGGTACGGCGCAGGCGTCGCCTCGCCCGGCTGGTACCACCACCTCTTCACCGAACCGGACCGCCCGGTCACCCGGTGGCTCGTGGCGGTCGCCGCCCTGCTGCGCACCGAGGGCCAACCGGTCTCGAGCGCCCATGTGATCGAGGCGGTGCGGCTGGCCGAGAGTCTGGCCGTGCTGCGTGGGCGCCCATTGGCTGGTCTCGCCGAGGTCTCGGAAGCGACCCGGGCCGTGCTCTGCGACGGTGACGAGCTCCGCGCGAGCCTCGTCGACCGGAAGATGGTGGTCGGCGAACGGCTCGGCGGCGTCCCCCCGGAAACACCGTCGGTGCCGCTGGTCACCGATGTCGCGGCGACCCAGCGCCGGCTGCGGCTCAAGCCGTCGCCGGTCGCGACCGACATCGACCTCGACCTTCGTCGTGGCATCGATCTGGATCGGAGCCGGTTGCTGCACCGATTGCGACTGCTGGGTGTCGACTGGGGCAACCCGGCACCGGAGCGCCGCGGCCTGGGTACGTTCTGGGAGTCCTGGCGGCTGAACTGGCACCCGCATTTCGCGGTCGACCTCATCGAGGCGGGCGCCTACGGCACGACCGTGGCCGCCGCGGCGACGGCCAGGACGACGGAACTCGCGACGGCCGCGGACTCGCTGCACGCAGTCACCCGACTCGTCCAGCAGTGCCTGCTCGCCGATCTGGCCGAGGCCTGGCCGGTGGTTCTGCGCGCACTCGGTGACCGGGCCGCCCTGGACCTCGATGTCACCCATCTCATGGCAGCGCTGCCGGCGCTGGCGCGAACCTTGCGTTACGGCGATGTGCGCGGTACGGATGTCGCCTCGGTCCGGGGTGTGACGCACGGGCTGGTTCCGCGCATCTGCATCGGTCTGCCCGCGGCCGTGATATCGCTCGACGACGGCGCGGCCACAGCGATGCGCGAGCATATCGACGGGGTCCACCTCGCGCTGGGACTGCTCGCCGAGGAGTCCCTGCAGGCCGAGTGGCATCAGGCGTTAGCAGGACTGGCCGACCGGGACGACCTGCACGGCCTGATTGGCGGCCGGGTGACCCGGCTCCTGCTCGACGTCGACCAGCTCGCGGCCGACGAGGTGAGGCGCCGGCTGGGCCGTATGCTCACGGTCGGGATCCCGCCGGGGCGAGCGGCGGCCTGGATCGAAGGTTTCCTGGCGGATGGCGGGCTACTGCTCGTGCACGACCAGCGGTTGCTCACTCTCGTCGACACTTGGCTGGCCGACATTCCTGACGACACGTTTGTCGAAGTGCTCCCCTTGCTGCGCCGGACATTCGGCACATTCGCCGACCCGGAGCGGCGAGCGATCGGCGAACGGGCCCGCCACCTCGGCGCAGCGCCCACCGGCCGTGAGGCGGCTGACGAAGAGCTGGACCACCAGCGGGCGGTGCTCGTACTGCCCACGGTGCGGATCCTGCTGGGCCGTGACATTCCTGGGTTGCCCGATGAGTGAGCCTCGCCCCGGTGAGCCCGGCGGCACGGCTTCCGGCGGGCACGAGCGGCTGCGCCGGTGGCGACTGGTGCTCGGCGGGTCGGCCGACGGAACCGGGCAGCAGCTGGGCGGGTCCGACATCGCCATCGACACCGCGCTCGCGGCCCTGTACGGCAGCGCCGATGGGCCGTCGGATACCACCGGTCCGCGCGGTGCCGGCCTGGAGGCGTCGGCGCCGTCGGTCGCCCGCTGGCTCGGTGACATCCGGACCTACTTTCCGTCCACAGTGGTCCAGGTCATGCAGGCCGACGCGATCGAGCGACTCGACCTGACCAGACTTCTGCTCGAGCCCGAGATGCTAGAGGCGGTCGAGGCCGATGTGCACCTGGTCGGCACGCTGCTCTCGCTCAACCGGGTGATGCCGGAGGCGACCCGGCAGGCCGCCCGGCACGTGGTCGCCACGGTGGTCTCGGACCTCGAACGCCGGATCGTCCAGAAGACGAAGGCCGCCCTCACCGGCGCCCTCAACCGCGCCGCGCGGGTGAGCCGACCACGCCATCACGACATCGACTGGGGCCGCACCATCCTGGCCAACCTCAAGCACTACCAGCCGGGGTACGGCACGATCGTGCCCGAACGGCTGGTCGGCTACGGCCGGCGCACCAACGCCGTCCAGCGCGACGTGGTGCTCTGCGTGGACCAGTCCGGATCGATGGCGGCGTCCGTTGTCTACAGTGGGGTCTTCGCAGCCGTACTGGCCTCGATCCGGGCGTTGCGGACATCATTGGTGGTCTTCGATACTACGGTCGTAGATCTCACCGACGCCCTGCACGACCCGGTCGAGGTACTCTTCGGCACGCAGCTTGGTGGCGGGACGGATGTCAACCGCGCCATCGCCTACTGCCAGGGACTCATCACGCGCCCGCGTGAGAGCATCGTGGTGCTCATCAGCGACCTGTACGAAGGCGGGGTACGGGACGAGATGCTGCGACGGGTCGCCAGCCTCACCGCGGCCGGAGTGCAGGTGATCGCGCTGCTGGCCCTCTCGGACGAGGGAGCACCGTCCTATGACCATGACAACGCGGCCGCGCTCGCTTCCTTGGGCATCCCCGTGTTCGCCTGTACGCCGGACGCGTTTCCCGACCTGATGGCGGCCGCGATCCAGCGGCAGGACCTGGATGGCGTCATCGACCGGCTGCATCGGTGAATCATCAGCTGGCCGCGTCGTAGGCCTGTGCCAGCCACTCCTTCAGCTCATCGTCCACATCGGACACGGTCGACAGCTTGACATTGTGGGCGATGCGATCGGCAGATACTTTCATGCGGCGACTGACGCGATGGTGGTCGAGGGGATACGGCAACACCACGCTGAGCGACAACGCTCGGGCCATAGGACGAACCTCGGCCAACTTGGTCTCATTCTTGAGGAACACACCGACCTTGACGGCGTCGATGTGCACCGGTCCGAGCGTCTGAAGGTATCCGACGATGGCGTTGTAGATCTCCCGCTGGACCGCCGGACGACCGGCGAAAGTCTCCTCGACGGTGTTGCCCGGTACGCATACGTGTGACTGATGCTCCCTGGCGAACTCCCGATCACACGCCGGACACCGCCAGCGGCCCATCCCGCCATGGTGCCACGCCGATGCCCTGTTGGTGCGTACCCCTGCTGCTGGCGAGCGCCCTCAAGCTCTTCGGCGCGCCCGGACCGGTCGTTCTCGGTGTCACCGCTTTGCACTCGTGAGCGCGCTCTGGATCGCGGCCGTCCGACGTCGTCAGTCATCGACTCGCTCGTACGAGTTGGCGGCCGGGTAGTCTACTGTGGACTATTTCGTCGGTAGCTCTGGTTCGTCGACGGTGAGGAGGCCGGTGCTACGGCAAGCGACCAGATCAAGCCCCCCTCACCTGCGCCGCCCATGGGAGATCGGTACCCAACCTGTCCAACCCGCGACGCACCGCGCGTCCGGCCAAGGTAAGGGCCCCGCCCCGAACGTCCCGACGCCGACTGCCGGCTCCCGCCGCGCGACGCTGGCGCCCGCGGCAGCGTAGGCGCTCTGAGATGCTCAGAACGGCGAATCCGCAGATGAGGATGGTCGAGGGCCGCACCTCCGTTCACTACTCGGGTCGGCCGTTGCTGCGTACCCGTTGTTCGTCGTGGTGTGATGGAGCTGTGACGGCCGAGGCGCTCCATCAGGGTCGGCAATCCTACGACCGGAAGGCCTGGGCGGACGCCTTCGCTCAGCTCTCGGCCGCCGATCACGACGCGCCACTCGAGTCCGACGACCTGGAGCGGCTCGCCGTGTCGGCTCGCCTGCTCGGCCGAGATGCCGACGGCGACGCCCTGTTTGAGCGAGGCCATCACGAGCGGATGAATCGTGGCGACACGCGCGGCGCCGCTCGCTGGGCCCTCTGGCTCGGGATGAGCCTGATGGACCGGGGCGAGACGGCGCGCGGTGGTGGCTGGCTCGCCCGGGCGAAGCGATTGCTCGACGATTCGCAGCAGGAATGCGTGGAGCAGGGATTCCTGCTCGTGCCGGTCGCGCTGCAGGCTCTTGTGGGAGGAGACGCCGCGACGGCCCACGCCACTTTCGCTCAGGCTGCCAAGATCGGCGATCTCTATCACGAGCCCGATCTGATGGCCCTCGGCCGGCTCGGCCTCGGCCAGTCATCGATCATGCTCGGTGAGATTACGGACGGCCTCGCGCTGCTCGACGAGACGATGGTCGCCGTGACGGCCGGGGAGGTTTCGCCAATCATCAGCGGAATCATCTACTGCGCCGTGATCGACGCGTGTCAGGAGGTGTTCGATCTTCGTCGTGCCAGGGAGTGGACGACGGCTCTGACCCGATGGTGTGAGTCCCAGCCCGACCTCGTTCCGTTCAACGGCCAGTGCCTGGTGCACCGTGCCGAGATCATGCAGTTGCACGGGGCCTGGCCGGACGCGGTCGACGCCGCCCAACGGGCTCGGGAGCGGTTCGTGCAGTCGCGTCACCCGGCGGTGGGCGCGGCGCTCTATCGGCTGGCCGAGCTGCACCGGCTGCGCGGAGGATTCGCGGACGCCGAGGAGGCTTATCGTCAGGCCAGCCAATGGGGACATCAGACGCAGCCAGGCCTGGCCCAACTTCGACTGGCCCAGGGTCAGGTCGATGCCGCACAGGCCGCGATCCGTCTCGCTCTGCATGAGACGCAGGCACCAATGCTGCGGCCAAGGCTGCTGGCAGCGCACGTGGAGATCATGCTCGCTGCGAAGGACGTCAACGCCGCACGCGCCGCCGCCGATGACCTGTCGGAAATTGCCGATCAGGTCGGTGCGCCGTTGCTGAGGGCGATGGCCGCCTACACGAAGGGGTCGGTCCTTCTCGCTGTCGGCCACGCCCGAGACGCGCTTGCCGCGCTGCGCCAGGCGTGGACGGCTTGGCACGAGCTCGACGCGCCCTACGAGACAGCGCGGACACGTGTCCTCATAGGACTGACTTGCCGGGCGCTGGGGGACGAGGACACCGCGCGGATGGAGTTCGACGCGGCGGCCTGGATATTCGACCAGCTCGGTGCAGCGCCCGACGTCGCCCGAGCGGAGGCGCTCGCCCACCGAGCGGCGAAGCCCCAGGGTGGGTTAACCGCCCGTGAGACGCAGGTGCTGCGTCACGTCGCGTCCGGCAAGACCAACCGCGCCATTGCCGCGGAGCTATTCCTGAGCGAGAAGACGGTGGCGCGCCACGTGAGTAACATCTTCACGAAGCTTGGCCTGTCATCGCGGGCGGCGGCCACCGCATACGCCTACGAGCACGACCTCGTGTAGCCGCATACGGAGAATCACCCATTCGCACGACCGCGCAGATTGCGTGTTTCAACCGACGCGGCCCGCGACACCCGATCCATACCGTCGTCCTCGTACCCGGCACAACGGCGGCACGGAGGCGGCGATGGAACTCAATCTCCCGGTGATGGCCGGCGCGATCTCGACCGTGATCTTCGCGGTGAGCACGCTGCCCATGCTGGTGAAGGCGGGCCGAACGAAGGATCTGAGTTCGTACAGTCTGAGCAACATCCTGCTCGCCAACATAGGCAATGTGATCCATTCCGTGTACGTCTTCGATCTGCCGGCCGGCCCCGTGTGGGTGCTGCACACCTTCTACCTGATCTCAACGGGACTCATGTTGGTCTGGTACGTGCGCTATGCCCTGCGACGGAAAGTGCGCGCCGCAGCGAGTCCGCGCCGTGACTACACAGAATTACCCACGCCTCGCCGGCACCGTTTGGTTGGTTCACCCGACGCGGCAGGCGTGATTGCCCCCTAGCGTCGACTGCGATGGGAGAGCGAGATGACCCCTGAGCACACAGACGTCGAAACGGTGATCATCGGCGGTGGGCAGGCCGGCCTTGCGGTTGGGTATCACCTGGCGCGGCGAGGTCGACCGTTCGTCATCCTCGAGGCGGGCGAGCGGATCGGCGACTCCTGGCGCAAGCGATGGGACTCGCTCCGGGTGTTCACGCCCGCTCGCTACGACGGGCTGCCCGGCTGGTCCTTCCCAGCGCCGGCATGGTCGTACCCGACCAAGGATGACGTGGCGGACTATCTCGAGTCGTATGCGACCCGATACCGGCTCCCGGTCCGCACCGGGATCCGCGTTGACGAGTTCTCCCGGGAGCGAGGCGGGTATGTGGTCACGTCCGGGCTAAGCCGGTACGAGGCCGACAACGTGGTGGTGGCGACGGGCGGTTACCAGTCCCCACGGATCCCGGTGTTCGCCTCCGAGCTCGATCCGAACATCGTGCAGCTCCATTCGAGCGAGTACCGAAACCCGGCGCAGCTCCGGGAGGGTTCTGTCCTGGTCGTCGGCGCCGGAAACTCGGGGGCCGAGATCGCCCTGGAATCGTCCGCCCGTCACCCGACATGGCTGTCCGGTCGGGATACGGGCCAAGAGCCGGTCCGCGCCGGGGGTATACCGGATCGCCTGTTCACGCCGCCGTTCTGGTTCCTGCTTTCGCATGTGTTGACGCTGCGGACGCCGATAGGCCGAAAGGCTCGGGACCAGCTATCCGGTCGGGGGCTCCCGCTCGCTCGAGTCAGACGGAAGGATCTCATCCGAGCTGGAATTGAGCGGGTGCCACGCGTGACCGGCGTGCGCGAGGGCCTGCCGATGCTCGCAGACGGTGCAGTCCTCGACCCCGCGAACGTGATCTGGTGCACCGGGTTCGTGCCCGACTTCGGCTGGATCGATCTCCCCGCCTTCGATCCAGACGGCGAACCGGTGCACGAGCGTGGGGTCGTCCGATCGGAGCCCGGGCTCTACTTCATCGGCCGTTTCTTCCTATCCACGGGATCCTCGTCTCTGATCGGCGGCGTTGGCAGGGATGCGCGACACATCGCGCGGCACATCGCCTCCCAGCGCGCCAACAGGGACATCGGCATACCCGTGGCGCCGACTGCATCCACCGGCGGGGCCGGGTCGCACACAGTCCCGCGTGGCAATGCGACGAGCGCCGGTGCTCAGCCATGAGCGGCGACGACGCGACGAAGGCGCTGGTCGAGCGGCTCTTCCTCAATGCCATCGGCGCACTCGAGCTCTACACCGTCTACATAGGACAGCAGCTCGGACTCTACGGGGCGCTCTCGGACGCTGGCCCGTCCACGTCGACGGAGCTGGCCAAGCGCACCGGAACCGCCGAGCGCCACGTCCGGGAGTGGCTCGAGCACCACGCCAGCAGCGGATTGCTCGGCGTGGATGACGCCAGAGCGGAGCCGCTCATGCGACGCTACCGCCTCCCGGCCGAGCATCGCGCGGTCCTCGCGGACCGCGACAGCGTCTACTACGAGGCCCTCAAGGGCCTTGACATCGTCCGCGCCGGGCGGCCGCTGCCGCAGCTGGTGGAGGCGTTTCGGACCGGCGGCGTGCTGCGGCCACCTTCGCCGCCGCCGTCAGAGCTCGGCGCCGGGGAGATCAATCGGGCGCTCTACCTCAACCTGGTTGGTAAGGAGTGGCTTCCGGCGATTCCGCTGGTCGATCGGCGGCTGCGCGCGCAACCGCCCGCGCACGTCGCCGACATCGCCTGCGGAACCGGCTGGTCGAGCATCGCCATGGCACAGGCATATCCGAAGATCACAGTAGACGGCTTCGATCTTGACCGAAGCCGTGTCGACGCCGCCAACCGGCACGCCAAAGAGTTCGGTGTGGCCGACCGAGTGAGCTTCTCCGTCCTGGATGCCGCGCACCCCGACCTGTCCGGCCCGTACGACCTGGTAACTATCTTCGAGGCGCTGCACGACATGTCACGTCCGGTGGATGTGCTGAGGGCTGCACGCGACCTGCTCACCATCGGCGGCTCGGTGGTCGTGGTTGACGAATACACCGGGGACGAGTTCACCGCGCCTGCCTCATACCGGGACCGGTACGCGTACGGATGGAGCGTGGTGTCCTGCCTGCCCGAAGCCATGGGAGACCCGCAGACAGCGGCGACCGGAGCCGTGATGCGTCCATCGACACTTCGCCGGTACGCCGGCGAGGCTGGCTTTAGCGAAGTCGAGGTCCTTCCGATGGAGACCCGCTACTTCCGCATGTACCGCCTGGTCCCATGACGGAGGGAGCAGTTTCATCCGCTGACCAGCGCGGGCGACCAGTCGCATTGGTCAGCAGCCAGGATTGAAGCTGTACGCCTCGTTTTGCTAGGCGGGCCCCCAGGCAGTGTCCTATCAGGGCCTGGTACACCGCCGGCAACCGGTTGATCAGGTCGGTGGCCAACGCCAGCTGCGCCTTGGCCGCCGGCAGCGACCAGGTCAACCCCCAGGCGATCTGATCGAGCGAGTACTCATCCGGGGAATGCATGCGGGATAACACCCGGGGCGGGGTGTGCCAGTCGGTGCGGCTGACCTCGACCAGGTCGGCCAGCAACTGGGCCTGCTCGTGGGCGATGAGGCGGGCCCGGGCCTGGGCCAGGGTGATCGCATCCGACCCGCCCAGCCGG
This sequence comes from Actinomycetota bacterium, assembly GCA_046728155.1. Lineage (GTDB taxonomy): Bacteria > Actinomycetota > Actinomycetes > Mycobacteriales > Micromonosporaceae > CAWDLX01. The sequence continues at coordinate 81,511 of JBKPDY010000006.1, forward strand.
GACCGGTCCACCGACGCCACCGCCACCGCCAACTCGGGGCCGGGCGGCATCGTCTCCAACCCCTCCGGCAGCTCATCGACCATGGTCACACTCTAGCACACCCGTACGAAGGCACTGCAAAAGGAATCCCACTATATGGCGGTGATCATCGAAACGGGCGAGCCACCAACCAGCTACACCAGCCACAGTGGATAGACGAATCAGTCCCGCGCGACGTGAAGGCCCATCCGCCGCGCCTGGGCGACGAAGTCGAACGCGTCGGCCACCGCGGCGGCGCCCGCATCGTTGTTGAAGTAGACGAACACGTCGTTCGTACGAGTGTCGAATGTGGACTCTATCCGCTCCAACCAGGACTCCAACGCACGCTGCCCGTATCTCGGGCGCGGATCGGCCGTGCCCTCATGCATCCGTAGATAGCCGACGCCGGCGGTACGCCACAACGGCGTCACGGGCCGGCCGGCGCGATCCGCCCAGCACAGAACGACCCCACGCCGTCGCAGAGTCTCCTCGATCGCTTCCGTGAACCACGACGTATGACGAGGCTCGACCGCGATCACGGCCTCGCGCGGGAACGCGGCCAGGGCGGCATCGAGGACCCCGACGTCGGACGGCAGGTTCGGTGGTAGCTGGAGCAGCACCGGGCCGAGCTGTGGTCCCAGGGCCTCGGCCCGGGACCAGAATCGGGCAACCGGTTCGGCCGGCTCGCGCAATCGCCGAACGTGCGTGAGATAGCGGCTCACCTTCACCGCCACCCTGACGTCGGGCGGGATCTGCGCCCGCCACGAGGCGAACGTGTCCCGCTCGGGCAGCCGGTAGAACGCGTTGTTCACCTCGACGGTGGCGAAGCGCTCGGCGTAGTACGACAGCCACTGTCGTTGCGGAACGCCTGGTGGGTAGAAGGGTCCTCGCCACGACCGGTACTGCCAGCCAGACGTGCCGACGTAGAGCACCCGTCGAGGCTACCGTCGTTCGACCGCGACCTTGTGCGCGGCCACGAACATCTGGCGACCGAGGATCCGCCAGATCGGCGGAGCGCCCAGGTAGGCCCGGATCATGAACCGGCGTACCTTGACCGGGGCGTCCTTCACCGTGTACGGGACGAACCTGGGAATGACCCGGTGAGCCTGGAAACCGGCGAGATTCAAACCCTCGACGAGACTCCGATGAGTCAGCGGCAGGTGGTGGTCGAAGTAGTCCCAGTACCGCGCGCCGACATAGCGCAGGTTGGGCATGAGGACAAGGATCTGTCCGCCCGGCCGGAGCGTCCGCCGGCACTCGGCCAGCGTGTCGAGGAGAGCCACCTTATCCGGGAGGTGCTCGAAGAAGTTGGAACAGAAGACCACGTCGACCGAGGCATCGGCTACTTCGGGCATCTCGGTGCTGGGCGCGACCACCACCCGGGTGGCTTCGTCGGCCCACGTCTTGACGTCGGGGTTGAGATCGACCGCGATCTTGTTGGCCGCCCGGCAGGCGTTGATGAACTCACATGACCCGGCCGCGAGGTCCAGCACGGTGTCGGTGGGCCGGATGAAGCGGGTGAAGAAGCCTTCGTAGAGCGCCTGCCACAGCTGCCGCTTGCTCTCCATCTCGGCGGCGCTGAACCTCTCGGCGTAGATCCTCGCGAGCTCCTCGCCGCGGAAGTGGTCGGCGACCGACGACCAATGTGGTGTTTGCGGCGATTCAACCGGCAAGTCGGGCATGAGTGGAAACTACCACCCTGCTCCGACGGCCGGTTTCCCGTTTCCCCAGCGTCAGATGCCGGATACCGCCGGAGTGCACAGCCAGGGCACAGCGGATCTCCAGTCATGCCGCAGCAACCTGTTGTCTACTGGTAGTGCTGAGACGATCGCTTCCGGAGGTGTCGGTGATGACGTGGCCACAGGAGTCGCCGGGGTGGCGGCATCAACCTGAGCCCGGACCGACGAATGAGCCGGTGACGGCTCCCCTGCCTCCGGTGGATCCGTCGTCACCCTGGGCAGCGCCCTCAGCTTGGCACACCCCGACCGCGTACCAGCCGGTGACGACGACGCAGCCGCAAGGATGGCCGGCGCAGCCGTGGCCCGGATGGCAGCCGGCGCCCCCACCGCGCCGCCGCGGCGGCCTTCTGTTCGCGTTGGTCGTGCTCGCCGTGATGGCCCTCGTCGTGGGAGTTGTCGGCGCATACCTGCTCACCGGCGGTATGACCGACTCCAACTCGGCACTCAGCCCGGGCATCGGGGCCACCCAACCTGCCCCGGCTCCGACCACCCAGTCCACACCACCGACGAGTTCACCCGCGACGGCGATCGACGAGGACGCGCTCGCCGCGAAGGTCGACCCTGCCGTGGTGGACATCAACACCACGCTCGGTCTGCAGAATGCCCGCGCCGCCGGGACCGGGGTCGTGCTCACTTCGACCGGGCTCGTCCTGACGAACAACCACGTCATCGCCGGCGAGACCCAGCTCAGAGCGTTTGACGTCGGTAACGGCCGAACGTACGACGGGACCGTGGTCGGCTACAGCCAGTCCGAGGACATAGCGGTCGTCCAGCTCAACGGAGCCAGCGGGCTCGCCACCGCCACCCTTGGCGACTCGGACGCGGTGACGGTGGGCCAACCGGTCCTGGCACTGGGCAACGCCGGGGGCGCCGGCGGTACCCCGAGTGCCGTCACCGGCACGGTGACCGCCGTCGACCGCGCGATCACCGCGACCGACGACTCCGGCGGCTCCGAGCGTCTCACGGGACTCATCGAGATCGCCGCCGACATCAAGCCCGGCGACTCGGGTGGCCCGCTCGTCGACGCGAACGGACGGGTAATCGGCATCGACACCGCGGCGACGTCCGGTTTCCGGTACCAGGTGACGGGCGGACGCGGTTACGCCATCCCGATCAAGCAGGCGATGAGCATCGCCAACGAGATCACGGCTGGCCGTGGCTCTGCGACGATCCACATCGGACCGACCGCGTTCCTCGGCGTCCTCACCACATCGTCGACCAACGGGCCGGCCGGCGCCGGCGTTGTGGGGGTTGTGCCAGACTCCCCCGCCGACAGCGTCGGTATCGAGACCGGTGACATTATCGTGTCGATGGACGGATCCACTGTGGACTCGCCGACCACGATCGGTCAGCTGATGGTGCCGCACCACCCCAACGACTCGGCCAGGATCGGATGGCTGGACAGGCTCGGCCGCGGCCACGAGGCCACCGTGACCCTGGCGACCGGACCGCCGGCCTGAGCGGTGACGGGCGCGGGCCGCGGTCAGGCGGCGCCGCTGGTGTTCCAGTTGAGCCGTACGAGCAACTGCCGGGCCTGGTCGGCGACATCCGACTCGACGTTGACAGCATACTGCCGGGCCCGTAGCGAGCTCCGCGACTTGAAGTCGCGCCGGCCACCCGTGGCCGCGTGGGCGATAGCGCCGAAGATGGCGAACCACACCGCGCCGATGACGATGGACGTGACAAGGATGGCGAGCCACCCCCGCCCGCTGAAGAGACCGAACAACAGGCCGATGAAGAGACCGAACCAGGCTCCGGTGGCGGCCCCGGCCAGAGCCGCACGACCAGTGGTGAGCCGGCCCAGCACGGTCTCCACCAGTGTGAGGTCGGTGCCGACGATCGCGGTCTTCTCCACCGGGAACTTCTGGTCGGAGAGGTAGTCGACCGCCCGCTGCGCGGCCGCGTAGTCGGTGTAGGTCGCCACCGTGACCATCGCCCGGTTCGGGCCAGGCTCGACGCCTCCGGTCGCGGAGGGCGGGATCGGGACGCCGGCCGGGCCGGTCGGAATGCCACTGGTCATGTTCTCCTCCTCAGCACCGGTCCTGCGACGGATGTGCCAAGCGTAACGCCGAAGGGGTCACCGCAATGGCGATGCCGCCGCGGAGGGGGGACGACCTCGCGGTGGCACCCGGGCTATGGCTACGCCCCGATCTCCGGCCGGCCGTTCGTAATATGGACGCTCGCCGGTGGGTCGATGCCCGGCCCCGCGAAGAGTCCCGTAGGACTGTAGCCGCCCCGACAGTGTCGCAGGCGAACGCCGGCTACCCTGACGCCCTGTTGCTGACGTTGACTCCCCCGAACGGAGACCCGCATGACCACGTGGAACGACCTCGTCACGTACGTACACAACCACTACAAGATCGCGGACGAGGGCCCAAACATGATCAAGCTCGTCTTCGAAACCGGAGGTCTGCGCTCGCAGGTTGTGATCGTCTGGCATTTGTCGTTGGCCGACGGTGAGCAGTGGATTCAGCTTGAGTCTCCGTTTGGCGAGCTCGGCTCGGTCGACCTCGCCGCGGCCCTGCGCCGGATCGGTAACACCGTCTGCGGTGGAATGGCACTCGCCGGCAACCTCGTGACTTTCCGCCATTCGCTTCCATTGAGCAACCTGCAGATCAACGAGTTCGAAAGCCCGCTGCAACTGGTCACCACCACGGCCGACTCGCTCGAGCAGATGTTCTCGGGCGGCGACCGGTTCTGAGCGGCCCTGCAAGCGGGCCCAACAAGCACGGGCACCCTTTCGACACCCACCGGACAGTAGGGTGCCCCTGCTGACACTGCGCGGCGCGGCCTGGCAGGCTGGCGGGATGGTCATCGCCGTCCCACCCGAGCTGGCCGCTGCGCACGCCCGGATCTGGGGCGACCAAGGCCGCGCCTGGACCGCGGCGCTCCCAACCCTAGCTTCGTCCACAATGGAGCGTTGGTCGCTCCGGCCGGACGGACCCGGTCGGCATGGCTTGGTCTCGCTGGTACTACCGGTCGTATGCGACGACGGAACGCCGGCCGCGTTGAAGCTTCAGCCGTTGGACGACGAGACCGCCGGCGAACCCGTCGGCCTGCGCGAATGGAACGGCCAGGGTACCGTCCTCCTGCTGGATCACGACCCTGCATCCGGAGCCATGCTCCTGGAGCGCCTCGACGCCAGCCGTCCGCTCGGTGTGGTCGAAAACGACCTTGCCGCTCTGCAGCCGCTCGCCGAGATCATGGCGCGGCTGGTGTCGGTGGCCGCCCCGCCGGACCTGCGCCGGCTGGCCGATATCGCGGCCGCGATGCTCGCCGCGGTTCCCGGCGCCCTCCGCGTGCTGGGCGTCGGCGAACGGCGGCTCGTCGGGTACTGCGCGGGCGCAGTCGCCGAACTCGTCGACGAGCCCGGCGACCGGATGCTGCACTGGGACCTGCATTATGACAACGTCCTCGCTGGTACGCGGGAGCCATGGCTGGCGATCGACCCGAAGCCGCTCGCCGGGGACCCTTGCTTCGAACTGCTCCCGGCGCTGCATAACCGGTGGGACGACGTGCTCGCCACGGGCGACGTGGCTCGGGCCGTCAAGCGCCGATTCGATCTGATGGTCGAGGTCGTCGGGCTGGACCGGGAGCGGGCGGTGGGCTGGACTCTCGGCCGGGTTCTGCAGAACGCGCTCTGGGATGTCGAGGACGGCGAAGTCGAGCTCGATCGTGCCCAGGTTGCCATCGCCGCCGCGTTGACCGGACTGTCCACAAACGACTAGTCGGTGAGCTTGCCCCACAGTTCGGCCGGCGTCCGGATATGCAGGCTGAGGGCGAGCGACGCCCATGTCAACGCCACTACGAGGACGACCCCGGATAGTCCAACGAGGACACGCAGGCTCCAGTGTTGCCGGCCGAGCCAGTGCCACCACCACTCCAGCCGGTGGCGGGTGAAGTTCAGCAGGTTGCGCGCCCACGCGAACTCGATGGCCCAGATGGCCAGGCCGCCGAGGACGATCAGCCAGCCCGGTCCGGGTAGCGGCACCAGGACCAGGCCGGTCGCGACGACAAGCGTTCCCACGACCCCGACGAGGACCTGCATCGTGAGCCGGCCGGATCGGGTCGTGATCACCCGTTCTCGCATCGCTCGCCAGCGCCCGCCTCGACTCATTGCGTCACTCCAGCCGTGTCGCGTCCGTTACCGAGGTGAGACGGTCATCGGATCCACCGGTACGAGGGGCGCCGAAGCGTTTGTCTCAGGCCACAAGAGGACAGCAACAGCATCCAATGACATTCAGGATTCCGCGCCTGAAGTCTCCTACCACTACCGGGTGAGATCAGCAAATGACACACCGTCCTGGCATGTATGACTTAAGTATGGAGGTGCGGGGCAAGGGGGCGTCCCGCTGCTCGGCCGGGGGGAGTCAGCCATGAGCGCCATTCGTCCGCAGACCGTCGAGGTCGAGACATCGCTGCGACTCGTGGCACCGGACGCGACCTCCCTGCCCGTCCGCGCGAGCCTGCGCTACGACCCGGGCGACCCGTACGCGGTGCATGTCCTCTTTCACGCCGAGACCGCCAGCGGCGAGACGGTGAGCTGGTCGTTCGCCCGTGAGCTCTTGGTCACCGGTCTCGACGAGCCGGCCGGCATCGGCGACGTGCGAGTGTGGCCGTGGGCCACCCCGCGGGGTGACTTCGTCGCCCTCGCACTGTCCAGTCCGGACGGTAACGCGCTGTTCGAGGTACCGCGCAGCGTACTCGTCCGATTCCTTCGGCGTACCTACGTCGTTGTACCTCGTGGCCGCGAGACCGACCACCTGGACGTGGACGGAGCCGTGAACCGGCTGCTCGCCGGTCGGTAGCCCGGCCGTCGCGTTCGCGTGCGCGTGACACGTCGCGACTGGCCGCGCCAGCGGCCTACACGCTGGGCGCTCCGGATCCCACCGGTCGGACACGTCGGTCTATCCAAAGTGGATACACGTGCGGCATGACTCTGGAGCCGTGCGCGCGTTTGTCCATATGCCGGGACCGCCGCTGCAAGATCGCTGTACCGGTACCACATGCGACTCGAGGCGTCGTGTCTGATACGCAGACCCCGATCTTGGCATGCGCTCTCCGGTGGGGAAAGAGGGTAACCTACCCCGGTTTGTCCGGCTTGCCGGGCTTATCCCCGGCCCTCGGCTTCCCAGCACCGACCAGGGGAACCTGCGCCCACTCCGGCGGGGGGACCTCCCGGCCACCGAACCTCGTTCCGGTCGACATGTGCGTGAGTCACACATACGGTGAGAGCATGGCTAGGACACTGAAGACCAAGCTGGAGATCAAGTCCTGGGACGAGAAGCCGTACCGTGAGCTCGAGGACGGGCGCAAATTCGCCCGGGCTGAAGTCACGCTCGCCGGCACCGATGATGCCGTCGACGCGGCCACGTTCGAATCGCTTCTGTACTACGCGGCGGACGGAAGCAGCACATATGTGACGATCATGGAGATCTCGGCGACACTGGCCGGACGGTCGGGGACGGTGGTCCTGCGCGGCGAGGGCACCTACGACGGAACGACCGCAAACATGACATCGCGAATCGTGGCGGGCACCGGAGACCTCGCCGGCGTAAGCGGTCGGCTCAAGAGCGTCTCCACCCATGCCGACTACCCGAACATGCCCGTCACGCTGACGTATGAACTCAAGTGAGCACAGCCGAGGCGAACGTGCTCGGCGCGCTCGCGCTGTTTCTCACCGACTCCACGGTGCACGCCGCCTCGACCGCCGGCCAATCGCCGACCGCGGCGGCGGCACTGTCGGCCTTGGACCAGTTTCTCGATCGCCCGACCGTCGACCAGGTACGCCGCGTAGTCGGGCTCACGCCGTCGGGCGCCGTCCGGCTGATCGACCGACTCGCCGACGAAGGGCTGGTCAGCCGGGGCCCTGGCGCCGACGGCCGATCCCGATCGGTCACGCTCACCGCCAGGGGGCGGCGGTTAGCCGACCGGATCCGCGCCGCGCGGGCGGAGGTCCTCGACACGGCGCTCCGCGAACTCACGCCGGCTCAGCGGTCGACTCTGCACGAGCTCACCAGCCGGGTGCTGGCGAGCCTCGTCCGGACGAAGGTCGAGAGTGGACGGTTGGAGTACGGCGGCTGGACCTGCCGGATGTGCGATCTCACGGCGTGCGGGCGGGGACACGGGAACTGCCCGGCGGCCGATGCGGCGGCAAAGGCCATCGCCCAGATCGGTTGAGGTCGGTTGGGCCCAGTCGACGAAATGTTCGATGAACCGCGTCAGGCAACGTCGATGAGCACCTTGCCAACAACCGAGTTCTCGACGGCTTGATGCGCCGCCGCGGTCTCCGCGAGCGGGAACCGGTGCAGCGGGAGTCCGGCCTCCTCGCCGACACGGATCGAACCGGCTCCAACGGCGACACTGACATCGGCGACCGCCTGCGCCTTGGCCAGTTCCGGAACGGTGTAGACCAACACGAACTGGTATCGCGTGTTCGCCGACATCAGGCGGCCGATGGGTAGCGCGGCGGCGTCGTGGTCACCCTCGGTCGCGTAGACGGCGATCGTGGCGGCGGGGGCGACGACCGCGTGGTCGAGCGCGGCGTTGGCCGACGGAGCCAGCTCGACGACCATGTCGACCCCCCGTGACGCGTACCCGCGGATCTGCTCGGCGGCGTCGCCGGTCCGGTAGTTGACGACCAGGTCCGCTCCGGCCTTGCGAGCGAGGTCCGCCTTGTCCGGTCCGCTCACGGTGGAGATGACAGCGGCGCCGGCCCAGCGGGCGAGCTGGATGGCCGCATTCCCCACGGCTCCGGCACCTCCGGCGACGAGCACGACCATTCCGCTGAGGGCGCCGGGTCCGAGCCGGCCGTCGCTGAGCTCGTACGTGGTGAGGCAACGGTGCGCGGTGAGCGCCGGGATGCCCAGACTCGCACCGAGCTCGAACGAAGCATGATCAGGTAGTGCGACCGCGTGGGCAGCTGGCACCGTGACGTACTCCTGCGCGGTTCCGTTGGCGCGCCGCCGGGCGGCCTCCCATATCCAGACCCGTTCGCCGATCCGGTCGGGCGATAGGTCGGGGCCGACGGCGTCGATCACACCGGAGCCGTCCTGGTTGGGGACGGTCTCGGGAAACGCCGGCTTCGGCGCGCGGCGGGCCTTCCAGTCCGTCGGGTTCACGCCCGACACGTGGACCCGGACCCGTACCTCACCCGGCCCCGGTTCGGGAACGTCGCGCTCGACCAATGTCAGCACATCGGGGTCGCCGGTCTCCGTGTAGACGATCGCTCTCATGTCGGCTCGCTCATGCCCCGATATTAAAGCCTGGTCGATGACTCGCCGCGTTTTCCACAAGAAGATCAACTCAACGACCTGTTCGCTTGAGCTGAGGTTACGCTGGATCCCCGTAACGGCGGAGGAGCGGCGGATGACTGCGATCGTGGGGCTCGTTCACGACGGCGGCGTCTATATGGGCGGCGACAGCGCGGGCGTGAGCGGATGGAGCCTCACCGTCCGGGCCGACACCAAAGTGTTCCACAATGGACCGTACCTGTTCGGCTTCACGACGTCGTTCCGCATGGGCCAGCTGATCCACCATGCGTTCGACCCGCCGAAGCCGACCCAGATCAGCAGGCGCGGGCTGGAGCGGTTCATGTCGACCGTGTTCATCGACGCGCTGCGGACCTGCCTCAAGGACGGCGGCTGGGCCCGCAAGGAGAACGAACGGGAGGAGGGAGGCACGTTCCTGGTCGGCGTCGCGGGCCAGCTGTTCGTCGTCCAGGACGACTACCAGGTCGGCCAGGCGGCGGATGGGTACGCGGCGGTCGGCTGTGGCGACCAGATCGCCCTCGGCGCGCTCTACGCTACGGCGGGCATGAACATGTCTCCCCGCACCCGGATCAGGGTCGCGCTGCAGGCAGCTGAGCGGTTCAACGCCGGTGTCCGCAGCCCGTTCATCTTCCTCGCGCAGCGACCCGGTTCACGTTGAGATCCACATAGGACATAAGCGGCCGGCCCGCCCCCGGGGCGGGCCGGCCACGATCACCGATGATCAGGCAGTCTGGACGTCGAAGTGGACCACGTAGTAGAACCCGCCGGATCCGTCCGGCTTCTTCAGCTCGCCCGCACGGATCTTCAGGACCTGGTCGCTGTTGACGGCCGTCTGCAGGCCCAGGCCGTAGGTGACGTGTCCCTCGAAGTCACCGGCGGAGCCGTACGACTTCAGGTTCTGGTATCCGATCGGGTTGGCCGGCTGCGAGGTAATCGTCGTTTTGCCGGCCTCGTCATGGGCCTGAGCGTCCTTGAACACCACGCGCAGGAAGGCGTTGCCCTGCAACGGGATCGGGGTACCCTGGCCGTCACTCAGCACCGAGGGTACGTAGTTGAAGGTGTACGTCGGGAACGCGCCGCGGTAGTAGAACGAGATCCGCTGGTAGGCGGGGTTGTCCGTCGGGTGGTCGCCGACGTAGATGCCGACCAGGTACGGCAGCGGGGGCTGCGGCGGGGACGCGATCGGCGGCGTCAGCGGATGGCTGATCGTCACCGGCTCCGACGGGACGCCGAAGTTGTATGTCACCTTGTAGTCGCCGATCGGGGAGGGCTGGGTGACCGCCGGCATGCCGCCGATCGAGCCCGTACCGGCGGACGGTCCACCGGCGGAGCCGGTGCCGGGCTGTGCGCAGCCCGTCAATGCGAGGGCGGCCAACCCGCCCAGTAGTGCCAGCCGGCCGTACCGGTTCATCGCGATCCTCCTAGATCGGCGCCCGACCCTTCCGGGTTTCCGGACGTTCGACCAGACGACGCGGCACCGCTGGCCGAGGTTTACCGGACGTGACGGTCAGGTATGCGACAGGCACCGCTTGACCGCATCGAGGAGACGGTCGACCTCCGACTCCGTGTTGTAGTGGTAGATGCTCGCGCGGACCGCGCCTCCGGTATCCCGCAACCCCATGGCCTGGAAGTACTCCGCCGCGTAGTAGTCGCCGGAGAAGACACAGATCCCCTCGTCGCCGAGGAGCTCGGCCGTGCGATCCGGGTGCTGGTCCCCGACCCGTAACGCCACCGTCGGGCACCGGTCGGCCGGCGCCGGGCATATCGTCACGCCGTCGATCGCCGCCAGCCCGCCGACCAGCATGCCGAATAGCTCCTCCTCGTGAGCCCGAGCAGCGGTCATCGACGCGACCAGCCGGGAACGCCGGTCGCCCTCCGTACCGGCGAGCATCCCCAGATGCTCGACCGCTCCGGTCACACCGGCCAGCAGCTCGAAGCTCGGCGTGCCGAACTCGAACCGGTCGGGTACCGAGTCGGGCGACGGTACCAGTTTCTCCGGTCGAAGCGTCTCCCAGAGCGCGGGTGAGGCGACGCAGGCGGCGATGTGCGGCCCGGACCACTTGTAGGCACTGGTGACATAGAAGTCGGCGCCGAGCGCCGGGGCATCGACTGATGCGTGCGGCGTGGCGTGGACACCGTCCACATAGCACAGTGCTCCCGCGGCGTGGGCCAGCCCGGCGATGGCGGGCACGTCGGTCCGGGTACCGATGGCGTTGCTCGCGGCGGTCACGGCGACGAGCCGGGTGCGGTCGGAGACCAACGTCGCGTACTGGGCGGCCGGCAGCTCCCCGGTCGCGGGGTCGAACTCGGCCCAGCGAAGCGTCGCACCGGCCCGCTGGGCCGCCTGGACCCACGGTCGTACGTTGGCGTCGTGGTCGAGCCGGGACACGACAACCTCGTCCCCCGGTTGCCAGCCCGTCGCGAGCGTGCGGGCGACCAGGTAGGTCAGGGCGGTGGCGCTCGGACCGAAGACAACACCGTTGGCGTCAACGGCCAGAAGGTCCGCCACCGCCTCACGGGCGTTCTCGGTGATCTCAATTGCCCGCCGGCCGGGCGCGAACGCGGTTGACTTGTTCGCCACCGCGCTGCGGGTCACACCGGCAATCGCGTCCGAGCAGCGGGCGGCGACCAGCGTGCCGGCGGCCCCGTCGAAGTGCGCATAACCCTCACGTAACGCCGGGTACTCGGCCCGGACCCGGTCGATGTCGAACGGCATGGGATCACGGTACTGGGTCGGGTCAGGTCGACGAGTCTGTGCTCCTGGTCACGGTACGAGCTCATGCCGCATGATCTTGCCCAATGCGTTGCGAGGAATGGCGTCGACGCTGCGCCACTCACGTGGTCGTTTGTACGCGACGAGCCGATCGGCGCACCACGCCTCCAGCTCGGCCACGTCGGCGTCACCGACGATGAATGCCACCACGGTTTCGCCCCACTGGGCCGACGGTGCTCCGACAACGGCCGCGTCGGTCACAGCCGGATGGCCGCGGAGCACCTCCTCCACCTCGCGCGGGTACACGTTGTATCCGCCGGTGATGATGAGCTCCTTGGCCCGTCCGCTGATCCGTAGGTATCCGGCCGGGTCCAGCTCGCCCAGGTCGCCGGTCCGGAACCAACCGTCGGATGTGTACGCCCGGGCCGTCTCCGCCGGATCATCGAGGTAACCGCGGATCACGTTCGGCCCGCGCACCTGGATGTCGGCGGTCCCGCCGGCACGCGGGTCGAGGCGAAGCTCGACGCCGGGTAGGGGCAGGCCGACGGTGCCGGGCCGCCGCTCGCCGTCGTACGGATTGGAGACGAGCATCACCGTCTCGGTCATGCCGTAGCGTTCCAGCACGGTCTGTCCGCTGCCGGCGCGCACCGCGTCGAACAGTTCCGCCGGCAGCGGCGCCGACCCGCTGACCGCGAGCCGCAGCGGCCGGAGCGTTCCGAGCTCGGGCGCGTCCGCCAGTCGGTGGTACATCGTGGGGACGCCGAAGAACATCGTCGAACCTCGCCCGATCGCCTCAGCGACCGCGGCTGGCGCGAACCTCGGGATGAGCGTCGCGCTCGCCCCGGCCGTCAGCGTGCCGTGCAGGCCTACCCCGAGACCGTGGACGTGGAACAGCGGCAGCGCCAGCGCGAGGTCGTCGCCGGGGTCCCACCGCCAGGCAAGCCGGACGGCGTGGGCGCTCGCCAGCAGGTTCGCGTGGGAAAGCGGTACACCCTTGGGCTTGCCCGTGGTACCCGAGGTGTAGATCACCAGAGCGGTGTCGTCCGGCCGGGCCACGTCCAGCGTTGGCTCACCATCGGTGGGCAGTGACCCGAGATCCAGGTTTGTCGCCCGTACGGGTAAGCCACGTACCCGCTCGGGATCGTCCATCACCGCCAGCACCGGGCGGGCGATGTCCACAAGGGACTTGAGTTCGGCCGCCGGGTAGCCCGGGTTGGCCGGCACGACCGTGAGTCCGGCCCGCAACGCGGCCACGTACGCCAGCACGAGCGGGATGCCGGTCGGGCCGGAGAGAAGCACGCGATCGCCGGCGACCAGTCCGGTCGAGGAGTACCGACCGGCAAGTTGCGCCGTACGGGTGGCCAGCTCCTCCCCGGTAACCACGACACTGTCGAGTGTGGAGAGAACGACCGCCGATGGGCGCTCGCGCCAGTGCGGCACCCAGGAGCCGGGGAGCGACCCCCCGGCCTGGAGATCCACAGTGGAGACCCCGGCCGGCACGTGGGCGGACCAGTTCACCGACCCAGGTCCACGATCGCGGCCACCGGTCCGCCGCCGTCAGGGCCCTGGTGCGCCGCGGAGACCGAGACGAAAACAGCCGGGTCGCCGGTCACCGCCGCGGCCACCCCGCCCACACACGCCTTGATCTGGCGGTGCCAGTGCACATCGGAGTCGTCCAGCATCGCGTTGCGACGGCCGCGGACCATCCCGTCGCGCGACGCCTCACACTTGAGGAATACGTTGACCAGCCGGCCGTCGAGATCGGTCGGGCGGGGACGATCGGGCAGGTCGAGGCCGGCGTCGCGGATGGCGGCCCAGATGCCGTCGGCGTCGAGCGCGTCCCGCATGACCGAATGGCCGATCCGGTACCGGCCGCCGATCCCGCGGCCGTTGCCGACGACGACGATCTGCGCGCGATCCAGCTCCACGCCCGAGGAGCAGGACGACACCGACGAGTAGATGTCGAGATTGCGCAGCACGTCCGCGTCGTCCGGCAGCGAAAACTCGCCCAGGGCCACCCCGATGCCGAGCGCGGTGGTCCCGTTGGACAGGTCCATCGACTCGTGGGTCTGCTCGGTCCAGACCGTCTGGCCCCGGCTCTTCGCGTCCCGGATGGTGTCGATGGTCAGCAGGGGCGTCTTCGTCTGTACATAGTGGACATCGGCGGGGTCGGTGATGCCCGCCCGCCGCATCGCCTCGCCCACCCCGGCGGCCACCTTCTCGATCATCGGACGGCGGCCGATGTCCTCGGGCAGCAACCGCTCGCTCATCGCGTACCCAACCGTGAGCCTCGGTTCGTCCGTCGGCACGACGCGTCCCGGCGGGACGGTCGCGAAGACGGTTGCGTGTGGAGAGAGCACACCGTCGGTGCCGCCCGACCAGACGATCGGGATCTGGCGCACATCATCGGGTGACCGGGTTCCCTTGGCCATGAGCACCTCCCGGAAGGCCCGGTCGGCGATGATGCGGGTGTAGTCGTTGACGCCGCCGTTGCCCTCCGTCTTGCCGATCACCGCGATGACACGGTCGGTGTCGAGCTCGCCGGCGTCGATCAGGTCGGCCAGCCCGGACGCGTCGGAGACGTGTCGGATCGGCACCTTGCGCACATCGATGGGCTCCGGCACTGGTCACCTCGTTCTCATATGGACGATGTCGACGTCGGCGTACGGGCGACCACCGGCGAGGGCCGGGTACCCCGGCCCGCGGTCGAAGAACGGTTCGTCGCCGGTGCGTTCGGCCCGCCGGCGACCGCGTTCGGCTTCGGAGGACGCCTCGTCGACGGTGCCATCGACAATCCGCACGCCATAGTCCTCCCACGCCCCGGCCACGGAGACCTTGCGCCAGGCCACGTCCCGCTCAACCTCGGCGTACGGGCGGTCCAGCGGGTCGCCCCAGCCGCCGCCACCGGTGGTCCGGATACGGATCACCTCGCCCGCCCGAACCGGCTCGGCGTCGGCGAGCGCGCCCACGACCCGCTCGTTCGGGCCGCCAGGATCCACGGTGACCTGGAACGGTCGACCGGCCCGGCCGCCGCGCACGCCCCAGCAGGCGAGCAACGACCGGTCGGCGATCGACATGAAGTTGGCGTCACGGAGCATCCGGATGTGCTTGTCGTAGCCGAGACCGCCGCGGTGGCGCCCCGGCCCGCCGGAGTCGACCGCAAGGCCGAGCCGCTCCACCCGGAACGGCCAGCGGGCCTCGGCGAACTCGACCGGTATGTTGCGTGAGTCGGGCACGACGTGGATGGTGTCCTCGCCGTCGGCGTACCACCGGCCGCCGGAGCCGCCGCCGAGCACCTCGCGCATCAGGTACGGCGCGCCCTGCACGTCCGGGCCGTAGACGCCGGTATAGCGGATGGTCTCCTGGTCGGCCGGCATCCGCCCGTCCACCGCCTTCGCGAGCACTCCGGCGAGCACGCCGAGCAGGCGGAGGATGACGAACGTCCGGGCATTGGTCGGGGCCGGGAAGACCGGAGTGAGCAGTGTCCCCTTCGGAGGGAAGCGCAGTTCCAGCAACGGGACGACGCCTTCGTTGACGTCGAGCTGGCCCATCCGCTCCGGCGTGTCAGCGAGGTTGCGCAGGATCGGCGCCAGCCACTTGGCCAGGAAGACCCCGTCGGCGTAGTCGGCGCAGTGGTTGATCGGTCCCCTCGCCTGGGGGGAGGTGCCGGTGAAGTCGAGCACCAGCTTCTCGGCAGTCTTGGTGAGGGTGATGCGCTGCGTGTGCAGCCGCGGCGGGTCGACACCGTCGTGCTCGGCGTAGTCCTCCCACACGTACGTGCCGTCGGGAATCTTGGCCAGAACCTCGCGCCGGAAGGCCTGTGTCGTCGTGTCGATGACGGCGTCGAAACACTCCTCAATGGACGCTCGGCCGTACCGGTCGAAGAGCTCACTCAACCGGCGGGCTCCCATCAGGCAGGCCGCACACTCCGCATCCAGGTCGGCGGCGAGCGAGTCGGGCATCCGCGAGTTCCGCGTCATGATCTTCAGCGCCGCTTCATTCGGCACCCCCGCGTCCCACAGCCGGATCGGTGGGACCATGAGGCCCTCCTCGAACACGCTCGTCGCGTGCGAGGGCATCGAGCCGGGAACCGCGCCTCCGATATCGTCGTGGTGGCCGAAGGCCTGGACGAACGCGACCACCTCGCCCTCGTGGAACACCGGTACCGTCACACACAGATCGGGCAGGTGACCGATCCCGCCCTCGGAGAGATACACGTCGTTGTGGAAGAAGACATCCCCCGGCCGCATCGTCTCCAGTGGATAGTCGCGCGCGATCGGGTGGACCAGGGCCGAGTACGACCGCCCGGTCAGCTTGCGAAGCTTCCGGTCGTGGATACCGGCCCTGAAGTCGTGCGCGTCACGGATCATCGGAGAGCGAGCCGTCCGGCCGATCGCCGTCTCGACCTCCTTCTCGATCGAGGCGAGACTTCCCTTGACGATCTCGAGCAGTACCGGGTCCATCAGGTCGCCCGCCGCACGATGAGGTTGCCGAGCTCGTCGATGTGGACGGTGAAGCCAGGATGTACGGGCACAGTCGCGCCGTACTCCTCGATCACGGCCGGCCCGTCGACGGTGGTACCGGGCGCGAGCGAGGCCCGCCAGTGCACGGGCGTCGGCACGTAGCCCGTGGCGGCGTCGAAGCAGACCTCGCGCTCGCCGGCGACAGCCGGCGAGCGCCGGCCCGCGTACGGAGCCAGCGACGGACGGGAGATCGGCCCGATCCCGGTCAACCGCAGATTCACCCACTCGACCCGCTGCTCCGGCTTGTTCCGGAAGCAGTAGCCGTAAAGGGCCTCGTGGGCGTCGTGGAAGGCGGCCACGGCGGCATCCGCGGCGACCCCGTCGAACGCAACGCCGTCGGCGATAGCGACGCGCACCTCGAAGGCCTGACCGAAGTACCGCAGATCGGCACTGCGACGGAAGCGTTGGTCCGCCGGCCGGAACCCCTCGGCGGCGAGCGCCGCCGCCGCACGGTCGCGCAGCCCGTCCAGGATCGACGAAACCGTTGCCAAGTCGACGGAGTCATGGCGGGCGACGTGGGTCTGCACATACTCGACCTTCACGTCGACGGTCAACAGACCGAACGCCGACAGGTTGCCCGGGTCCCGCGGCACGACGCCGTGGGGCACGCCGACGATGTCGATGAGCCGGCACAGCAGCAGCGAGCCCGAACCGCCGAACGTGGTGAGAGCGAAGTCGCGGACGTCGAGTCCACGCTGGACGGTCACCTGTCGCAGGGCGTTCGCCTGGTTCCAGGCCGATATCTCTAGGACGCCGGCGGCCGTGGCGGCAAGGTCCGGACCCAGCTTCTCGCCCAATGCCGACAGACCGTCGACCGCCGCCGTCGGGTCCAGCGGCACTTCGCCGCCGAGCAGGTGCGGGGGAATGCGGCCGAGCACGAGATGAGCGTCGGTGACGGTCGGCTCCGCCCCGCCGCGGCCGTAACACAACGGACCCGGGTCGGCACCGGCCGATCGCGGGCCAACCTTCAACGCGCCCTCGGGGCTGATCCAGGCGACCGATCCTCCGCCGGCGCCGACGGTCACGATGTCGATCATCGGAACCTTGCACGGGTAGCCGCCGACAGTGCCCTCGGTGGTCAGCGTCGGCTCACCGCCGAGCACCAGGCTCACGTCGGTCGATGTGCCACCACCGTCCAATGTGAGCACACGGTCGTACCCAGCCGCCCGTGTGACCAGGGCGGCTCCCAGCGCGCCAGCCGCGGGTCCACTCAGGACGGTTGTGACCGGCCGCCGGGCCACCTCGCCGGCGGAGAGGACCCCACCGTTGGACGTCATGATGTGAAACGGCACCACACGTCCGGTGAAGGCGTCGAGCTCGCGTCGAAGCCGCGCCACATAGGCCGCCACGCGGACCTTCACGGCGGCGTCGACCAGTGTGGTCATCGCCCGCTCGTACTCGCGGTACTCACGTAGCACATCGCTGG
>JBKPDY010000007.1:0-26321 GCA_046728155.1 Actinomycetota bacterium
CCCTCGGCGGCGGCTGGTACCTCCTCGGCGCCGCCGCGTTCCTCTCCATGGCCCTACCCCTGGCCGTCTTCTTCGGCCTGCAACGCTACTTCGTCCGCGGCATCGTCGGCGGCGCCGTCAAAGGCTGACCCCAAAGATCCACAGAATATCGACAACGCTCAACCCGCTGCACATCCTCGATATTCTGTTGGATCTCCCCGCGGAAGCCGACCGTACAGGTAAGCGGGTTCCGCTCGGTAGCAACCTGGGTAGCATGCTCGGTATGAAGGTCAGTGTGAGCCTTCCGGACGAGGACCTCGCGTACATCGACGAGTACCTCGGTCGCACGGGCGCGCCGTCGCGGTCATCTGTCCTGCACCGCGCGGTCGCACTCCTGCGGATGAGCGAACTCGAGGGTGCGTACGAGTCGGCGTGGGAAGAGTGGCAGTCGGCCGACATCCGTCAACTGTGGGACCTCACCGTCGGCGATGGGCTCTCCGATGCACCGGGGTGATGTCTTTCTGGTCAACCTCGATCACGATGCTGGCATCGAGAATAGGACTGCGTGCCCGGTCGTCCTGGTGAGCAACGACGCGGCGAATACCACGGCCAGTCGGAATCGGCGCGGTGTCGTCGCGGTCGTACCGATCACATCGAACACGAGCCGCGTCTATCCGTTCCAGGTGTGGTTGAGCGATGGTGAGGCAGGTCTAGAACGACGGTCGAAGGCCCAGGCCGAGCAACTTGCTTCGATCGATGTCACGCGACTTGGCCGGCGCGTTGGCGCTCTGCGACCCGCCACCCTACGCCAGCTCGACGAGGCCCTGCGGCTGCATCTGGCCCTCTGACGAGGCCGCCGGACAACCGTCCAGACCACCGGGCGGGATGGGACCGAAGCCTGACGGACAACGGATCGCTTCGCCAATGGCCGTAGGCGCATCGGTATGCTCTAGTCGTGGAACGGAGGTCGTCATGAGCGCGGCAACCGTCGGGTCGGAGATGCCAGCAGTGATCACGCTCGACGACGTTGCTGCCATGTCGAGCGCAGATGAGCATCACCGGTACGAACTGAGTCGCGAAGGGGTGCTCTCGATCATGCCTCCAGCCACGCCGGAGCATGCACTGATAGTGTCGCGGCTGACGCACTGGCTGTACCTGAACGGATTCGGGCCGGACGAGGTCACGGCCGACTGCGGTATCGACGTGGGCGGCGGTCGCCAGCCCGACCTCACGGTGTGGGCTAAAGGAAAGCCACCGCGGCGGGCCCGGTCCAGTTATGCGGGAGTCGTCGGTCTGCTCCTGGTGATCGAAGTGGTCTCTCCCGACAGTCAGACGATCGACCGCGTGATCAAGCGGGATGAGTATGCAGCCGCAGGGGTACCCCGCTACTGGATCGTTGACGCAGACCAGGGCAACACGGTCCACATGTTCCGGCTCGCTCGCGACGGGTACACGTACGAGCGTGAGCCGACATCACTGGCGTGGCTGCTCAACGACGCGCCGCCTGACGTCGGCTGACCCGTCTCTCGCCGACCTTGTCGACGGCGCGATCGGCGAACTGCCGGCCGTTCATGAGACGCATGGCTACCACGCACAGGGGCGTGAGTGTTAGGGCCTGTTTCAGAAGA
Source organism: Actinomycetota bacterium (assembly GCA_046728155.1). Classification (GTDB taxonomy): domain Bacteria; phylum Actinomycetota; class Actinomycetes; order Mycobacteriales; family Micromonosporaceae; genus CAWDLX01. The sequence continues at coordinate 1,608 of JBKPDY010000007.1, forward strand.
GTGGGGTGGGGCCGGCGCGACCGCGGTGGCCGAGGCCACCCGCGATCGGTACGGCGTGATCCGATGTTGACAGGCAAGTACTGGCTTGCGTAACGTTCTGGTGTGGGTGACGTCTTCAAGGCCTTGGCGGATCCTACGCGCCGCACGATCCTCGACGAGCTGACCGACCGGAACGGGCAGACGCTCTTTGAGATCTGCTCGCGCCTGGTGGCCAAGCACGGGCTTGGCTCGTCGCGGCAGGCGATCTCGCAGCACCTCGACGTTCTGGAGGCCGCGGGTCTGGTCGAGACCAGCCGCGACGGCCGGTACAAGTTCCACTACATCAACACCACGCCGCTCGAACCGATCGTCGAGCGGTGGCTCAAGAAGGCTGGGAAGACGCCGGTGGCCGCCTTGGCACCCGCGCCAGCACCCGGCGGGAGGGATCGACATGAGAATCAACCTGGCCAGCGTGCTCGTTGACGACCAGGAGAAGGCGCTGCGGTTTTATACCGAGGTCCTCGGTTTCAAGGAGAAGACCAACATTCCTTTGGGTGAGCATCGGTGGATCACCGTGGTGTCCCCGGAGGATGCGGATGGCACCGAGCTCCTCCTCGAACCCGACGAACACCCGGCGGCCAAGCCGTTCAAGAAGGCGCTGGTCGCCGACGGCATCCCGTTCACTTCTTTCGCCGTCGGCGACGTCCGGGCGGAGTACGAGCGGCTGCGCGGGCTCGGGGTGCGCTTCACCCAGGAGCCCACGGATATGGGGCCGGTGACGACGGCAGTGCTCGACGACACCTGCGGCAACCTGGTCCAGATCGCCCACCGGGCCGGCTAGTGCCTATGTCAGACGTGGTGTCGGTAGCTGCTGGGCCTGGTGTCCGGGTGGTGTGTCGTTGATCGATAAATGGCGAGATCTCCGTGTCGTCGACCAAAGCGTTCGTCAACTCCGGAGATCTCGTGGGTACCGGTGACTGTTCGGGCGGATCTGACCGATCAGCAATGGGCGGTGCTGGAACCGTTGTTGCCCAAGGGGAGGAAGCCGGGTCGTCCACCGAGGTGGAGTAAGCACAGCTGATCGATGGGATCCGGTGGCGGACGGGGGCGCCTGAAGGTCTCGTCGATCGCCGTACGTTGCTCGATCGTCTCGCGATCCTCGAGGACGTTGACGAGATAGCGACTGAATGTGTGCGACGGTGGCTGTCGGCCTTCGCCTAACTAATCTCTTTCCTGGCAGCTGCCTTTGTCGCCTGCTTGTACTCCCGTACCTTGGCCAGCGAACCCTCGTCGGTGATGTCGGCCACGGACCGGTGGGAACCTTCCTCGCCGTAGACGCCGGTGGCTTCTCGCCAGCCCGAGGGCTGGATCTCGAACTGCTTGGCTAGCAGGGCGACGAAGATCTGCGACTTCTGCTTGCCGAAGCCCGGCAGCTCTCCGACTCTGCCCACCAGCTCGGGACCGGTCGAGGCGTCTTTCCAGATCCGGGCGGCGTCGCCGTCGTACTTCGTCACGAGAACCTGGCATAGCTCCTGCGCCCGCTTGGCGTTGGCCCTCGGAAAGCGGTGCAGCGCCGGCGGCCGGGCGAATATCTCGGTCAGCGCGTCCGCGTCCATCTCGGCCAGCTCGCGAGCGTCCAGGTCGTGTCCAAGTCGCTGCTTGAGGACAAACGGCGATGAGAACGCTTTCTCCATCGGAATCTGCTGATCTAGAAGCATACCAAGAAGTAGGGCAAGCGGGTCATTTCGGAGCAATGCGGCGGCCGCTGGCTCAATCGGGAGTGAGAGCGCCATGTGCGGAACCTCCTTCGTGTAGATCTGTTCTCATCCTGCCTCGTAGGGGTGACGGCTACGCGCTTTGGGGGTGCGCCCAGGATGCCCAGGCCCGGGCCGTGATGCCCGCGAAGTCCGCCGGACTCGATGAGGAGGGTGATCGCGTGCCGTGTGAGACGCCGTAGTGGTCGGCGAGAGCGCCGGTACGGATCGGCATCCGATCTGGCGACGCGGCACCCAGGACAGGAGACGTTCTTTACGGCCTGCGGCATCCGATGCCGGCCGCTTGCTGTCGTCGGCCCTTGCGGGTGAGCCGGTCGATGTCCCACGCGATCAGCCGTTCGAGTCACCGAGCGGAGCCCCGAGATCGGTCCGTCCCGCGGAATGCCTAGTCGCGCTTGAGGATCGCATCGCGGACCTGGCGGAAAACGCCCTCGGATTCAGCCGCCTCCCGGTTGATGAAGATGATGGCGCCGATACTGCCCGGGTCGACCCAGACGCAAACGCCGAATGTCTGACCCTGCTCTGTCGCCGAACCGCATCGTCCGGTCCCGCTGAGCTGGCCCGGATCCACATCGTGGACATTCGCGATCCGCTCGGAGCCAGCTTCGTGGAACAGCTGCGTCATCTTGGCGTCAGGGTCCGCTATGGTCCCGGTGGCGGCCACCACAACTACCGGCTTCGACCTGTCGCCAGCCTCCAGGTACAGCGCGGCGATCGAACCGGTTGGGTTCGTGACCTCGTTCCGGACATCGTTGGTCATGTTCGGCTGCGTCAACGAGCCGCTGGGGTCCGCAGCGAGCTCGAAGTTGCCGATCCGCTGTGGGGTGGACAGGTGCTCGACGACCGGCTTGTTGCTATTTCGCAATAGGACGAACGCCGCGGCGCCGCCGCCGACCACAAGCACGGCCACCACCGCGATGGCGACCCACAATGAGGTCCGCGAATTCGGCGTTGGCGGGGGTCCGCCGTACGGCACCTCGCCGTAGGGCGGAGGCGGGCCGTACGAGGGCTGCCCTGGGGGCGGGCCGTACGAGGGCTGCCCTGGGGGCGGGCCGTACGAGGGCTGCGCCGGGGGCGGGCCGTACGACGGCTGCCCCGCAGGCGAGCCATACGAGGGCGGCATCGACGCCGGGCCGTATGTCGGCTGCGGCGGCGGACCATACGACGGCGGGGGAGACGGCGGCATCGGCGAGCCGGGGCCACCCGGCGGGTGGTACGGGTACTGCTGTCCGGGGTCCGACATAGTGACTTTCACTCCTTCACATAGGTCAGGCTGAGCATATGTGCGCAGACCGATGGGCCACAGACGGCGGACGGCTTGCATCCAAGGGCTGTGGAGCGTGGCGGTAGCGGCGGGAATGACTCGGCTGCGGCGCGACCCAGAGACTTCCGCGCCGCCATGCACTCAGTCGCGGCTGAGAACCGCCGCCCGTACGTCGCGGAACAGGTTCTCGCTACTGGCGTCGTCACGATTGACGATGATGGTCGCGCCAAAACTGCCGTGGTCGCTCCACGCGCAGAACACGATCCGCTCCGTGTCGTCGGTCTCGGATCCGCACCGCGCCGAGCCGCCGAGTGGACCAGGATCGATATCATGTACGCCGACGAAGACCGTGGTCGGGTCGTCCGACGTGAAAGCCGCGTCGAGGGTGCCCTCGGGGTCGGAGTTGTTCCCGGTCGCGGCCATCATGATGACCGGCTTCGACGCATCCGACGGGTCCTTGTAGACCGCCGCGACGAGATCCTTGGCCTCAGGTACGTCGGACCGGAACTCCGCCTCGAGTCTGGACGCCGCGGCCACGTCGTTGGGATCAGTCGACTGCACCAGCGAACCGATCTTGTGTGGCACGCTGACGTGCGCGTTGCGCTCCTGAACGCCTGGGAGCACATACCTAGCGACCGCGAAGCCACCAGCCGCGACGATGACGACTACCACTGCGATCGCCACCCAGAGCGAGGTGTGCGACTTCTTCCGGGGGGATGTCGGCACGCCGGTGTAGCCCGGGCCGCCCTGCGGTGGATACCCGAACGCCTCCATCGACGGTGGCGAGGCGGGCCCATGACGCGTCGGCGTTACGTACTGCTCGGCCGGTCCGTACTCCGGCGGCCGGTACGGCTGCGGACCGAACGGTTGCGGCGGCAGCTGAGGCGCCGGTCGTGATCCGTACGGCTGGGGCTGGTCCGCGTTGGGATACGTCTCGGACATCGGTCCTCTTCTCGTCGCCGGGGATCGCGAGCATAGATGCTTCACAGCTTGCCCGCTCTACGCGCTGACTGCCGTGGCCGTGGTCACAGCTCGGACGCGAATGGAGGTTGACGCGACGTGCCCCGGTGCCGTCGGCGAGGATTGAATGCGTGAGCGAAGACTCCAGCGGTGATGGCGAGCGGCCTCGTCGCGCGCGCGGCACCGGGGGACACCGCGACGGTCGGTCCGGCGATGCCGGCCGCGGATGGGCCGCGGGCGGGCGACGCGACGGCGACGACCGCTCCCAGCGGCGTGGAGATAGCCGTACGGGTGGTGAGCGGTCGTATCGCGACAGTTTCGGCGATCGGGGTTCGCGATCGGGGTCTCGCTCATCTGGCCGCTCCGGCGGTGACCGCGACCGGAGCGGATTCCGCGACCGATACCGGGACAGTTTCCGCGACCGGGACAGGGAGGGCTTCCGCGACCGGGACCGGGACGGCTTCCGCGACCGGGACAGGGAGGGCTTCCGCGACCGGGACCGGGACGGCTTCCGCGACCGGGACAGGGAGGGCTTCCGCGACCGCGATCGGGACCGCGGCGGCTTCCGCGATCGCGACCGGGACCGCGGCAGCTTCCGCGATCGCAGTACTCCCGGCGACCGCGGGGGCCACACAGATCGGCCGGTACGCGGTCGCGCCGAGCATGCCGACCGTAACCGCGGTGGCCACACCGACCGCGATCGACGCACCGAACGTCGGGACGATGACGTGCGACGCGATAGCTTCCGCGACCGCGACCGGCGTACCGACCGTCGGGAGGTTGACCGTCGGCGCGATGGCTTTCGCGACCGGGATCGGACGCCGGGGTTTCGTGACCGCGATCGCACCACGGGATCCGGCGACCGGGGTCGCGCGTCCGGGTACCGCGATCGCCATCCCGAGTCCGGGGATCGGGATCGTGGGCCCGGCTTCCGGGATCGGGATCGTGGGCCCGGCTTCCGGGATCGGGATCGTGGGCCCGGCTTCCGGGATCGGGATCGGGAGTCCCGGGACCGGGACCGTGCGCCCGGATTCCGCGACAGATCAACCCGGGCGGACGCGAACCGTCGCGAGGCTGCCTCGCCGGCTCTGCCGGAGGATCTTGACCCGCGCCAGCTCGACCGCGAGGTTCGCGAACAGCTGCGACCGCTGGCCCGGGGCGTCGCCGAGCAGGTGTCACTCCGCCTGGTCGCGGCAGGGGAGCTGCTCGATGAAGAGCCCGAGCTGGCCCTGGCTCACGCGCTCGTGGCGCGGCGTCTGGCCTCCCGTATCCCGGCGGTACGGGAGGCGGTCGGACTGGCCGCGTACCGGGCCGGGCAGTGGCAGACCGCGATCGGCGAGCTCCGCGCCTATCACCGCATGTCCGGTCAGCTGACCCATCTGGCGGTCCTGGCCGACTGCGAACGTGCTCTGGGGCGGCCCGAACGGGCCATCGACATATTCCGTACGGCCGACCGTGCCGCGATGACTCCGCACGAGGCGACCGAACTACTGATCGTCGCTGCCGGCGCGCGCGCCGACATGGGCCAGCGCGACGCCGCCGTCGCCATGCTTCAGGCACGGGAGCTGACCTCGGACGAGCCGTGGGCGGCCCGGCTGCGCTATGCCTACGCCGACGCCTTGCTCAACGTGGGCCGCAGGGACGAGGCCCGCGAATGGTTCGCCCGGGCAGCGGAGATCGATGAGGACGCGACCACGGACGCTGCCGAGCGTCTGCTGGATCTGGACGGGGTCGTCCTCGACGATTCGCATGAGCCCGACGCCGGCCTGCGCCGGGCGACGGCCGAGCCTGATGCCGAAGTTGACGACGAGGACTACTTCACCGACGAAGACGTTAACGAAACGAAGCGCGACGACGTCGACCTCACCGAGGACGATGTAGCCGACGATGATGCAGCCGACGACGACTACGAGGAATTCGGCAGCGGTGAATTCGACGACGACGAGGTCGAGGACGACTACAGCGACGACGACGAAGACCAGCCGGACCGCGGACCCGACTCACTCCATGTGATCGCCGACACCGACCTCGGCGACGAGAACGAAGCAGACGACGACGAAGCTGATCAGAACGAGGCCGACGAGCCCGGTGCCCCGTGAGCGTGGCCGATGGACACGATCTCGTCATCTTCGATCTGGACGGCGTCGTCTACCTTGGCACCGATCCGGTTCCCGGTGCGCCGGAGGCCATCCGGGCCCTCGCCGCCCAGACGAAGGTGGCGTACGTCACGAACAACGCGTCCAGGAGCGCCGCCGAGGTGGCCCGGCTGCTCACAGTTCTCGCGCTGCCGGCCCACGCGGAACAGGTGGTCACATCGGGCGGTGCGGCGGCCGAACTGCTGGCCGAGCAGTTGCCACCCGGGGCGCCGGTGCTGGTGGTGGGAGCCCCAGCCCTGGGCGAGGAGGTCCGGCAGGTCGGCCTCACCCCGGTAGCGGAGGCGGAGGCGCGACCACTCGCGGTCGTGCAGGGGTACGGGCCGGCTGTGGGTTGGCCACACCTGGCCGAGGCGTGTGTGGCGATTCGCGCCGGAGCCCGTTGGGTGGCGACCAACACCGATGCCACGTTGCCGTCGCCGCGCGGTCCGCTACCGGGCAACGGGTCTCTGGTGGCCGCCCTCCGGACCGCGTTGGGCGGGCGGGAGCCAGACATCGTGGTCGGGAAGCCCCATCCGGAGCTGTTCACCGTGGCGACGCACCGGTTCGCCGCTCAGCGCCCGCTGGTCGTGGGGGACCGGCTGGACACGGACATCGCAGGTGCCGTCAATGCGGGTATGCCCAGTGTGCTCGTCCTGACCGGCGTCACGCGCCCCGCCGACCTCCTGCGCGCGCCGCCGGACCAGCGTCCGACCTATGTCATGTCTGACCTCGGTGGACTGTCCAAAGAGGACTCGGCTGTAAGGGTCGACGATAGGTCGTCGCCGGGCGGATGGCGGGCATCGCGGGACAGTGTCCACATTGTACTTTCCGGCGACGGGAGCGCCGAGGACGCGATACGGGCGCTGGCCAGGGCGGCCTGGGCGAGTCCGGAGTGGACGGACGTCCGTCCGGACGGATTCCCCGCCGAGCAGACGCTGCGCCGCCTGGGCCTGCGCTGTTAGCAGGGCCGCCGTACATGCGGAATCCGTTACTGAACTGGCCGGGCAAACACGCTGTGGATCGCGGACTCACAGCAGCTTGCGGAGCTTCAGCAGGTCACCGAAGCTGGCCTTCACGGACAGCCGTCCGGTCATCCACGCGCTGGCGAAATGCAGATCGCCGTCGACCATGGCCTGCAGGTCGTCGCTGGACACGTTGAGCCGGATCTGAGCCCGCGGGTCGTCGCCGTCGGCGATGTCGACGAGCTGACCCTCCCGCAGTCGCCCGTGGAAGTAGACATCCAGGTCGGTGATGTGACACGCCACGGCGCGATCGAGACTCACCTTGGCGCCAGCCTCCTGATCAGCGCTGAGGCGGGACGCGACCTCGCGGAGCGCGGTCCTGCACTCGTCAACGGACGCCATGGCCTCAGACCGTACCGCAGGCAGCGGAGCATCCGGCCGGTAGCGTGGCACATGTCGGTACACAGCGAGAGAGGGGGGCGCGATGCAGGACGCACTGCGCACGTACCTCGGGCTGGCCATGGGCCTGACCGAGACGTCCCGTAAGCAGGTGCGCAAGGTTGTCAAGGACGCTTTCGGGCGTGGCAACGCCACCGCCGAGCAGGTCAGGGCGCTCACCACGGACCTGATGGCGGCGAACTCGGCCAACCGAGATGCCCTGGTGAAGCTGGTGAAGTACGAGGTCGACCGGGCTTTGGGGGTCGTCGGTCTGGCCACGGCCGAGGAGGTCGCGAACCTTACGGCGCGGCTACACGCTCTGGAGGCCAAGCTTCGGGAGGCCCAGGCGAACGTGTCGGCGGACGCCTCCGCGCAGGCGGGTCGGCTCAGCCGCACGGCGGCGGCGAAGAGTCCGCCGAGGACCGGCGTACGCAGCGCGAGGGCCACGGCGGCGAAGTCCACCGGGCGCAAGACCGCCCCGGCCAAGGCAACCAAGTCCACCGCCAAGGCAACCAAGGCCGCGACGACGACCAGGACACGGGCCACCAAGGCCTCACGTTCGGTGTCCGCCAGGGCGCAGCCGTGAACCCGGCCGGGCCGGAGCCCGCCAGCAGCATCCCTGATGTGGGGGAGGCGATGGAGTCGTTAGCGGCCGTCGCCGACGCTCCGCCGGCCGATCAGGTCACCCCGCTGGCCGAGGCCGACCGGGTCCTTCGCGAGACACTCGACTCCATCGGCGACATCTGACCCGATGGCGCGGCGCAACCGCCTCGACACCGAGCTGGTCCGGCGTGGGCTCGCGCGCTCGCGGGAGCAGGCGGCGGCACTGGTCGACGCGGGTGTAGTGGAGGTCAGGGGAGTGCGGGCCACCAAGGCGGCGGCGATGGTCGATCCGGCCGACCCGGTCCGCCTGCTGTCCGGTCAAGGCGCCGAGTACGTCTCGCGGGGCGGGCTCAAGCTGGCCGGTGCGCTGGCCGCATTCGGACCGTCCGGCCTGGTCGTGCGGGGGCGGCGGTGTCTGGACGCCGGGGCCTCCACGGGTGGCTTCACGGACCTGCTGCTACGACACGGCGCCGCCGCGGTGGTCGCCGTCGACGTGGGGTACGGGCAGCTGGCCTGGGCGCTGCGCAATGATTCCCGGGTGACGGTGTTCGAGCGGACCAACGTCCGCACGCTGACGCCCGATCAGATCGGTGGGCCCGTGCAGCTGACTGTCGCCGACCTGTCGTTCATCTCGCTGCGCCTGGTGCTCCCGGCACTGGTCGGGGCGACCATTGCGGAGGGCGACCTGCTGCCCATGGTGAAACCACAGTTCGAGGTCGGCCGTGGCCGGGTCGGTGCCGGCGGCGTGGTGCGCGAGGCTGAGCTGCGGGCCGGCGCCGTGCTCGACATCGCCGGGTGCGCGGCCGAACTGGGACTGGGCGTTGCCGGAATCGTGCCCAGCCCGGCACCTGGGCCATCGGGCAACGTCGAGTACTTCCTGTGGCTCCGTCGCGACGCACCCGCGGTTGACCGAGCGACAGTCGAGGCGATCGTGGCGGGAAGCCAAACATGACCCGAGTCGCGCTGTTGGTGACCCATACCGGGCGCAAGGGCAGTACGGAGCACGCCCGTACCGTCGCCGCCGACCTCATCGACGCCGGGTTCACCGTACGGGTCATCGAGGGCGAGGCGGTCGACCTCGGGTTGCCGGGTCTCGTCACGGTCTCTGGTCCGGACGCGGCCCGCGGGGCCGAGATCGTCGTGGCGCTGGGCGGCGACGGGACGTTCCTGCGGGCGGCTGAGCTCGCCCGGCCGGCCACGGCGCCACTCCTCGGCATCAACCTCGGCCGCGTGGGCTTCCTCGCGGAGGCAGAGGTTGCCGACCTCGACGTAGCCGTACGACAGGTCGTCGCCCGGGAGTACAGCGTGGAGGACCGGCTGACCCTCGATGTCAGCCTGGAGTGGCGTGGCGAGGTCGTGGCGAGGTCCTGGGCGTTGAACGAGGTCAGCGTGGAGAAGGGGACCCGCGAGCGGATGCTCGAGGTCCGGGTCGACGTGGACGGCCGTCCGCTGTCGCGGTACGGGTGCGACGGGGTGATCTGCGCGACACCGACCGGATCGACGGCGTACGCCTTCTCGGCCGGCGGGCCTGTCGTCTGGCCCGGCGTGGAGGCGCTGCTGCTGGTACCCATCTCGGCGCACGCGCTGTTCGGCCGAGCTCTGGTGACGGCGCCCTCGTCTGTCATCACGGTGACCGTTGATCCGCATGCACCCGATGCCGTGGTCTTCTGCGACGGCCGACGCCTTTTTGATGCGCCACCAGGCGCGGTCGTGACGGCCTGCCGCGGGCGGCTGCCGGTCCGGCTTGCGCGGCTGCGACCGCGCCCGTTCACCGACCGGCTGGTCGCGAAGTTCGGCCTCCCGGTCGAGGGGTGGCGTGCCAACGGCGACGGATCCTGAGCGTGGTCGGGAACCCGAGCGCGAGGCCAGCGGAGGCGCTTAGGGTCGCGTTCGTCCTCCGCTCGGGCGGCCGTGTCGGGCGGCACGTGCGCATGCTCGTCGAAGGGCTCTGCGCCCGAGGATGGCCGGTCGAGGTCTTCTGCCCGCCCGCGACGGCAGACCAGATCGACTTCGGCGCGTCGGGGGCACGGGTCACGGTTGCCGAGGTCTCCGCGCCGGGTCCGCGCGACCTGGCCCGGCTTGGCCGACGGTTGAGGGACGCCCAGGTCGATGTGATCCACGCTCATGGCCTGCGGGCCGGATTGGCCGCACAGCTCACCCGCCCGGCCGGCGTCCCGCTGGTGGTGACCTGGCATACGCCAGCACCGGGTCGGGGAGTCCGTCGGCTCGCCCGGGACATGCTCGCCCGTACCGTGGCTCGCGGCGCCGACATGACCCTGTGCGCCTCGTTGAAGATCCAGAAGGAGGCCACCGAGTCCGGGGCCGACGACGCCCGGTTGATGATGGTGGTCGCGCCGCCCCTGCCGGCCCCGAGGCGGACGGTCGCCGACGTACGGGAGGAGTTTGGGCTGCCAACCGACGCACCGATGATTCTCTCCGTGGGCCGGCTGGACGAGCAGAAGCGCCACGACATCCTCATCGCGGCCGCGGCCCGCTGGCGCGATCTTCGCCCCGCGCCCGCCGTCATCATCGCTGGAAAGGGGCCGCGCTATCGCGACCTGGTCGGTCAGGTGGCGCAGACCCGGGCGCCGGTCCACCTCATCGGGCACCGGGACGACATCGCGGATCTCCTGCGCGCCGCCGATCTCGCCGTGGTGACCAGCGTTGCAGAAGGCAGCCCGTCGTTCGTCCAGGAGGCGCTGGCCAGCGGGGCGGCTCTGGTCGCGACCGCGGTGAACGGGGTGGCCGAGATGGTGGGTGACGCCGCCGTTCTGGTGCCGCCGGACGATGTCGACGCCGTGGCCCGGGCGGTCCGGGCTCTGGTCGGCGACGCCTATCGCAGGGCGGTGCTGGCCGCCGCCGGGCCGGCGCTCGCCGCCGGCTGGCCGTCGCCGGCCGACACGCTGAACCAGATCATTTCGATCTACGGAGGATTGCGTCCGCGACACACGCCAGGTGGCTGAGGCCGCCGGTCGGACGGTGGTGTTACGGTTGAATCCCGTGGATCACTTGATCTAGCAGCGGCCTGGGCTCCAGCCGGACGTGCTGCGGCCCTGATGACCACGGGAGCACGAGTTGGCGCCAACGACACGGACGACCAAGCACATTTTCGTCACGGGGGGCGTAGCGTCCTCTCTCGGCAAGGGTCTGACCGCCTCCAGCCTCGGTAACCTCCTCACCGCCCGTGGGCTACGCGTGGTGATGCAGAAGCTGGATCCATACCTCAACATGGACCCCGGCACGATGAATCCGTTCCAGCACGGCGAGGTCTTCGTGACCGACGACGGTGGCGAGACCGATCTCGATGTCGGTCACTACGAACGCTTTCTCGACCGGGACCTGTCCCGTGCGGCGAACGTCACGACCGGGCAGATCTACTCCGAGGTCATCGCCAAGGAGCGACGGGGCGAATACCTCGGCGACACCGTGCAGGTGATCCCGCATGTGACGAACGAGATCAAGTCCCGGATCCGGGCGATGGCGGCTCCCGACGAGGACGGCCTGGTCCCGGACGTGGTGATCACGGAGGTGGGCGGCACCGTCGGTGATATCGAGTCACTGCCCTTTCTCGAGGCGATCCGGCAGGTCCGGCACGACATCGGCCGGGATAATTGCTTCTACCTGCACGTCTCGCTGGTGCCCTACCTGGCGCCGAGCGGGGAGCTGAAGACCAAGCCGACCCAGCACTCGGTAGCTGCGCTGCGCAACATTGGTATCCAGCCCGATGCGCTGGTCTGCCGGTCCGACCGGGAGATCCCGGAGAAGCTGAAGATCAAACTCTCGCTGTACTGCGACGTGGATCGGGAAGCGGTTGTATCGGCCGCGGACGCGCCCAGCATCTACGACATCCCGAAGGTGCTCCACCGCGAGGGTCTGGACGCCTACGTGGTCCGCCGGCTGGGGTTGAGCTTCCGCGACGTCGACTGGCGGCGCTGGGACGACCTGCTCGAGCGGGTCCACCACCCCCGCCACACCGTTACCATCGCCATCGTCGGCAAGTACGTCGACCTGCCTGACGCTTACCTGTCGGTGAGCGAGGCCGTCCGGGCCGCCGGATTCGGCCACCGGGCGCGGGTCGAGCTGCGCTGGGTGCCCAGCGACGAGTGCGTCTCGCCGACCGGTGCGGCAGCCGCCCTGGCCGGTGTCGATGGCGTGATCATCCCGGGCGGATTCGGGGTCCGCGGAATCGAGGGCAAGATCGGCGCCGCCTGGTACGGCCGGGAGCGGGGAATCCCGACGCTGGGACTGTGTCTGGGACTTCAGTGCATGACGATCGAGGTGGCCCGGCATGTGGCCCACCTCGAGGGCGCCAACTCGCTCGAATTCGACCCCGACGCGGCGCATCCGGTGATCGCGACCATGGCCGACCAGGAGGAGATTGTCGCCGGCAAGGGCGATCTGGGCGGTTCGATGCGACTCGGGGCCTACCCGGCGGAGCTGGTCGAGGGCAGCATCGCCGCCGAGGTCTACGGGAGCACCGCCGTCACCGAGCGGCACCGGCACAGGTACGAGGTCAACAACGCCTACCGGGACGCGCTCACGAAGGCTGGGCTGGTGATCAGTGGAACCTCGCCGGACGGGCGCCTGGTCGAGTTCGTCGAGCTTCGCCGCGACCTGCATCCGTACTTCGTCGCCACCCAGGCGCACCCGGAACTCAAGAGCCGACCGACCCGCCCGCACCCGCTCTTCGCCGGCTTCATCGCCGCAGCGCTCGAGTACAACGCGGCCGACCGGTTGCCGGTCGACGTGGCCGAGCCGGCCCCGGTCTCCTCGCTCGCGTGAGGAAACCGACGGGACGGACCCGCGGTGGCGGGGGATACCGTCTGCTCTCCCGGGCAGAGGTATACCTCGGCCCGGTATTCACGGTCGTCACCGACGACGTCGAGCTGCCCGACGGCACGGTGGTGAAACGGGACTGGACCCACCTGCGGGGCGCGGTGATCATCGTCGCGCTGGACGAGCGGGACCGGGTGACCCTGATCCGGCAGTACCGGCAAGCGGTCGGCGGGAGCCTCTGGGAGCTCCCGGCCGGGATGCTCGATGTGGCGGGAGAGTCTCCGGTCGCGGCGGCCGCCCGCGAGTTGGCAGAGGAGGTCGACCTGCTCGCCGCCCGGTGGGATCTCCTGCTCGAGATGCACCCGACCCCAGGGGTCAGCGACGAGCTCTTCCGGATCTACCTCGCCCGGGACCTGACCCCGGTGGCCGAAGCCGATCGACATGTCCGCCACCAGGAGGAGGCGGATCTGCTGGTACGCCGGGTCCACCTGGACAAGGCGGTTGCGATGGTGCTGCGCGGGGAGATCACCAACGGCGGGGCGGTCGCCGGCCTGCTGGTCGCGGCCCGGGCGCGGGACGAGGGATGGCGTCCACTGCGGCCCGCGGCCTGAGCTCCTCAAGCCCGCAGCGGGCGACCCTGACCGTCCCGGGAGTCACCGGCGAGCAGGATGATCCCGTCGATGACGAACCACAGCCAGATAGCTCCGCTCACGACGAACGGCAGCACGAGGAAGAAGCCGCAGACGAACGACGCCCAACCGATCACGGTCGCGACCAGCTGAGCCACGCCGAGGCCGACATTGCCGGCGTAGAGGCGGCCGACGCCACCCAGAGCGAAGAAGAAGCCCAAAAGAAGCTGGAGCAGACCCGCGACGATCTTGCTCTTGTCGGAGAGCGGCCGGCCGAGTCGGTCATAGCCGTACGGAGCGTTCGGGTCCACTGGCGCGTGGTAAGGCTGGTACGACCAGCCGGGTTGGGGCGGCGTTTCACCTGATCCGGGCTGGTTGGCGTACGGATCCGACGGGTCGTAGGTACCTGACATCGCCATCCAGGATATGGCGGCCGGCGGCCGTCCGCCCGCCTTCAGTCGCGTGCAGTGGTACGCCCATGTCGTACCGCCGGATCTAGACTTCCCCATCAGGCGGCAACGGCGCCGCCGACACGGCCGAGAAGAGGTGTCCCCACGGTGAAGGTTGGCATTCCTCGCGAGATCAAGAACCACGAGTACCGGGTCGCGATCACGCCGGCGGGGGTGAATGAGTTCGTCCGCAACGGCCACGAGGTCTGCGTCGAGGCGGGAGCAGGTGAGGGTTCGTCGATCACCGACGCCGAGTTCGCCAGCGCCGGAGCCACGATCATGCAGCAGGCGGACGCGGTCTGGTCCACCGCGGAACTGATCCTCAAGGTGAAGGAGCCGATCGCCGAGGAGTACGGGCGGATGCGCCGGGGCCAGGTCCTCTTCACTTACCTGCATCTGGCCGCGTCACGCGAATGCACCGACGCGCTGATCGAGCGTGGCGTGACCGGCATCGCGTACGAGACGGTGGAGCTGCCCGATGGCACGCTGCCCTTGCTCGCTCCGATGTCCGAGGTCGCCGGGCGATTGGCGCCACAGGTCGGCGCGTACCACCTGATGCGCCAGGGTGGCGGCCGCGGCCTGTTGATGGGCGGAGTGCCCGGGGTGTACGCGGCGAAGGTGGTCGTGCTCGGGGCCGGCGTGTCCGGCATGAACGCCGCAGCGATCGCCCTCGGGATGCAGGCCGAAGTGTTGCTGCTCGACCGCAACATCGCCCGTCTGCGGACGGCCGATGCCATCTACCGGGGCCACCTGCAGACCGTCGCCTCCAACGCGTACGAGATCGAGAAGGCCGCCCTCGACGCCGACCTCGTCATCGGAGCGGTGCTCGTCGCGGGTGCCCGCGCCCCGAAACTGATCTCCAACGAGCTGGTCTCACGGATGAAGAAGGGCAGCGTCCTCGTCGACATCTCCATCGACCAGGGTGGCTGCTTCGAGGACTCCCGTCCGACCACCCACGCCGACCCGGTCTACCAGGTACACAACAGCCTGTTCTACTGCGTGGCGAATATGCCCGGTGCGGTACCGCACACCTCGACGTACGCGCTGACCAACGTGACCCTCCCGTACGCGTTGGAGCTCGCGAATCTCGGGTGGCGGGAGGCGATGCGCAAGGACCGCGTGCTGGCGCTGGGTCTGAACACCCACGACGGGCACATCACCTACGGGCCGGTCGCCGACGCGCACGGGCTGTCGGCGGTGAAACTCGACGAGGTACTCACCTGACCGCGCTCGAGAAACAGATCCGGGCGTACCTCGACCATCTCGCAGTCGAGCGCGGAGTCGCGGCGAACACCGTACTGGCGTACCGGCGCGATCTCGACCGTTACGCGGCCGCCTTGACCGCTCGTGGACGCAGCACGCTGGGAGCGGTCCGGGATCTCGACGTCGCCGAGTACCTGGCGCACCTGCGGGACGGACCGCGCCCCGTGAGTGCCGCCTCGGCGGCCCGGGCGGTCAGCGCGATCCGGGGACTTCATCGGTTCGCGGTACGGGAAGGGATGATCACCGACGACGTGGCGCATGAGGTTCGCCCGCCCCGCCTGCCACGCCGGCTACCCCGCGCCCTCGGGGTCGACGAGGTTCGCCGGCTCCTCGACGGTTTCCCCGACGACCCGGTCGGACTGCGCGACGCGGCCCTCCTGGAGTTCCTCTACGGAACCGGCGCCCGTGTCTCCGAGGCGGTCGGCTGCTCCGTCGACGACGTCGATCTCGCCGATGCGACAGTGCTGCTACGTGGGAAGGGCGGGCGCAACCGGGTGGTTCCGGTCGGGGGATACGCCCGCGCCGCGGTCGAGGCGTACCTGGTGCGCGGCCGCCCCTCCTTGATGTCGCACCAGCGCCGGACTTCGTTACGCGGCGGCCATCTGCTGTTTCGCAACGCCCGCGGTGCACCGCTGTCGAGGCAGGGCGCGTGGCTGATCCTCCGCGATGCGGCCGAGCGGGCGGGGCTGCCCGGGCCGATCTCGCCGCACGCGCTCAGGCACAGCTACGCCACCCACCTGCTCGATGGAGGCGCAGACGTCCGAGTGGTACAGGAACTGCTCGGACACATCTCGGTGACGACGACGCAGATCTATACCTTGGTGACCGTAGAGAAGCTGCGGGAGGTCTACGCCGTGTCGCATCCCCGGGCCCTCGGCTGAGCGAGATCGTTTACGTACAAACCTTTGGCGCGACCGCGCGTACGGAGACTTGTGGCGGAGCCCCCACACGTGGCGTTGTCGCATCGACGGGCCCAACGGCTGGATGCCGATACGATGGTGGGTACCGGAAAGAGAGGACGCCGGCGATGCAGCTGTTGGATCGACCCACAGGTCGCATGGACGCGAGTACGCCTCTGACCCTCGACGAGTACCTCTCCCTGCCCGAGGACACTCGGGCCGAGATCGTAGACGGAGTCCTGCGGCCAATGGTTCGACCCAGCCAATTGCACCGTGAGGTGCAGGTCAATGTGGTGAATGCTCTGAAGGCTCAGCGTCCCCGAGGTGTCAGGGTCGCCTTTGATGAAGTCGTGAAGTTCCGTAGTGATCCGCCCACCGCTCGTATTCCCGACGTGGTGGTGTACCGGGTCGGCTCCAACGCGTCGGGTCAACGCAATTTCACGCCGGTTGCTGACGTGATCCTGGCCGTAGAGGTGGTCAGCGAAGGTACTCGGACCGCTGACCGGTACGAGAAGCCTGCCGAGTATGCGCGCCACGGCATCCCGGGGTTCTGGCGCATCGAGCTCGAGCCGTCCATCGGGGTGTGGACGTATCGGCTCGTCGATGGCGTCTACAGCGACGAGGGTCGGTACAGGCTGGGCGAAATCATCACACATCCGGGCCTTGACTGGATCGCGGTCGATGTGACTGGCCTTCTCGGCGATTTCGCGCCGGAGCGCTGAAGGCTACGGCGAGATGAGCGGTTGAGCCGGAGCGGGCCTGGGGAGTTGGTGCAAGCATCCCTACCCTCCTCCCCGCGACACGCCGAGTGTGAGCCGGGCCCGGGCCCCGCTGGTGTCGTACAGTCGCCGCAGCGGCTCCCCCACTGCCGGCGCGGTGGGGCCGTCCGGGAGAGGCGAACAGGAGATGGCGAGCATCGACGAACGAAGCGAGGCTTGGACCAACGATATGCGGGCGCAGCAGTCCGGCCTCGATCTCGGCGCTGACCTGGGCCCCGCCGACCCGACCGCCTACACGACCCGGCGTGAGATCCCCATCCCCGCCCCGCTGGAGCGCCACGGTCCGGCCCGCATCATCGCGATGGCGAACCAGAAAGGGGGCGTCGGCAAGACGACGACCACCATCAATCTCGGCGCGGCCCTCGCCGAGTACGGGCGCAAGGTCCTCCTCGTCGACTTCGACCCGCAGGGCGCGCTCTCGGTCGGGTTGGGCGTGAACCCACACAATCTCGATCTGTCGATCTATAACCTGATCATGCAGGATGAAGTGACGATCGACGACATCCTGATCAAGACGAATGTGGCCGGGCTGCACCTGTTGCCCGCCAATATCGATCTCTCCGCAGCGGAGATCCAGCTCGTCACCGAGGTCGCCCGGGAGCTGGCTCTGGCTCGACTGCTCCGGCCGGTCCAGAAGGACTACGACTACATCCTCATTGACTGCCAGCCGTCGCTCGGCCTGCTCGCGATCAACGCTCTGACCTGTGCACACGGGGTGCTCGTGCCGCTGGAGTGCGAATTCTTCAGCCTGCGCGGGGTGGCCCTGTTGCTCGACACCATCGACAAGGTGCGCGAACGGCTCAACTTCAACCTCGAGCTCGAAGGCATCCTCGCCACCATGTACGACAGCCGTACCACGCACAGCCGGCAGGTGCTCCAGCGCGTCGTCGAGGCGTTCGGCGACAAGGTCTACCAGACCGTGATCACCAAGACGGTCAAGTTCCCCGAGTCGACGGTCGCGGGAGCCCCGATCACCTCGCTGGACCCGGCCTCCTCCGGTGCCCGCAACTACCGTCAGCTCGCCCGGGAGCTGATCGCCCAGCACGCGCCGGCCCGCCGGTAACGCTTCCATGACCGCCCCTCGGACCGCCGGCGCACGAATCGTAGGCCGGCCGGCCGGCCACGCTGCGCAGGTCGACCCGGCAATGCTGGGTACGGTGGGAGGCGTGGCTCATCGCGTACCGGCTGCCGGGTCGACTGTTTCGGTCGACCCGGGCCCACCGCCGCCCGCGACCGGTTTCCAGGTCACATTGCCCGCGTTCACCGGCCCGTTCGATCTGTTGCTTCAGCTCATCGGCAAGCAGAAGCTGGAGATCACCGAGCTGTCGCTGAGCAAGGTCACCGATGAGTTCATCGCGTACATCCGGAGTATGGGCGACACATGGGATCTGGACGAGGCGAGTGAGTTCCTTGTCGTCGCGGCGACGTTGCTCGACCTGAAGACCGCGAAGCTGCTCCCGCAGGCGGATGTCGAGGACGAGGAGGACCTCGCCCTACTCGAAGCCCGCGATCTGCTCTTTGCACGGCTGCTGCAGTACAAGGCGTTCAAGGAACTCGCCGCCGTGATCGCGGCACGGGATGCCGAATTCTCCCGCGGGTACCCCCGGGCGGTGAAGCTGGAAGAGCGCTACGCCGCGGCGCTGCCCGACCTGGTCCTCGGCATCGGCCCGGATCGCCTCGCGGAGCTGGCCGTGCGGGCATTGCTACCGAAGACGCCCCCGGTGGTGGCGATCTCCCACGTGCACATGGTGCGGGTCAGCGTCCGCGCACACGCCGAGATCCTGCGCGACAAGCTGCTCCGGGTGCGCGCGGCCACGTTCCGTTCACTCTGTGCCGACTGTCAGACCGTCCTGGAGATCGTGGCCCGGTTCCTCGCCCTGCTGGAGCTCTACCGTGAGGGCCTGGTCGCGTTCGATCAGGTGACAGCACTCGGCGAGCTCACCGTGCAATGGACCGGCAATGGCAGCATCGGCGAGCTGATGGTGGATGAGTTCGAGGGCACTCCGCAACCGCCGGAGCCGCCGGCGGCCGCGCCGATCGAGGAGGCCGAGCTGGTCGAGTACCTGGGAGCAGCCGAGCAGCGGGAGGGAACAGACGAGTGACCCGGCACGACGACGAGAGCGAGCTCGACCAGGCCGGACCGACCGGGTCCGCCCTGGACGACGAATCGAGCCGCGCACCGGAGACCGCGTTCGAGGAGTTCGCCGCGGCTTGGGTGCCGCCGTGGGCCCGGTCCACGCCGCAGCTGATCGTCGAGCCGGCCTCGGACTACTCACCGGAGGAGCTGGCAGTCGGCCGGTTCGCCTATGCCGAGGCCGACGGTGAGGAGCTACCCGACCCGGAGTCGTTCGAGCCGGGGATGGCCGGGGAAGAGCTGCGGGCGGCGCTCGAGGCGATCCTGCTTGTCGTGGACGAGCCGGTCACGACAGCCGTCCTCGCGCACGTGCTGGAGGAGCCGGCGACCCGCATCGAGGCAACGCTGGCCTCGCTCGCCCAGGAGTACACCAGGGCCGGCCGCGGCTTCGAGCTTCGGCAGGTGGCGAATGGTTGGCGGTACTACACGCGCCCGGCGTACGCGTCCTTTGTGGAGCGCTTCGTGCTGGACGGCCAGCAGATCCGCCTGACCCAGGCCGCTTTGGAGACCCTCGCCGTCGTCGCGTACAAGCAGCCGGTAACGCGGTCGCGGGTGGCCGCGATTCGCGGCGTCAACTGCGACGGCGTCATCAAGACGCTCATCACGCGAGGCCTGGTGGAGGAGTGCGGCACCGAGTCCGAAAGCGGTGCGCACCTGTACGGCACCACCCGGCTATTTCTCGAGAAACTAGGCATCAACAGCGTGGCGGACCTCCCGCCGATCGCCCCGTTCCTGCCAGACAATATCGATGAGCTCGACCTTGCCCAGCGATGACGGACGGCAGCGCGGTGATGGCACGTCCCTCCAACGGCTGCAGAAGATTCTCGCGGCGGCCGGGGTCGGCTCGCGCCGCGCCTGCGAGGAACTGATCGCCGCCGGACGGGTCACTGTGGACGGTCGCCGGGCCGAATTGGGCGATCGCGTCGATCCGACCACCGCGGAGATCTATGTGGACGGTGAGCGGATCGTGACCGACGCCCGTCTGGTCTATCTGGCGTTGAACAAGCCGCGCGGCATCGTCTCCACCATGGCCGACGAGAAGGGCCGGGCCGGCATCGCGGAGCTGCTCGGCACCACCATTCCGCAACGGGTCTACCACGTCGGACGGCTCGACACCGACAGCGAGGGGCTGCTGCTGCTCACGAACGACGGGACGCTCGCCCACAAGTTGACGCACCCCTCGTACGGAGTGGAGAAGACCTACCTCGCCGAGGTCGCCGGTCCACTGCCGCGCACTGTCGGCCGGCGGATGCTCGCCGGCCTGGAGCTGGAGGACGGCCCGGCCAAGGCCGACGCGTTCCGGCTCGTCGATGCCGCCGGCCGCCGGGCGCTGGTGGAGATCGTGTTGCACGAAGGCCGAAACCACATCGTCCGGCGCATGTTCGATGAGCTCGGCCATCCGGTAACCCGGCTGGTCCGTACCGCGGTCGGTCCGGTGAAGTTGGGAGATCTCAGGTCGGGCCGGTGGCGGCATCTCACCCGGGCCGAGGTGGCGGCGCTCTTCGACGCAGCGGCAAAGGCGGCTCGGGCTTGACGGCCGAGTTCGCCTACCTGACCACAACCGGACGCCGGAGCGGTCGGCCACACGTCATCGAGATCTGGTATGGCGAACGAGACGGCGTGATCTACCTGCTCTCTGGGGGCGGTCTCCGATCGGACTGGGTGAGAAACCTTCGGGCGGATCCGCGGGTGCGGATCCGGATCGGCGGCGTTCGGCAACGAACCCCAGGCGGAGATCTCGGAACCGCGCGGATCGTTATGGACCCGGCCGAAGACGCGACCGCCCGCAGGCTGCTCGCCACTCGCTATCAAGGCTGGACCCAGGGCGCCGATTTGTCCGAGTGGGCGCGCACGTCGACGGTGGTCGCGATCGACCGGTCGGGCTGATCTTTGTCGGGTGAGCTGTGTCGCGTGGTCACAGGGTCAGCGGGGCCTATGGTGACTCTTATGACCGAGGTACCGGACGAGTACAACCTGGGCGAGATGGGGATGACCGAGGCCGAAGCCATGTCATCGCCGCAGATCCACGACGTCGTGGCAGCCTACGACCGCGACGGCGACGGCCGGGTCGACATGATCGCGTACGACCGGGACGGCGACGGGATCGCCGACAAGATTGTCTACGACACGGATGGCGACGGGGTGGCCGATTCAGTCGCGCTGGATCGTGACGGTGACGGCCGGATCGACTTCGTCGGCGTCGACCACAACCACGATGGCAGCTTGGACGTCGTGGCCACCGATACGGATGGTGACGGCACTCTCGACACCGTGCACGCGTCCGCCGAGTGACGACACTCGGCACTCTTGCGTAACCTCCGTTGACGCGGGCTTCATCGTGCGCAGGGTCACCCGGCTCTGGCCATTGTGGCCGGGCATGATGGTTGGTGACAGACGACGCGCGGGGAGGGGACGCCGGTGGCGGACACGGTCGTTGCGGTCGACGGGCCGTCCGGATCGGGAAAGTCCACAGTCTCCCGGCGGCTGGCGCGGGCTCTCGGCGCGCGTTACCTCGACACCGGGGCGATGTACCGGGCGGTGACCCTGGCCGTCCTGCAGGCGGGTGTCGACCCTCAGGCGGCCGACACCGTCGCTAAGATCGCCGCGGAGTGCGTATTGAGCGTCGGAACAGATCCGGCCGACCCGCACATCACCCTGGATGGCGTGGCGGTCGATGGGCCAATCCGGGGTCCGGAGGTCACGGCTGCGGTCTCGGCGGTGTCGGCGGTCCCGGCCGTACGGCGGCATCTGGTGGCTCAGCAGCGCGCGATCATCGCCAGCGCCTGTACGGGGGCGGGAATCGTCGTGGAAGGTCGCGATATCGGGGCTGTGGTTGCGCCAGACGCGATCCTCAAGGTGTACCTGACCGCGTCGGCGCCGGAGCGGGCCCGGCGCCGCAGCGTCGAGCGCGACACGGACATCGACGCCACCGCCGCCGACCTCGCCCGCCGGGACCGCCTCGACTCGACCCGGACAATGGACCCGCTGACCCAGGCGGTCGATGCGATCGTCCTCGACTCGACCGAACTCGGGGTCGACGAGGTGGTCACCCGTCTCGTCGGTCTGCTGCGGGAGCGGCAGGGCGGAGGCGAGGCGGAATGACCGAGGCGTGGGGCACTGATATCTCCACTGTAGACAGTTCGGAGGCCGGGCCCGCTCCGATCGTGGCGGTCGTAGGTCGGCCCAACGTGGGTAAGTCCACATTGGTCAACCGGATCCTCGGCCGGCGCCAGGCCGTCGTGCAGGACGTTCCGGGAGTTACCCGCGACCGGGTCGCCTACGATGCGCAGTGGTCGGGTCGGCGTTTCACCATTGTGGACACCGGCGGCTGGACCCCCGACGCGCGCGACCGCGCCGCGGCGATTGCGGCGCAGGCGGAGATCGCCGCGCAGACCGCGGACGTCGTCCTCCTCGTCGTCGACGCCACGGTGGGCGCACTCGACGAAGACGAGGCGGCCGTGCGGATGCTCCGCCGGACGAAGAAGCCGGTCATCCTGGTCGCCAACAAGGTGGACAACGACCGCCAGGAGCTGGAGTCGGCGACCCTGTGGTCACTGGGGCTCGGGCAGCCGTACCCCGTCTCGGCGCTGCATGGGCGCGGGTCCGGCGACCTGCTCGATGCCCTCCTCGTGGTGATGCCGGCTCCGCCGGTCACTTTCGACCCACGGCCCCGAGGACCGCGGCGGGTGGCCGTCGTCGGTAAGCCCAACGTCGGCAAGTCGAGTCTGCTGAACCGGTTGGCGAATGAGGAACGCGCGGTCGTCGACCCGGTCGCGGGGACCACGGTGGACCCGGTCGACAGCCTGGTCGAGATCGGCGGCGAGACCTGGATCTTCGTCGATACGGCCGGACTGCGTCGCAAGGTGGCGACGGCGAGTGGCGCGGAGTACTACGCGAGCCTCCGCACCGCCAGTGCGATCGAGGCCGCCGAGGTCGCGGTCGTACTCGTCGACGCGACCGACGCCATCAGTGAGCAGGACCAGCGTGTGCTCAGCACGGTGACGGAGGCCGGCCGGGCGATCGTCGTCGCCTTCAACAAGTGGGATCTCGTCGACGCCGACCGCCGGTACCACCTCGCCAAGGAGATCGACCGCGAGCTGCGCCGTATCCCGTGGGCCATTCGGCTCAACATCTCGGCCAAGACCGGCCGCGCCGTCGAGCGCCTCGCGCCGGCCCTGCGTCGAGCACTCGCGAACTGGGAGCGGCGTATCCCGACCGGCCAGCTCAACCAGTTCCTGACCGCGGTCGTCCAGGCGACCCCCCATCCGGTGCGCGGCGGCCGGGCGCCGCGAGTCCTGTTCGCGACGCAGGCCGGTACGCGACCGCCCCGGTTCGTCCTGTTCACAACCGGGCCACTCGACGCCGGTTACATCCGGTTCATCGAGCGCAAGCTCCGCGAGGAGTACGACTTCGAGGGCACGCCCGTCCAGATCTCCGTACGGCCCAGGAAGAAGCCGTCGGGGTAGAGATCAAACCGCACAAGATCGCTGTGGCGGTGCCGGAAGCCGCGCTCATCAGCCCGTTTCAGAATCCTGCTTAGCACAGCGGGGTCAAGAGGAGACTTGAGGCACGCCTCGGCGGCCGTGAGCGTCGGAGCCGGTATCCACATGTTGGGATCCGGCGGCAAGATGGCCGTCACCGCGCCAAAGGCGCCGCCACGCGTCGTTTCTGATACCGAGACGCCGATCTTCTGCTGGTCATCCCGGGATGTGAGACGACGGCGGCGGGGTAGGGGCCCGACACAGCGGTGCCGCCGTACCCCTGGCCTGCCGACGCTTCGATGTCTCCTCCTCGGGGCATGAGAACTCGCCGATACCGCGACAGCATATCATCGACGTCTTTGGATGTTCAGACGACGATCTTGAGCGACTGGTCCGGTTGAAATCGCCGTTGGCGCGATGAGCGCGACCTCGGACGGCTCGGCAGTGATCCGCCATACCACGTCAGTGGCCTCGGGCGATGCCGATCGCCACCGCCCCGAAGATGGCCAGCAGGAAGCCGAGCACGAGGGCCTCGCGGGTACGGGCCCGGGCTGCTTTACGCGCCGTCGGGACGGTTCGCTTCGCGGTTCCGACGTCGGCCCAGCCTCGCCGGGCCGACGCGAAGAGCACGCCGGCCGGGAAGCCGACGATAAGTCCGATGAGAACCCCGCCAACGGTAGAGCTGAGATTCATGGAACCATTCTGTCGATCGGTGCGCATAACGGTACTGGCCATTCGGACGAATCAGGTCGATAGCCCCGTTTGTTCACCCCGCCGCAGCCACGACCTCCTAGTTCGCGGTCGGGCGCTCCTTCCTGGGCAGCTTGCTCACGACCATGTCGTACGAACCGTCGATCGCCTCGTACACCTCGTCGTCGGGGATCCTCCCGTTGAGGGCCAGCGTGTTCCAGCCCGACCGTCCAATGTAGGCCATCACCGACGCGTCGGCCGGGTAACGCGCGAGCCATTCATCGGCAACCTCACGATTGGGGCCGCACTTGAGGCCGACCGACTCGTCGTGCATGAACGCGAAGATCTTCGAGCCCACTTTCGCCACGAGATCGCCCTCCCACGGCTCGTCCGCCCATGCGCCGGGTTTGGCCAGGCAGTAGCGCCTCAGCTCGTCGTAGGTCATCGCTTTCGTCCCTTACCGCAGGCCCTCAGTGTCCCCGACGGCCACCGCCGGGG
>JBKPDY010000008.1:0-9261 GCA_046728155.1 Actinomycetota bacterium
CGGGGTCTACTTCGGGGTCGGCAAGTTGCAGGACATCCTCGGCGCGCCCGATTACACCAGCATGGGGACCACGCCGGTCAATGTGAAGATCCCGGTCGGCGCCGGCGCACAGGAGATCGGCGATCTGCTGCAGGCCAAGGACGTAGTGAAGAGCTCCAAGGCGTTCGTCAAAGCCGCGGCGGCGAACGACCCGGCCAGCCGCAACATCCAGGCCGGCACGTACCGGCTCTTCATCCATATGCCGGCGGCGAACGCGCTGGCCGCCCTGCTCCAGCCGGACAAGTACATGGTCTCGATCAAGGTGCTGATTCCGGAGGGATCGACGGTCATCGAGACCTTCCAGATCCTGTCGAAGGCCACCGGCATTCCGGTGGCGGACTTTCAGACCGCGGCGAAGGATCCGTTCGCGCTGGGCATCCCGGACTGGTGGTACAACCGCCAGGACGACAAACAGGCCGACAAGTCAGTGGAGGGCTTCCTCTTCCCCGACACGTACCGGTTCGACCCGGACGCCACCGCGAAGGACATCCTCACGCAGATGGTCAACAACTTCCTGTCGGTGACGGCCGACATCAAGTTCGTCGACACCGCGCAACAGAAGCTCTCCATATCGCCGTACGAGGCCCTCATCGTCGCTTCGCTGGCGCAGGCGGAGGCCGGCAGCAACGGCGACCTACCTAAGATCGCTCGGGTCGCGTACAACCGGACCATCAAGTTCAAGGACACCTTCCCCTGTGCGTGCCTACAGTTCGATGTCACCGCGAACTACTGGCTGGAGAAGCAGGGCAAGCCGCGGAAGCCGTCCAAGGACCTGACTCCGGCTGAGCTGAACGATCCTAAGAACCCGTGGAACACCGGGCCTGGGCATCCGGGTCTCCCGCTGGGGCCGATCGGCAACCCCGGCAAGGCGGCCCTGCTGGCCGCGATCAATCCCACAACGGCCAACTACCTCTACTTTGTCGTCATCGACAAGAAGGGGACGACCGCGTTCGCCGACACATTGGCGCAGCACGAGGCCAACATCGCGCTGGCGCAAAAGAACGGGGTGCTCTGACATCCGTCGCGCTGGCGTCCTCGGCACACCGATCGGGCATTCGCTCTCGCCGGTGATCCACAACGCCGGGTATGCGGCGGCCGGTCTGACCGACTGGTCCTACGTCGCCCATGAGTGCGCCCGCGACGAGCTGGCCGCCTTCGTCGCCGGCTTCGATCCGACCTGGGTGGGTCTCTCGCTCACCATGCCGCTCAAGGAGGTCGCCCTCGACATCGCGGACGAGGTCGCACCCACGGCGGCCACGATCGGGGCGGCCAACACGCTGGTTCGGCTGCCTGACGGCACCTGGCGGGCGGAGAACACCGACGCCCCAGGCATCGTCGACGTCTTGCACGCGGCTGGTGTTTCCACTGTGGAGAGCTTCGGCATCCTCGGCGCCGGCGGCACCGCGCGCGCGGCCATGGCGGCGGCTCGCGACCTCGGCGCGCCCGGGGTGACCGTGTACGCCCGACGGCTGGAAGCGATCGACCTGCTCGACCCCGTGGCGGGCGACCTCGGCCTCACCCTGGTCGGCTGCGGTTGGCCGGACGCGGCAGCGGGCGGCGAGTGCGAGGTCCTGTTCTCGGCGGTGCCGAAGGGCGTCGCGGATCCGCTCGTCAGCGTGATGCGCTGGCGTGCGGGCGCGGTGTTCTTCGATGCCCTCTATGAACCCTGGCCGACCCCGCTGGCCGACTCGGCGGCCGAGGCCGGCGTGCGGACCGTCTCCGGACTGGATCTGTTGCTGGCTCAGGCCGTGCGGCAATTCGAGCTGTTCACCGGGGTTGAGGCACCGATCGCTGCGATGCGGGACGCACTGCACGCGGCTGCTCTCAGGTGATGCTTCCCCGCGGGACGATCCAGGCGTGCGGCTGCCCAGTCGTCGCGGCGATGTGTTCGAAGTCAGCGTCGTAATGCAGCACTACAGCTCCATGATGCTCGGCGATCGCAGCGGTGAGGAGATCGACAACGCCTGCCGCTCGGTGGTGGCCTCGTGCGGCCATGCGTAGCTGCACGTCGCGTGCTCGGTCTGCGATTGCCTCGCTGATCGGTAGGACGACGTACAGGCTCTTGCGGCGGTGGGCGATGGGCCGCACGTCGTTGAGATCGCGGCCCGAGTAACCCGCTTCTAGGTCCACGGTTACGCAGGTCGCCGCGGCGCGGTCAACGAGCAGCCCCGCAATGACGTTTCGCACCGGCGCCTGGTCGCCGCGAGCGTGCGCCGACGTGTCGACCAGGTAGAGCTGACCTTGCCCAACAGGCGCCGTCACCGCCTTGCCTGCCGCATGACCTCCGGATCAGTGATGTCCGGGCCCACGCCCAGCGCGTACGGGTCGTCCAAAAGCTGCTCGATACGACGACGCCGGTTCGCAACGAAATCCAGCGCCGCGTTGACAGTGTCCTTCTTTGTGGTGGTGCCTAGCTCCTTGGCGGCAAGGGCCAACGCTTCGTCGTTCAGGTCGATCATAGTCTTCATGTGTACAACCATAAAGCCACAGACATATCATCGGCAATATGAGCCCTCGCGCCAAACTCCGTCATGACGCCTCGAGACCTCGGCGGACATTGACATTGGCCCTATCCGCGGCGACGGTGCCCAAGATCCAGCCCTCGCGATTGCTGACGTGGAAGGACCTTTGCACAGTGCCCCCGATCATCGTGTCGGCGGCGCGGCGGACCGCTTCGTCCCTCGCGGCGAGGACAGGCACCAGCGCGCCACCGGTCTCGGTGTTCATGTCCCGACCGACCATGTCGGCCGCCCCCCTTAGGCGCTGGCCGATCCGCACGGAGTATGCGTGAAGGAATGATTGTCGAAATGATCGGGTCCGCGAACGTCCCATGGCATCGGTGCGGGAGCCGGCCGCGATCATCGCCGCCGTCGCCTGAACCAGCAGCGAGGTGAACAACACCTCGACCGCCTCGACGTCCCGGGCGAAACCAACGACCGTTGAGAATCCGAAGGGCTTGGCGAATGCGGCCTGGCAGCCGTTGGCGTCGGCAACACGCTGCAGCAGCGTCGCCTTCGGGTCCTCGTACGGATTGTCGATGCCGATCCGTACGCCAACCGGGTCGGCTGGGCTGCCGGTACTCGCGGCGAGGAGGACATAGTCGATGCTGTAGCGAGCCATGAGTTCCTGGGCCTTCACCGTGAGCGACTCAGCCTCCTCGGGGTACTCGGTCGACTCCGCCTTGGAGAGAAGGCCGCGAATCTTGTCCCGCATACGCGTGTCGACCGGAACACCGGAGACCATGTTGGGCGCCAACGATCCGCGGCGTGCACTGCCTGGCAACGGGACCAGGACCTCCAGCCTGGGTAACGACCGGAGCGAGTGGAGCACCTCCAACGCATACCGGTAGCTCAGGTTCGGGTCGATGAGCTCTCTTTCGGCAAAGGATGTGAAGTACTCCGAGTCCGCCGACCACCAGACGGTCGCGCCCACGGCGGTCAGCTGGGCTTCCCAGCTCTCAGCGACCGTCGCTGTGGCGTACTCGCTGTGTTGGGCGGCGATAAGGTCGATCACCATGCGGACGTGCGGCGCGCCGAGTCGGCGCCCGACGACCCGGACGACGTCGGCCGGTTGCCAGCCGCGCATCCAGGCTTGGCGGATCGCCGCATGGCACGACGCGAGGAACGCCCGCCGGTGAACAACGCCGACGGGGGGCTTACGGGCCAACTGCCGTTCGATCCCGGCCAAGCACTCCTCGAACAGCTCGCTGTCTGCACTGGCAATCGCGGCGCAGGCCTTGTCCAGCAAGATCTCGAGCCGGTCCTCCGGACCGAGATCGATGTGCTCGATGTGCGTCCCACCGCAACGTGGGCACCGAAATGCATGTGCATGCTGGTTGAGTGACCGAGCTCGATCTGGGCGCCGCGACCGCACCTTCTGCTTGGCACGGCGTCGCTCGCGATTATTTACTCCCACAAGATCACCAATGTCAGCGTCGGCCTCGGACTCCCGCAGCGTCTCATATGACCATGCGAAGCGCCGTCAACGACACGACGAGACACACTCAACTCGATCGGATCGATGGGCGGCTCGACGGCATCGACGGGCGGCTCGACGGCATCGACGGGCGGCTCGACGGGATCGACGGGCGCTTTGACGGGATCGACGGGCGCTTTGACGGGATCGACGGGCACTTTGACGGGATCGATGGGCGGCTCGACGCCTTGACCGGACGCATGGAATCAATGGACGAACGCCTGGATGAGATGGGCGGAGATGTCAACACCATCCGCAGCCAGGTGTCCTTGCTGACCACCTTCACGGACCGGAACCTCGAGGCGGTGAACCGGAAGCTGACGGCGATTCTCGACCGGCTGCCCGATGCCAACGCCTGAACCGACCCGCAGCAGGTACCTGGCAGAATCGGCGGCGTGAGTCTGCGTTGGTTGACCGCCGGTGAATCGCACGGACCGGCCCTCGTCGCGGTACTGGAAGGGGTGCCGGCCGGCGTCGGCGTGACGACCGCCGATCTCGCCCGCGACCTCGCTCGGCGGCGGCTCGGGTACGGCCGCGGCGCCCGGATGTCGTTCGAGCAGGACGACGTGGACCTACTCGGCGGGGTCCGGCATGGTGTTACCCTCGGCAGCCCGGTGGCCATCCGGATCGGAAACACGGAGTGGCCCAAGTGGGAGACCGTGATGGCCGCCGATCCGGTCGACCCCGAGACACTCGCCGGCCAGGCGCGCAACGCGCCGCTGACCCGGCCGCGCCCCGGCCACGCCGACCTCGCCGGCATGCAGAAGTACGGCCAGACCGATGCCCGGCCGATCCTGGAGCGAGCCAGTGCCCGGGAAACGGCGGCCCGGGTCGCTCTCGGCGTGGTGGCCAGGAACCTGCTCCGCCAGGGCCTCGGCATCGAGATCGTCTCGCACGTCGTTGAGCTCGGCGGTATCGCGGTGAAGCCCGGACTGCAGCCGCATCCGGAAGACGCCGAACGTATCGACGCCGACCCACTCCGCTGCCTCGACCCGGAGGCGTCGCGGCGGATGGTCGAGGAGGTTGACGCGGCCAAGCGGGACGCCGACACGCTGGGCGGCATTGTGGAGGTGCTCGCGTACGGCGTGCCTCCAGGACTGGGCAGCCACGTGCAATGGGATCGCAAGCTGGACTCGCGCATCGCCGCGGCGCTCTGCTCGATCCACGCCATCAAGGGGGTCGAGATCGGTGACGCGTTCACCCAGGCCCGTTCGCGCGGGTCTCGGGCGCACGATGAGATCGTGCCGACGGTTACCGGTGTCAAGCGGCTGACCGATCGGGCCGGTGGTCTCGAAGGGGGCATGACGACGGGTGAGCCGGTCCGGGTGCGGGCGGCGATGAAGCCCATCTCATCGCTCAACCGAGCACTCTCCACTGTGGACGTCGCCACGGGCGAACCGGCGGCCGCGATCAACCAACGCTCTGACGTCTGCGCCGTACCCGCGGCGGCCGTGGTCGCCGAGGCCATGCTCGCGCTCGTGGTTGCGGATGCGGCGATGGAGAAGTTCGGTGGCGACTCCCTCGCCGAGCTGCGCCGCAACGTCGCCGGTTACCTCGAGCACCTGGTGATCCGGTGACCCGCCCGGTCTGCGTATTCGTCGGTGCCCCGGGGGCCGGAAAGACAACCGTCGGAGAACTGGTCGCCCGAAGGCTGCGGGTGCCATTCCGCGATACCGACGCCGACGTCGCGGCGGAGGCCGGCCGGTCGATTCCGGAGATCTTCGTCGATGACGGCGAGGACGTGTTCCGCGCGTTGGAGCGGGACGCGGTCGCCGCTGCGCTCGCCGGCTTCGACGGTGTCCTCTCCCTGGGCAGCGGCGCGATCCTCGCCGACGAGACACGCGGGCGACTTCGGGACCACACGGTCGTCTATCTCAGCGTCGAGTTCGCGGACGTGATGAACCGGGTAGGCCTTGGCGTCGGGCGCCCACTGCTCCAGCTGAACCCGAGAGCTACCATGCGCTACCTCCTGGACCAGCGACGGCCGCTCTACGAGGAGGTCGCCACGATCACCGTTGTCACCGACGGCCGCGAACCGTCAGAGATCGCCGACGAGATCGTCAAGGCCCTACCCAGCGCCACAACCTGAAACGCCAGCTGGGTCATCGAAGGTCCCCTGTGACTCGGAACTCCCCGGCCGCCCAGTCGTTGACCTCCCGCTGTGAAACACTCGGCTTCGATGGACACCGTGACGCACATCGAGGTCGCCGGCGACCAGCCGTACCCCGTGCTGGTCGGCTCGGACCTGATCGCACACCTACCTGGCTTGCTGCCCGATGCGGGGCAGGTCGCGGTGATCTACGCACGTCCCCTGACCGGTCGGGCGCAACTCGTCGGCGACGCTCTACGCGCGGCCGGGAGGGCGGTTCTGCCGATCGAGGTACCGGACGCGGAGGCAGCGAAGACCATCGAGGTCGCCGCCCGCTGCTGGGACGCCCTCGGCGGCGCGGCGATGACCCGTACGGACGCGGTTGTGGGCGTGGGGGGTGGCGCCGTGACCGACCTGGCCGGCTTCGTGGCGGCGGCCTGGCTGCGCGGGGTGCGCTGGGTGCCGGTGGCCACCTCGCTGCTCGGCATGGTCGACGCGGCCATCGGCGGCAAGACCGGGGTGAACACCGCCGCCGGCAAGAACCTCGTCGGGGCGTTCCATCCGCCCTCGGCCGTATTCTGCGACCTCGACGCTCTCGCCACGCTGCCGGCAGTTGAGCTGACCGCAGCCCTGGCCGAGGTGGTGAAGTGCGGCTTCATCGCCGATCCCGAGATCCTGACGGTGATCGAGTCGAACGCGGCTAAGGTCACGGACGGGCCCACTCTGCGGGAGTTGGTGGAGCGTTCGGTCGCCGTGAAGGCCTCGGTGGTCTCGGCCGACCTCCGGGAATCGGGCCGACGGGAGATTCTTAATTATGGGCACACGCTGGCGCACGCCATCGAGAAGGTCCAGGGGTACTCGTGGCGGCACGGTCACGCAGTGTCGGTCGGCCTGGTATACGCGGCGGCGCTGGGTCGCGCGGTCGGGCGTCTCGACGAGACCGTGGCCGCCCGCCACCGCGCGATACTCGGGCGGTTGGGCCTGCCGGTCCGGTACACCGGCGCGTGGGCCGATGTACACCAGGCGATGCGGGTGGACAAGAAGGCGCGGGGGGCACGGCTGCGATTCGTCGTACTCGACGGCCTGGCTAGGCCATCTATTGTGGACGGACCGGATGAAGTGCTGTTGGCCGAGGTCTACCGGGAGGTGTCGTCGTGAAGGTGCTTGTCCTCAATGGACCCAACCTGGGTCGCCTCGGTACCCGACAGACGGATGTCTACGGGCTGACCACGTACGCCGACCTCGCTGAAGGTTGTGTACGGATCGGTAAGGAGCTCGGCCTCGAGGTCGAAGTCCGGCAGACCGACGCCGAACCGGAGATGCTCGCCTGGCTGCACCAGGCCGCCGACGACGCTACCCCGGTCGTGCTCAACGCCGGGGCGTGGTCGCATTACTCCTACGCGCTCCGCGACGCGTGCGCCATGCTGCGTGCGCCCCTGGTCGAGGTGCACATCTCCAACATCCACGCGCGTGAGGAATTCCGGCACCATTCGGTGGTCTCGGCGGTGGCCACCGGCGTGATCTGCGGCCTGGGCGTGGACGGGTACCGGTTCGCGCTGCAGCATCTGGCGGGCGGTCATAACCGCTGACGCGGCGCGGGCCCGCCAGTCGGGGCTCGTGCGGAAGCGGTCGATCAGCAGGACGGTTCCGGCGCCGAGAGTGGCGCCGGTGAGCGCGGCGATTCCGGGGTCCACGCCGCCGGGGAGCACGACCAGGGTGAACGCCACCACGGCACCCAGGATGATGCGCCGGATCCGCGGCTCGCTGCTCGCCGCGGCGAGCGGGAGGATCGCCCAGAGCAGGTACCACGGGTGCATCACGGGGCCGAGCACGACGACGGCGCTCATCCCGATGCCGAGGCCGACGATCGGAGTGAGTCGGCTATGCCGCCGCAACATCTCTAGGCAGACCAGACCGGCGGCGAGCAGACCTGCGGCCCGCCACCACCACAACGCCTGGTCGATGGTCCCGACTCCGAGCGAGCTGACCAGCAGGCCGGTCCAGTAACCGACATCGGTGACGATCGACGTCCAGGTGTGGGCGATCGCCGGAGTATCCAGCGCGGCGACCCAGCCGTACCCGGTGCCGGCGACCGCCGTGGTGATGACCACAACGGCTCCGACAATCGCCGCGGTGATGAGGCTGGCCCGCGGCCAGGCGGACCGCCCGCCGCCATTTCGGCTGGCCCAGATCGGCACGAGGAAGACCAGAGCAAGGGCGGCCGGCGCCTTGACCAGCGCAGCGAGCGTGATCAGTACGACTCCGAAGCCGTACCGCCGGCCAAGCGCAAGGGCCAAGCCCGATGCCATGAGGCCGAGCATGACCGCGTCGTTGTGCGCGTCGCCGGCCAGGTGAAGCACGACGAGCGGGTTCAGGACACCGAGCCACAGCGCGGCTGCTGGGTTGACCCCGCACGCACGGGCGATGCGGGGCACTGCCCAGATGAGCATCCCGATGCCGATCAACGCCAGCGCCCGCATGCCCAGGATGCCGAGTCGGGTGGAGGTCTCGGTGATCGTGGACACCTGCGCGGCGAGGGTCAGGAAAACCGGCCCGTACGGCGCGGGCGTGTAGAGCCAGATGGCCGGGACGTCGAGCGCGAGGGGTGCCCCCAGGATGGCCGGGCCGAACGTGTACGAGTCGATGCCTTGTACAGTCATCGCGCCCTGGGCGATATAGCTGTAGACGTCCCGGCTGAACAGTGGCGCCGCGATCATGAGCGGCGCCGCCCAGCAGCCGAAGGTGACCGCCATGTCACGGGTGCCGGGGGTGGTCGACTCCGGTAGGTCGGCGGTGCCGGCGACGGTCAGCCGGCCGCGCCCATGAATCAGGGTGCCCAGCCGCCACCAGGCGACAAGCAACAGCGCGACACCGACGAAGACGCAGGCGACGGCGGGGATGACGTAGCCGCGTAGGTGCAGGATCGACGGCGAGAGCTGAAGGACGGCCTGCCACGGCAGGACCCCGGCGAAGAGCGACCCGACGATCAGCGTGCACGAACCGGCGAACCCCAGTTGCCGGATCCGCCGCAGTGAGAGCGCCTGCTGGGCTAGCGCCACGTCGACGGGCCTTCGATCGGCGATTCTGCCAAGGACCGCGAACAAGCTGCGGGGCTCGCTGACGCTCGCTCCTCGCGCTCGCTCGATTCTGCCAAGGAC
>JBKPDY010000009.1:0-23919 GCA_046728155.1 Actinomycetota bacterium
CCCCCCGGGGACCAGTCCACCGCCCAGGACCCGATCCAGCTCCACCACGCCCGTACGGCGGGCGCGCGCGGGCTCGACACTGACGGTGGCGATCGGCCGGGCCGGCTCGGCCGGGCGGCGGGAGGCGACGCCGCGCAGCGCGGCGGGCACCGTAGGGGCTTCGACGACTGAGCCCCACTCGCCGCACTCGGGGCAGCACCCGACCCACTTGGGTGGGCGGTGTCCGCAGATGTCACACTCGTACTCCGTGCGCGGGCCGCGGTTGGACTTCCCTGGTACGGCGCCCCGAGGCGGTGTGCTCACGGCCGCACGCTAGCGTGCCGGCCCGACAGGAACCGTCAAACGCGCCGGATCAGCCCTCGGGGTTGTCCTCACCCGATACCTGGTTGCCCCGGCTGGCGGGGCTCGCTGGGAGATCAACCGGCACCTGGACGGTGACCGATGTGCCATCGCCGAAGCGGAAGGTGACGGGGACGTTGTCACCCGGCCTTACCGGCTTTGTCAATCCAGCGAGCACCAGGTACCGCCCCTGGCCGGGCACGAGTGCCGCATACCCGATTGGCGGGATGTTGATCGAGAACGAGACCGACCCTGGCGCGACGGTCGGGGCAGGCGACGCGGTCGGGGCAGGCGACGCGGTCGCGGACGCGGTTGGGGTAGGCGACGCGCTCGCAGCCGGCGACGCCGTTGGACTCCCGGAGGCGGCCGACGTGGCGATTGCCGTAGGTACGGGCACCGATGGTTCCGGGCCGGCAAGAAGGACCGTCGTCGCCGTGCCGGGAGCGTCGGCGCCGACCAGTGCGACCGGACTCTGACCGGCGTTGAAGATCCGAACGACCAGTGGAGCGGAGCCACCGATCGGGTAGCCGGCCGGGCCGGTGTACTGGACCACGATGTTGCGGAGCTGGATCGTGCCGTTCGGCCCCGCGTTCACGTTGGCTCCGGGCACGCCGGGCACCTGGTTCGCGGTCTGGGCGTGCTGTCCCGAGCCGCAGGCGGTGAGGGCCGTCAAAGCCGTGAGACCGGCGAGCAGAGTCGTCGCAGCGAGCCCGATCCGGCGCGTGCCGGGCCGGCTGTAGCGGCGGCTGATGCGGCGTCCGGTCACGTCGGGCCTCCTCGATCAACGGCGGACCGCGTACAGAGTATCGGCCCCTCGGGACCGCCGGGGGCAGACCCCCGGGTTGCCCCACTCGTCGATATCCGCCCAGGTGGTGCGCTCAGATCGCGGCTGCACCACGGCTCAGGAAGAGCACAACGTCCAGACCCGCGATCGCGATCGCCGCGATGAACGGGACACGCCCCGCTCCGACCGCTCCGATCACGGCGAGCGCGCCGGCCGCGGCCAAGCCTGCCAGGTGCCACCAGCGCGGTGCGCCGGCCGGGGCGAGGACGATCAGTGTGGACGCGCCCAGCAGCAGCGTGAGGGCGACGATCCGTACCGCCAGCCCCCCGCCGCGCCCGGCGGCGATGCGCTGCGGTAGACCGCGCACCCCGCTGGCCCGGTCGGCTGCGAGGTCGGGCAGGACGTTGGCGAAGTGCCCGCCGAGGCCCAACAGCGCAGCGGCGGTCGTGGTCCACGCCGGTGGCCGCGGGTGGGCGGGCGAGACGCTCGCCGCGAAGGCCGGGATCAGGCCGAATCCGACCACATACATCAGCCCGGACAGGAGGGTGGCCTTGAGGCCGGCGTTGTAGGCCCAGCCGGCCGCCATCATGACCAGGTTGATGACACCGGTCGGCATGCTTATGAAGAACGATCCAACGGCGCCGACCAGCAGTGCCGACATCGCGGCCACAGCCACTGCCCGCCGGCTGATCAGTCCCATGACGATGGGTTTATCGGTCCGGCCGGCCGCGGCGTCGGCACGGGCGTCGAAGACGTCGTTGGACCACCCGATCGACAGCTCACCGGCGAGGACGGCCCCGGCGAAGACCACCAGCGTCTCGACGCCGGGGCGGCCCGCGGTGCCCAGCAGTACGATCATCGCTGTGATCGCCAGCGAGGGGCCCGGGTGACCGGCGCGGATCAACGCCCGCGTCCGTGCGGCGAGACTGCGACGCTCGTCGATGCCAGGCCTCCTGTCCCCAGTCTGCGAAGTGATCGACCGATTCTCGCCGCCGGGATACTCATCGTCAACGATCCCCGGTCCTGGCGGGATGGCGTGAGCGCGAGGACCGAAGCTTGCTCACGGTTCTCGGCAGGAGTGACGCATGCGGCTCGACCTGCGCGCTGAGACGGTCCTCGAATGGCTGGCCATACGGCTCGGACTCGTGCCGGAGCCGGCAGCGCAGGCCTGGGGCGGCATGGCGCTATCGGGCGTTCTCATCACCGCGACCCGGCTGGGCGTCTTCGCCCGGCTGGCCCAGGCTCCGGCCACGACCGAGCAGATGGCCGACGAGCTCGGCCTTGACCGGACGGTCACCCAGCTGCTGCTCGACTGCCTCGGCTCGGCCGGTTACGTCACCGGCAGAGGCGGCGCCCGTCGGTACCGCCTGAGCCGGTCGGCGCGGCGATGGCTGGATCCGGCCGCGCCGATGTCGGTGTCCAATTTCGTCGCCGCCACCGAGGACTATTGGTGGTGGTGGGCCGGCCTCCCCGATGTGGCACGCACGGGTCGCCCGG
This sequence comes from Actinomycetota bacterium, assembly GCA_046728155.1. GTDB lineage: Bacteria > Actinomycetota > Actinomycetes > Mycobacteriales > Micromonosporaceae > CAWDLX01. The sequence goes on from JBKPDY010000009.1 coordinate 2,621, forward strand.
ACGCACATCACGATGCTGCTCCGGACGACCCGTACTGGCGGCGGTACATCCTTGGGCAGCGGGATCTCGCCCGGCTCAGCGCGGCGTACGTGGCGAAGAAGATCCCGGTGCCGCCCGGCCGCCGCAGCATGCTCGACATCGGCGGCGGACACGGGCTCTACTCGATCGAGCTCTGCCGCCGGAATCCCGGACTCACCGCGACGATTCTCGACCTGCCCGGCAGCGCGGTCATCGGTCGCGAGGTCGTCGCGGATTCCGGCCTGGCTGATCGCATCGTGCATGTGGACGGTGACGCCCGCACGGCCGAGCTGGGTGGCAGCTACGATCTGGTGCTCTGTTTCAACCTGGTCCATCACCTGGCTCCGCCGGAGGTCGCGCATCTGTTCTCCCGGGCCGGTCAGGCGCTCGCGCCCGGCGGGACGCTCGCTGTCCTGGACGCGTTCGCGATCCCCACACAGCGCGGGGCGGCCGCGGCGACCGTGTTGAACCTCTTTACGTACCTGAGCTCAGGGGTCAGCGGGTACACGCCGGCGCAACTGCGCGAATGGCTTCATGGCGCGGGTTTTGGTGGCGAGCGGCGGGTCGCGGTTCCGCGGGTGCCCGGTCTGGCGCTCTTCCTGGCCCGTCGCTTGACAATGCCAACGTGAGCATTTGGTGGCCCTTCGCGGGGTGACGTGTCACGCTTCTGTGCATGCGGCACGCGTTGCTCCGCAACGACATACGTCAGTACGACCTGCTGGCCGACGAGTGGTGGCGGCCGAGCCTGGCGTTCGCGATGCTGCGCGGGATCGCCGCGGCGCGGGCCGAGCTCATTCCAGCGGCCCACCGGCCAGGAGCGGTGCTCGTCGACTTCGGCTGTGGTGGCGGGCTGCTCGCACCGCACGCGGCCGCGCGCGGGTACCGGCACATCGGGCTCGACCTCTCCATATCCTCCTTGCGCCGGGCCGAGGAGCACGGCGTGACCGTTGTGTGCTCCGATGCTGCCGCGGTTCCGCTGGCCGACGCATGCGCCGACGTGGTGAGCGCGGGGCAGATTCTGGAGCACGTCGCCGATCCGTCCACTGTGGTTGCTGAAGCCTGTCGGGTCCTCCGTCCAGGCGGGACGCTCGTCGTCGACACCCTCAACGCTACGGCCGTCGCCCGCACAGTGGTGGTGACTATCGGCGAGAGGGTCACGAGGATCGCTCCGCGGGGTATCCACGATCCGGCACTGTTCGTACGACCTGATCTGATCGTGAACGAATGCGCCCGGCATGGCGTGATGATCGGCGTACGGGGTATGCGTCCAGCGGCCAGCGGGCTGGTGCGCTGGCTGTTCACGCGGCGGGGCGACGTGCCCTTCCTGCCGACGTTCTCGACGGCGCTGCTGTACCAGGCGTGGGGGGTCAAGGAGGGGTGATGGCGCAACCATGGGAGTTGGTAGCCCGACTGCAACCGAAGTTCGCCGCCCGGGCGGCGGAGTCGGACCGGACCGGGGAGTTCCCGGCCGCCGACTTCGCCGATCTGCGTGCGGCCGGTCTGTTCGGGCTGCTTGCGCCGAGACCGCTCGGCGGCCTGGGCGCCGACTACTCCGACTATTCGCGAGTGGCGTTCGAGATGGCCCGCGGCAACGGCGCAACGGCGCTCGTGTTCAACATGCACGCCTCCATCACCGGGGCTCTGGCCGGGATCCCCGATGAGATGGCGCACGCACTCGGCGTGCCGGACGAGTTCTTCGGTTCGCGCGACGCGATCCTGTCCGCGGCGGCGCAAGGAGCCTTCTACGCGGTGGCCATGAGCGAACGCGGGGTCGGGTCGCGGCTGTCCCAGTTGACTACGCGCTACGAACGTACGGCCGAGGGTTTTCACATCAAGGGCTCCAAGTCATTTGTCTCCGGAGCCGGTCACGCCGATGCCTACTTGGTGGCGGCCCGCTCGTCCGCCGACGACAGCGCCGTGTCGCAGTTCCTGGTGCCCGGCTCCGCTCCTGGGCTCACGGTTGAGTCCACATGGGACTCATTGGGAATGCGAGCTACGGCGTCGCATGACCTGCATCTGGATGTCGTGGTGCCTGAGTCCACATTGCTCGGTGGAGTCGAAGGGCTGGCGCTGCTGGTGGCGCAGGTCATGCCACATTGGATGGTGGCGAGCTACGCGTCGGTCTACGTCGGAGTCGCACAGTCCTGTGTGGACGAAGCCGTCACGCACTGCCGAGCGCGGGGGTTGACAAACCTGGCGTCGGTAAGGGCCAGGATCGGCCGGGCCGACGGCGCCGTCGCCGCGGCCCGGCTGGTGGTCGACGAGGCGGCCCGCCGGGTCACCGAGGCGCCGGGTGACCCCGAGACGAACCGTTGGGTCTGGCGGGCGAAGTTGCTCGCCGGCACGACCGCGATGGATGTGGCGGCGTCGATGCTGGAGGCGGCCGGAACATCGGCCACCCGTCGCGGGCATCCGCTGGAGCGGCTCTACCGCGATGCCCGGTGCGGTTCGTTGCACCCGGCCACTTCCGACGTCTGCGCGGACTGGCTCGGGATCGCCGCATTGGGCGGGGACCCGGACACGGACGGCGTGGCACCGCGATGGTGAGCCTGGCCCGAGCGGCCGTGGCCGGGATCGGGGTGGCCCATCCGCCGCCGATCACCCAGGACGAGTTGTGGACCGGCTACTTCGCCCAGCATTACGCAGGTGTGGCGCGTGGTCTGGCCAAACGGGTCTTCGAGCACTCCGGCGTGCGGACCCGACACGGCGTCGTGAACCCGCTGGTGGAGGACCCGTCCCGGTGGTCGACCAGCGTCCGGATGGAGCGCTACCTTACCGAGGCGCTCCCGCTCGGTAAGGACGCCGTCTCGTCGGCTCTCGGGCGGGCCGACGTCGTCGCCAGCGATGTCGGGATGCTGGTGGTCTGTTCCTGCACCGGCTACGTCACGCCCGGGCTCGACATCCTGCTCGCCCGGGACCTGGGGTTGCCGCCTGACGCCCGGCGCGTCTTCATCGGCCACATGGGCTGCTATGCCGCTGTGCCCGGGATCGGCGTGGCGGCCGACTACGTGGCCCTCAATGCCCGACCAGCGGTGGTGCTCTGCGTCGAGCTGGCGAGCCTGCACGTGCAGCCGCCGACGGCGGATCCGCAGCAGGTCGTGGCTCATGCGCTCTTCTCCGACGCCGCGGCCGCCGTCGTCCTGACGCCCTCGTCGTCGCACCTGGCGGTGGCGGAGGTGACCTCGGTGACCGACACGACCACCGCGGACCACATGACGTGGCACGTGACCGACCTGGGCTTCCGGATGGGACTTTCCCCGCGGGTTCCGGAGGTCGTCGCCCATTACATACGGCCGCTGGTGACCGGACTGCTCGAGCGTCACGGCCTCAGCATCGGCGGCGTGGCCGCATGGGCCGTACACCCCGGCGGCCCCCGGATCGTCGACGTCGTCGGGATGCAGTTGGGCCTCGACCACACAACGCTGGCCGACTCTCGACATTGCCTCCGTGATCATGGCAACTGCTCGTCACCGACGGTGCTGATGATCTTGGAGCAAATCCTGTCTTCGCCGTCGCCGGGCCCGGTTGTCTTCATGGCGTTCGGACCGGGGCTGACGCTCTACGCCGGCCTGCTCATGTGAGGTCAGCCGGGGTTGAGCGGCTTGATGTCCGCCGCCGACGCCGCATGCGGAACCGTGACGACGACCTTACCGCCGCTGCTGACCACGACTGCCGTGGCCGTTCCGTCCGATGTCCCGTCGCCAAATCGTGCCCGCAGCGTGCCCGCCGGGTCAGCGAGGCGGACGACGTTGGCCGGATCGCCGGCGGGCATGGTCGCGGACGACGCGACCGGCACGACCCGGACACCCTTCGGGACCGCATTCGCCACACCGGTGATGAGTCGCTGGCAGTCGCACCCGTCGACGAGCAGAACGATCATGGGTAGGAGCGTGCCCATCCGAACCTTGTCACCCAGGCTATTGGCGAAGGTCAGATCGTTCAGAGGCGTGTGCATGTCCGGAGCCGGTCCGGTGGCGCCGTTCTTGGTGATCGAGGTGGTGCGTTCGCCGCCGATCGCGGGGTAGCCCCCGTTTGGCTGGTTGCCCCAGGTGACCACGAGCAGGCTAATGAGAGTGGTAAGGATCGCAACGGTCATGATCACGACCGGGATACCGAGCGAGTTCTCATCGCCCCCCAGCCCAAGCCGTTTACGGATCTTGGCGCGGCGGAAGGAGGCATGTAGCTCCCGGCGCAGCGCCTCGGCCTCATGGTCCAGTTCGGCCGCATCGTCGGGGATGACTATGGTGCCCCACTCGGGCGGAAGATTGGGCAGCCCCCGCGGCTGTGCGCCCCCGCCGTCGTCTGCTGGTGGCCCGCCATTGTCGGGTCGGAGATCGCCCATGTCGCCTCCCCCTTGGCATCTCCGCGGGCCTCGTGACAGGGTCCGTGACGATGCTCACCGGTGCTCGCCGAGCGCGTCCGCCGGGTGCGGACGAACCCTCAACACACCAACTTCCACTGTCGCGCAAGAGTGTGGCCGGCGCCATAGGACTCCCCGACTGAGCAGGTGGGATGCGAAGAAGATCCGATATGTACGAAAAACCCGGCGGCACCCCACCTGACCTGCGGTTTTGTCGTGGTAGTTGACAGAGAGTCACTCATCTCATGTGGGGGCGATTCGCCGCACACCGCCTCTGACCTGCGCATACACCAAACGACGGGGTAGGAGGGCCTCGACGCCCCGTGTTAAGATGGCCACAGCGAAAGGGGTTTCGAACCTATGGTTTTCAGTGTCGGCGAAACCGTTGTCTACCCCCACCACGGGGCCGCACTCATCGAGGCAATCGAGACTCGGGTTATCAAGGGCGAAGAGAAGCAGTACCTGGTGCTTCGCGTTGCCCAGGGTGACTTGACGGTGCGTGTGCCCGCTGAGAATGCCGAAATCGTCGGTGTCCGAGAGGTTGTCGGAGAGGAAGGCCTGACCAAGGTCTTCGATGTTCTCCGGGCTCCGCACACCGAGGAGCCGACCAACTGGTCGCGGCGGTACAAGGCGAACATCGAGAAGCTCGCTTCCGGCAATCCCCTCAAGGTGGCGGAGGTCGTTCGTGACCTCTGGCGTCGCGAGCGGGAGCGCGGCCTCTCCGCTGGCGAGAAGAGGATGCTCGCCAAGGCTCGGGACATCCTCGTCGGCGAGGTGGCGCTCGCCGAGAAGAGCACCAAGGACGAGGCTGAACTCCTCCTCGACCGCGTGCTCACCGAGGCGTGACCGGACGGCACTTGTCGCTCCGGTAGCCCATCGAGTGCGAGGACCGCGACGTGACCGCGCAGCATGAAATGCGTGGTGACGTCGCGGTCCTGGTTCCTGCAGCCGGTCTCGGTACCCGCCTCGGGCCGGGTCGTCCCAAGGCTCTTCGTCATCTCGCCGGCGCGCCGCTGCTGACACACGTCGTTCGTCGACTGGCACGCGCTCCGAGCGTCGGCTATGTGGTGATCGCCGCCCCGCCCGATGGCGTCGAGGCGGTGCGGGCACTGCTCGTTGACGAACAGCCGTCCCGGCTACAGGTCGATGTCGTTGCCGGGGGCCGGACCCGCCAGACTTCGGTCGCCGCGGCGTTGGCGGCCGCGCCCGCGCATTACCCCATCGTGCTGGTGCACGACGCCGCACGTGCCTTCGCCCCGCCCGATCTCGTCGAACGGGTCGCGTTCGCGGTGCGTGAGGGCCACGATGCCGTCATCCCGGTGCTGCCCGTCGTGGACACGATCAAGAAGGTCGACGACGGCGGACACGTCGTGACAACGATCGAACGGGCCGAGCTCCGGTCGGTGCAGACGCCACAGGGCTTCCGGCGGACCGTTCTCGAGGCGGCGCATGGTGAACCCGGGGACGACGGTGCGAGCGATGACGCCAGCATGGTCGAGCGGATGGGCGTCAAGGTCTACTGCGTCACCGGCTCGGCGGCCGCCTTCAAGATCACACGACCGGTCGATCTGCTGATCGCCGAGGCGCTCGACGTCGCCGAGCTGCCGGAATGACCCGACCGTTGCCGGCCACACCCGCTTTGTCCATTGTGGATTCGTCCGGGGCTGGATGGTCAGGTCAGGATCGGGGACGAGGAATCGGCTTCAAGATCGCCGCAAGGGCATCAAAAGCGCCCCCACGCGTCGTTTCTCGTGTTGGAACAGCGATCTTCGACCGACTATCCCTGAGACGCATAACAAGCCCTTTCACCAAGCTCCATGCGTCGGTCTCGCAACGGCCCACGGGGACACCACAGTTCGGGATACTGCAACAGGCTCCGCGGGTCATTTCTGATGCGGGAACACCGATCTTCGGCCGGTCATCCGCGGTGGGACGCCGTGTGGATCGGTCGACGTGAGCATCCCGCGGGTCGGAATCGGCACCGACGTACACGCGTACGACGCCGATCGGCCGTGTTGGGTCGCCGGCCTCCTCTGGGAGGACACGCCGGGCCTGGCCGGACACTCCGACGGGGATGTCGCGGCACACGCGGCGTGCGATGCGCTCTTCGGTGCGGCCGGGCTTGGCGACCTCGGCCAGCACTTCGGCACCGACCGGCCCGAGTGGGCCGGTGCCTCGGGCGTCAACCTGCTGGCCGAGGCGGCGGCCCGGGTACGCGCCGAGGGTTTCCAGATCGGCAACATCGCGATCCAGGTGATCGGGGTGGCGCCTCGCATCGGCCGCCGCCGCAACGAGGCCCAGGTCGCACTCTCCGCCGCCGCCGGCGCCCCGGTCACGGTCTCCGGTACGACAACGGACGGCCTCGGACTCACCGGCCGTGGTGAGGGCCTGGCCGCGATCGCGGTCGCCCTCATTCTCGCCACGTGACCCCGACCGGTGTCCAGGCACGCGATTCCCATCCCGGACAGTTGACCTGTCTCGGGGTGGTGATCCAACAGAATATCGTCGATGTCCAGCGGAGTGGGCGTTCTCGAGATTCTGTTGGATCTTCGCTTTCCGCCGGACAAATCGACCTCGCCGGGCGCCCGCACGAGGTGATCGCCACCGACCGAGCGCTCTCCGGCGGTGAATCACCGGCCAAGCTCGGATATCGTCGGCGCATGCTGCCTGGCCTGTTGCGGGAACTGTTGGACGCGAAGGCGTTCGCCATGCTGTCTACGGTCAATCCGGACGGCAGTCCACAGTCGAGCGTCATCTGGGCGACGTACGAAGGCGACACGGTGGTCTTCTCGACGATTGTCGGGCGCCGCAAGACCAGGAACATGGCGCGCGATCCGCGGGTCAGCCTGCTGGTGTACGATCCGGCCGACGCCTACCGGTACGTCGAGCTTCGCGGTACCGTGTCAATGACGCGCGACGGCGGCCCGGAGCTGATCCAACGGCTCTCCCTTGTGTACGACGGGAGACCGTTCACTGAAGGCAACCCGTCAAACGTGCGCGTAGTATGCCGGCTCATTCCGACCCGCACGATCGTCCATCGGGACTAGCCGGTTGAGGTGTCCACATCGGACCCACGGGGTCCGCCCGCCCAGGTCCACGCGTACGCCGGATCCTCGCATGCCAGCCCCGGCTCGCACAGGTCGAGTGGGCGGAAGGTGTCCACCATGACCGCCAGTTCGTCGAAGTAGTCGACGCCGATCGCGCGCTCCGGAGCCCCCGGCTGCGGCCCATGGGTGAAGCCGGACGGGTGCAGGGAAATGGAGCCCTGTTCGATGCCGGAGCCGCGGCGCGCCTCGTAATTTCCCCCGGTGTAGAAGAGCATCTCGTCGGAGTCGACGTTGTGATGGTTGTACGGCACGGGTATCGCCAACGGGTGGTAGTCCACCTTTCGGGGTACGAAGGAGCATATGACGAAGTTCGGGCCTTCGAAGGTCTGGTGTACCGGCGGTGGCTGATGCACCCTCCCGGTGATCGGCTCGAAGTCGTGAATGGACAGTGCCCACGGGTAGAGGCAGCCATCCCAGCCGACCACATCGAAAGGATGGTTCGCGTACGTGAACCTGGTCCATCCTCGACGGTGCTGGACGTATACATCCACATTGGACTCATCTATCGTCAGCGGCCCGGCTGGTGCCCGTAGATCCCGTTCGCAGTACGGCGCGTGCTCCAACAACTGGCCACGTACGGAGAGATAGCGTTTCGGCGGGCCGATGTGACCGGTTGCCTCGATGACGAGTGTGCGCAGTGGTTCCGTCCCGGTCGGGACGATTCGGTGGATGACCGATGTCGGGATGATCACGTAATCACCGGTCGCGACGTCCAGGGCGCCGAAGGTGGACTCGATCCGAGCAGTGCCGGTCTCGACGTAGACGCACTCGTCGCCGATCGCGTTCCGGTAGAGCGGCGAGGGCGAATCCGCGATGGCGTACGAGATGCGGCAGTCGTCGTTGGCCATCAGGTGCTGCCGGCCGAGAATCGGATCCGCTGAACCCGCGTCGAGTTTGTGCGTCATGAAGTGCCGTGGCTTGAGCGGCCGGTTGGCGATTCGCGACCACGCCGGCGGGTCGTACTCCTGCGCGGCCACGATCGCGGTGGGCAGGTAGCGGTGGTAGAGCAGCGACGAGTCGGAGGAGAAGCCTTCCTGTCCCATCAGCTCCTCGGCGTAGAGGCCGCCGTCGGGTCGCCGAAACTGGGTGTGGCGCTTGCGCGGTATCTCTCCGGCGCTGCGGTAGTACGGCATGGACCGCCTCCGTTCCGGCCAACGGCCGGCTATGTCCGACTATCGGACGGTATTGTCCGCTAGGTGTAGCCTCCGCTAGGTTCATTCTCTGTGTCAACCGATGGCGTTCCGCCACTGTTCGCGGGACTGGTCGACGATGCGGCCGTCTTCCCGCCCGGCTCCGCACCGCTGCCCCAGGCCGTTGCGGCGCATCGCGGCCACCGTTGCGCGTGGTACAGCTCGATGATCGGTCCATTGATGGTTTCGGCGAGCATGGTCAGCGGCGTACTGCCCAACCCGCTGCTTCCGACCGACCGGGCGCCCGAACTGGGACTGATCGGCGACGATGGTCTCGATCGGATGTCCTCGTTGGTCGAACAGCTGCGGTCGGAAGGTCTACGGGTCCGCCAGATCGAGGCGGCCGTAGCCAGGCGGGGCGAGGATCCGCTGCCCGGGCTGGCTCGGCTCGTCGAGGTCGCGACTGCGCAGACACAGACGCTCGTCTACGCCGAGATTCCGATGAGCTTCGGCCTCATCGGTGCGCTGGATGAGATGGCCGCGGTCCGCAGCGATGGTGTACGGCTGCTGCCCAAATTTCGCACCGGTGGCCTCGCGGCGGAGCTGTTTCCCACCCCGGCGGACCTCGCCCGCGTCATTGTGGCGTGTCGCGATCGGGAACTGTCCTTCAAGCTGACCGCCGGTCTGCACCGGGCCATCAGATACAACGACCCGGAGACCGGCTTTGTCCACCACGGATTCCTCAACATCCTGGCGGCGTCGCTCGTGGCAGCCGACGGCGGGAACGCCGAGGCGGTCGAGCAGGCGCTCGCCTCGGCGGATCAGGTCGCACTGGTCGGGCGGGTGCGGGCAGGGCTCTCGCGAGACCGACCACTGTGGACCGGCTTCGGTTCGTGCAGCGTGCTTGAACCGGTCGAGGATCTGACAGCACTCGGCCTGCTGGCATAAAAACGACTGGCGGCGCCGAGCGCCCGAGCTACCTTGGATACATGGATGCCATTTCGGTGACCCGCGTGATTCCGCGCCCGGTAGCCGAGGTGTGGCGTGCTTTCGCCGACCCCGTCGCGCGCAGCGGCTTCAGGGGCGTCGCCGAGATCGAGCCGCTGACGGACTGTTGGGCGGGTGCTCTGCATCCGGGTCAGCGCTGGCGCGAAACCCGCACGACCGCATCGGGCGAAACCATCACCGAGGAGCTGGTTGTTGTCGCCGTCGATGAGGAGCGCTCGTGCCGGATCGCTCTCGCCGGTGCCTCCGCCAGCGGTCAGCTGACCTATCGGTTCGCTCCGGTGGCCTCGAGCACTGCGGTCACCCTGAGTACGGAGCGGCAGCGTTATGGCTTCGCCAACCGCCTGCTCGGGTTCGTCCTCGGTGGTTTCGCCGCCCGTACGGCCGAAGGAGCGCTACGGTCCGAGCTGGACGCCCTCGCCGCGGCCTGCCTCGCTCAGACAAGCGTCTAGCCGGGGTCCTCGCGGAGTCGTGAGCGTAGCGAGCGACTTCGTGGGGTGACTAGACGGCACGATCCTGCAGCCGCGCCGGTACCCCGACAGTGTCAGCAAGCACGCCGGCCTATCCAGACGGCGTTAGTCCGCTGTCCGGGGGATCGGACGGGTACGCTGCCTGGCTGGGAGGTGACGATGGGTCAGGCCGAGCGGCGGGGTGCTGGTTTCACCAAGCGGGTCGTGTTGCTCACCGTCGTCGTAGCTCTGGTGGGTCTGGCCGGTACGGCGGTCGTGGTGTACCGCGTATTCCGGCCGCGTGACACACTGACCCGTCCGACCATTCCTTATCCCGCCGCGGTAATGATCACCGACGAGCGGCCGTTCAGCGAACTGCGGGCCGCGCCACTCGTGATCGAGGGCCGCCTTCGCGTTTACGCCGAAGCCCGGCGGGTCTGGTCCGACGCACCTGTCGGCGGTCGCTACGAGTCCACGCCCTACTGGGCCTTCCGTCGCTTCCCGGCCGAGGTCGTCGGTGTGGTCGACGTGGAGACCGCGGCCGGCCCGTACATCATCAGCCAGTGGTCGGACAGCGAGCTGATCGCACTGAACGCGCGTACCGGCGCGATCGCGTGGCGGCTCAACACGCCGGCCGCGGAGACGTCCTACGATGGTCGACGAACCGGAGCGTCCACAGTGTACGAACCCCGGTCACTGCTGACGGCCAGGTCCGGCGATCGCGATGTCGTTGTCGTGACGAGCAACGGCGCTGTGCGCGCATTCGACGCGTCGACCGGCGCCATACTGTGGCAGGCCGTCGTCCCCGGTGGCTGCCAGCCGGTCGCGTGGACGGGTTCGGGGCTGCTCGCCATACCCGATTGTGCCGGGCCGGTGGTGCGTTTCCGTGCCGTGGAGAACGGTTCGCCTCGGGGGGTCTGGACGCCGTCCGGGTCAAACCGGCCGCCCGTCCCGGCGCTGTGCCAGCTTGGCCGCAGCGAGTGCCGACTTGTCACGGTCGGAGCGGCGGCCTGGCTTCTGACGGCCGGACCGAACGCCACCTTCACCGCCCTGCCGTCACTGGAGAAGGGCGCCGTGCTCGCCGGCGACCGCGTCATCTATCCGACCGCGACCGGCATCGCGGTCCGCCGCCTCACCGACGGGGCTCCACTGTGGACATGGAACGGCAAGGGAGCCCTGATCGCGGCCGACTCGGTCGGGGTGTACCTGCTGACCGCCGATCACACCTTGCTCGGGCTGAGTCCGGTGACCGGACGCCTGAGCGTCCTGGGTTGCGCCTCCTCCAAGGCCGATGAGAACTGGCGTCCGGGCCACATCTACACCACCGACAGCAGTTACATCGCGATCGAACGGCTCACCGGCGCACCACCGTCCAGTAAGGACTCGGTGTATTACTACGGCCCGCGCCCGATCGCGCTGGTCGAGCTGTACCCGCCCACGAAGCTGCCGGTGTGGTCGGGCAAGTTCGCCGCGTGCGCGCCGCAGTCCTAGGTGCCGTTCGCCCGCACAGTTTGCTGACGCCTCCTGCGTGGTGCGGCGTTCCTACCAGCACGCTGCCGCACCGACCGGGGCCGACACCGTACCGCGACAACGCTAACCGAGGACGGACTCGGCGGCGGCGAGAAACGTGTCGTTCTCCTCGACGGTTCCAATGGTGACGCGGACGCCGTCACCGGGGAAGGCGCGGACGATGACCCCCATCTCCTGGCACGCGGCGGCGAACGAGAGCGATTGTTCGCCGAGTGGCAACCACACGAAGTTGGACTGGCTCGGGGGCACGTCGGTCGTCAGCTTGTGCAGCCGACCCAGTACCCGCTCTCGTTCGGCGATGACCAGGTCAGCCCGGCGGCGCATCTCGGCAGTGGCGTCGAGGGCGGCGAGCGCGGCGGCCTGAGCGACCGCCGACGTCGAGAATGGAGTGATCACCTTGCTGACCGTCCGCACGACGTCGAGGTCTCCCACGAGGTACCCGATCCGAAGCCCGGCCAGGCCCCAGGCCTTGGAGAGCGTGCGCAGCACCACGACGTTCGGGCGGTCACCGTACGCCTCGAGACCATCGGGCACGTCCGGCTCCGTGACGAACTCGCGGTACGCCTCGTCCAGCACGACCAGAACGTCCGAGCCGACCGAGTCGACGAACCCGTCGAGTTCCGCGCGGCTTAGCGACATACTGGTCGGGTTGTTCGGGTTGCAGACGAGTACGACGCGCGTCCTCGGTGTGATGGCCGCCGCCATCGCGTCAAGGTCATGGCCGTGATCGGGCCGGTTCGGCACCCGCACACCGGTCGCGCCCGTCGTGGCGGCGACGATCGGGTACGCCTCGAACGAGCGCCAGCTGTAGACGATCTCGTCGCCGTTGGCGCAGGCCGCCTTCGTCAGGTGCTCCAGCAGGGCAACCGAGCCACAGCCAGTGGCAACCCGTTGCGGATCGACGCCGAGCCTGGCGGCGAGCTTCGCCCTCAACGCGACGACGCCCATGTCGGGGTACCGGTGTGCCTGCCGACCCGCCTCGGTTATCGCCTCGACGACTCCCGGGAGGGGTCCGTACGGAACCTCGTTCGAGGCGAGCTTGACGCTGCCGGGGATGGTCCGGCCGGGTACGTACGCAGGCAACTCGTCAAGATCGGGGCGGGTCAGACCGCTCATCATTTCCTCCCACCCGTACTCGCCTCGGGTTGCTCGTCGGTCGGTTGGTCCGGACCACGACGGTAGCCGCGGCCTTGTCGTGCAGCGCCTGGTGAAGGGGCGTGTCGACGGCGACGGAGAAGCAGTCCAGCAGCTGGATCACCAATCCGATCCCGCAGCACCACCACAGCAGCGTGGGCAGGCCCAATCGGCTCCACCGGCGCCATGACCGCCCGAAGCCGAGCCGCTCCTCGCTCTCCAGGCGCATCACCTTGATGCCGACCAGGCGCTTGCCCAAGGTCTGTCCACTGTTGGCACTGCTAGGCACCTCGTAGGCAAACCACACCGCGGTGGTGATCACGAGGATGATGAGCCCGAGGTTGTACAGCTGGTCCGGAGCGGCCGGCAACGTGTCGCCGGCTTGCGGGTGCAGCCGGGTGATCTGGTCGACGTAGGCCCAGAAGAGCTGCCACCACCGGTACGCGAAAAGCCAGTTGGCCGCCGCGCCGAGGAGCAGGACCGCGACGATGTCGACCAGCCGGGCGGCCATCCGGATGCCGGGCGTAGCCAGTATGAAGCCGGCCGGCACCGCGGCGGCCCCCCCGAGCTGCAGACCAGGCGGCGCTGTATCGCGGCGCGCTGGTGGGACGGGTGTGCCTCGCCACGGTGGTAAACCGAGCCGCGGAAGGTCCGGCGCGGTGATACCCCAGGGCGCCGACGGTTGCGGCGGCGCATGTGCGCCAGCGCCCGGCGGCACTACCGGCGGGTCGGCATCCGCCGGGATCGGCTCGCCGGTCCAGCCCTCGCCATCCCAGTACCGCTGGGTGGACGGGTCGGCTGGGTCCTTGTACCAGCCTGGCTGGATGTCGCTCACGAACGCCACTGTAACTTTGGCGCTCGCTTCGCTCGCGCCGGCCGGTGCCCTTTGGGCCGGCCTCTTCCCTCGTCGCTCGCTCCGTTCGTCGCTCGGCTCCTCGGTCCAGAGGCCGCCGGCACGCCCGGAACTTTGGCGCTCGCTTCGCTCGCGCCGGTCCCACATCACGAGGACCCGGTCACAGGTTGCCCCGGCGCTCCTGCTCCCGTTCGATCGCCTCGAAGAGTGCCTTGAAGTTGCCCTTGCCGAAGCCGAGCGAGCCGTGGCGCTCGATCAGCTCGAAGAAGAAGGTCGGCCGGTCCTGTACCGGCTTGGTGAAGATCTGCAACAGGTACCCGTCCTCGTCCCGGTCGACCAGGATCCGGCGGGTGTGCAGGTCCTGGATCGGTGCCCGGACCTCGCCGATGCGGGCCCGCAGCTCCGGGTCGAGGTAGTACGAGTCGGGGGTGTCGAGAAAATCCACTCCCGCGGCCCGCATGGCATCGACCGTACGCAGGATGTCGTTGGTGGCCAGGGCGATGTGCTGGACACCGGGGCCGCCGTAGAACTCAAGGAACTCGTCGATCTGCGACTTCTTCTTTCCCACGGCCGGCTCGTTGAGCGGGAACTTCACCTTCCGGGTGCCGTTCGCCACCACCTTGCTCATCAGCGCGGAGTACTCCGTCGCGATGTCGTCGCCGATGAACTCGGCCATGTTGGTGAAGCCCATGACCCGCTGGTAGAACGCAACCCATTCGTCCATTTTGCCGAGCTCGACGTTGCCGACGACGTGGTCAACCGCCTGGAAGAAGCGCTTCGGCTCCAGTCCCGCCTCGATCGCCCGGCTGCGGTCGACGATCGGACCACGCGCGACGAATCCAGGCAGGAACGGCCCGCTGTACCTGGACCGGTCGAGGAGGGTGTGCCGGGTGTCGCCGTAGGTTTGGATGCTCGCCACCCGTACGAAGCCGTTCTCGTCGCTCGTGTCGTTCGGCTCGGCCAGGCCATGCGCGCCATGGGCCGCGGCATGCGCGTAGGCGGCGTCCACATCGGGCACCTCGAGGGCGATGTCGTACACGCCGTCTCCGTGTTCGGCGTGGTGCCGCGCCCCGGGTGCGCCCGCGCGGACCGGCCCGGTAATGACGAACCGGGCGCTTCCGGAAGCCATGACGTACTCGGCGTAGTCGGGCCAGCCGGTCTCGGGGCCGCGGTAGGCCACGCACGCCATCCCGAAGGCGGTGGAGAAGTAATGCGCCGCCTGCTTGGCGTTGCCCACCATGAAGCCGATGTAGTCAATCCCCTTGACCGGAAACGGATCCCGCGAGATGTCGTGGTCGACCGCCCCGACCAGGTCGGCCAAGCTGGCGTTGTCCTCGATCGAACGGGTCATGGCACTCTCCTTTGAGCTCTGCCGTCGATCCGATCATCGACATCCCGAAGACGGGCGGCAACATTCCGCCGTACACCTGGGCATCCTGCACAACCAGCCCGGCGATGTCCCGGTTGATCTGGACAACTTGTACAGTCGAGGCGTGGCCGACCGGATCGACAGTCTTGACGCCCGGCTGATCAGCCTGCTCACCGAGGAGCCCCGGATCGGTGTGCTCGAATGCGCCCGCCGGCTCGGCGTCGCCCGCGGCACCGTGCAGGCTCGCCTGGACAAGCTCACCGCCCGCGGCGTGATCACGGGCCACGGGCCGCAGGTCGACCCCGCCGCGCTCGGCTTCGAGGTGATGGCGTTCGTCTCACTCGAGATCCGCCAGCGGTACGGGCACGACGCCGTCGCCGGCCATCTGGCCCACATCCCGGAGGTACTCGAAGCGCATACCATCACCGGCTCCAGCGACATGTTCTGCCGGATCGTCGCCGGCTCCAACGCGGATCTGCAGCGCGTGATCGACACGATCGTGGCGTACGACGGCATCGTGCGGGCCTCGACGGTCATCGCTCTCGCGGAGCAGATTCCGTACCGAACGCTGCCGTTGGTGCGCGCCGCCGCGAACCACCTGGAGTAGCGCGAGGCGGGCATAGCCGATCGACACGGGCAGATCGGAAACGGGCCGTGCCATCAGGACGCCCGACTACGGTGAGCCCGTGGCGGGAGGTCCGCGTGAACGCAGGTACCAGGTGCTGCTCGCCGCGCTCACCGTCCTTTTCATCGTGATCATCCTCGCGATTACCCATGTCTGGAATCCATTCCCGAAACTCGTCGCCTGGTGGGATCGGCTCAACGCACTATCCGACCCACCTCCACTGTGGACACAACGACTCGGTGGACCACCCGTACGTACGGCCGTCCTGCC
Source organism: Actinomycetota bacterium (assembly GCA_046728155.1). Classification (GTDB taxonomy): domain Bacteria; phylum Actinomycetota; class Actinomycetes; order Mycobacteriales; family Micromonosporaceae; genus CAWDLX01. The sequence goes on from JBKPDY010000009.1 coordinate 18,471, forward strand.
CGGTGGACAGGCGGTGGCGGCCACTGACGACAACGTGGTCGCGTTCGACGCGCGCACCGGCGCACAGCTGTGGAAGTACGACACGCTGTGGGGGCTGCCCGCTCTCGACGTCGTCGTCATCCGGCAGAAGGCCACCAACCCCGACAACATCGGCTCCCCCGACACGGGGTACGACGTGGTAAGGGCCGATACCGGAAAGGTGATCTGGGGGCAGCGCGACGCCCATGCCGTCTGGGCGTACGACGACCAGATCGTCGATCTCGTCTGCGCGGACACCGGATGCAAGCTGCGCGGGTACTACCACTTCGGCGGCGGAAAGGTGATCTGGACCATCCCGCTACCGGCGGCCGCCCACATGATCCATGGGCCCGACCCGCCACTCGTCGGCACCCGGGACCCGGCCGACTGGTTTGCCAAGGCCAGAAGCGGCAACCCGGGCCGGCTGCCCCGGGTGCTCGGCCTGAAGATCGACGATCGAATACACTTCCTCGACACGGTCGCCCATGCCGATGTCCTCCAGACGGTCCCCGACCTGCAGACGAGGATCTCCCTCACCAACCAGACGATGCTGGAGATCACCGCGACACCGGACGGGACGGGCTGCCACTTCTCGGTCCGTGGCTTCAACGTCCTGACCGGGGCCGTCGCGTTCCCGTCTCTGGACGAGGACGTCGGTACCGTCGACGGTGTGGCGTGTGCACAGCACCGCGATCCGTTGGGGGCGCAGGGATGGTTGGTGGGCAAGGATCCCCGCAGCAACGCACCGGTTCTGATCAACGCGGCGAACGGCGAGCTGCGCTGGACGGGTGTGCCGAGCGAGCGAGTGCTGGCCACCGACGGTCAGCTCGCCGCGATCCTTACCCCGGACCGACGCACAGTCCAGATCATCGACCTGCAGATCCAGCCCGCTCGGCAGGTCTGGACGGGCACCTTCGGCCTCGACCCGCAGGCCGCCATCACAAGCCGCAACGTCCTCATCCGCGATGGTGACAAGGAGCGCCTGTTGGTCCTAAGCCATCAGCTCACTGGCGACCATACGGACGTCAGGACCACCTCGCTTGTGGTCGGCTACGGTCCCGGCGCGGTCATCCTCGCCAGCGGCCGGCGGATAGGGGTGCTGGCCGTCCCCTACGGGCCGCCAGCCACCACCGGCGAGCCTCCTCCGCCGCCGCCTCCTCTTCTTCCGACTACTAATCCTACCAATAAAGGAAAATAGCTTGATCGAACCGCGCTCCCGATCGCCCGGGTCGTACCGAACGGGCCCGTGCGGCGTGGACCGGACGCGATATTCGGCCCGGCTCTGCCGCGGCCGACCGCCGGCTGGCATCCACAGTGGACACCAGCCGGCGGGGCGACCCTAGCTCTTGACGACGGCCGACAGCACCGTGGGCATCAGGCTGTCAGCGGTTGCCCGCTGGTAGCCCGTGAAGATGAGTCCCAGGACAGCGTCACGCCCGGCCCAGGCGCAGATCGCCAGGCTGACTCCGGTGCCGGACACCGTCTCGCAGGCGGCCTGGCCGCCGGCCGAGCCGGTGTCGGCCGAGGAACGACCACTCGCCTTGGCGCCGTTGAACTGCCCCTCCGCACCGGCGAAGAACCCGTCGAGCCGCGACTGTGGGGTGCCGATCCCGAAGATCGAGCCGGTGCCGCCCCAGATCACGACATTGCGACCGGATGGCTCCTGGTACGCGGCGGCGAACGGGTCCTCGATACCACCCTGCTTCAACTGGTTGACCAGCGGCTGAAGCTGCGCCGGGTTGGTCACCTTGGAGAGGTTGCCGATCCGCGCGGGGGCGGCGAACGTCGTCGGACCGGACGTGGCCGGTGCTGGCGTCGTGGTAGTGGTGCTCTGGCTCGGAGTAATCGCCGACGCAGCGGCCGACGGCGTCGACCTGTCCCTGCTGATCAGGATGTAGGCGGCCGCCCCGCCACCGGCGATGAGAACCAGTGCGATCACGACGGCGATGATGATCGCCGTCCGTGAGGACTTCGGCGGCTGCGGTGCCGGCGGGTACCCCGGCGTGGGATAACCCGGCTGTGTCGGGTAACCAGGCTGGTATATGGGCTGGGACTGGTACGCGGGCTGACCCGGGTATGCGCCGTATCCGGGCGTAGCCGGGGGATACCCGCCTTGACCGGGCGCGGCCGGCGGCCTCCCGTACGCGGGCGGGCCGGCAGGACTGCCGTACCCCGGCGGGCCGGGAGGACTGCCGTACCCCGGCGGGCTCGGTGGGGCTCCGTACGTCGGCGAGGCATACGGCGGCGGGCTGCCGTATATCGGTGAGGTGGGCGGGCTTCCGTACGCCGGCGAGGTGGGTGGGTTCGTACCGTAGCCAGGCTGTGACGGGTAGTTGCCTTCGTTCGGGGGTTTGTCTTCGGGGGCGGACGACGAGTCCGGGTACGACATGAGATGCCTCCGGGGCAGCACTCTGACCAGCGGGGTCGACGGTAGCGCAGACGGCCAAGCCGGCGCTGACCGCATCACCCCGCCGAAGTTGAGACTGGCAGGATGAGGACATGACCGAGCGCGGAGGCGAGCGATTGTGACCGGGTACAGGATCGAGCGCGACACGATGGGCGAGGTGCAGGTTCCTGTCGACGCACTCTGGCGGGCACAGACCCAGCGTGCGGTCGAGAACTTTCCGATCTCCGGTCGCGGCCTGGAGCCGCTCCAGATCCGGGCGCTAGGCCTGATCAAAGCGGCAGCGGCGGCCGTCAACGCCGAGATGGGAGTGCTCGACCCCGACCTGGCCGCAGCGATCGAATCGGCGGCCACCGAGGTAGCGGCCGGGGCGCATGACTTGCAATTTCCTATCGACACGTTTCAGACGGGCTCCGGGACATCGTCGAACATGAACGCCAATGAGGTCATCGCGACGCTCGCGAGCCATCGGCTGGACGGGCGTTCGGTGCACCCCAATGACCACGTCAACGCCTCGCAGTCGTCCAACGACGTCTTCCCGTCCTCGATCCACCTGGCGGCCACCGAGGCGGTCAGCGGCGACCTGATCCCCGCCCTCGCCCACCTGGCGTCCACATTGGACGAGAAGGCTCGTGAGTTCGACGGCGTCGTCAAGGCCGGACGTACCCACCTCATGGACGCAACCCCGGTCACGCTCGGCCAGGAGTTCCACGGGTACGCCGCCCAGATGCGCTACGGCGGGGAGCGGTTACTCGACAGCCGGTCGCGCCTCGCCGAGCTGCCGCTGGGCGGCACAGCGGTCGGCACCGGCATCAACATGCCGCCTGGCTTCGCGGCAAAGGTGATCGAAAGGCTGCGCGGCGAGACCGGGTTGCCGCTGACCGAGGCGCGCGACCACTTCGAGGCGCAGGGTGCCCGGGACGGATTGGTCGAGACGAGCGGCCAGTTGCGGACCGTTGCGGTCGGGCTCTACAAGATTGCCAACGACATCAGATGGATGGGCTCGGGCCCGCGGGCCGGTCTACGCGAGGTTCGGATCCCCGACCTGCAACCCGGTTCGAGCATCATGCCGGGCAAGGTGAACCCGGTCGTGTGCGAGTCGGTGCGTCAGGTGTGTGCTCAGGTGATCGGCAACGACGCGGCGGTGGCGTTCGCCGGCTCGCAGGGCGACTTCGAGCTCAACGTGATGCTGCCGGTGATGGCACGCAACCTGCTGGAATCGATCCGGCTCCTCGCCGCGGCGGCCCGCTTGCTGGCCGACCGGTGCGTGGTGGACCTGCAGGCCAATGTGGACATCGCCCGCGCGTACGCCGAGAGCTCCCCGTCAATCGTGACTCCGCTCAACCGGTACCTCGGGTACGACGAGGCCGCCGCCGTCGCGAAGCAGGCACTCGCCGAGGGGAAGACGATCCGCGAGGTCGTGATCGAGCGCGGCCACATCGCGGCCGGGCGGGTCTCCGGGGCGCAGCTCGACGAGGCGCTCGATGTGTTTCGGATGACGCGGCCCTAGTGGTGACTAATCCCGTCCGGCTCCATCGAGTCGCTCGATCGTCGCCATCGATGGTCCGCGCTCGGCCTGAGCCGCCCGCGCCGCCGCCTCGGTGTCACGCAGCACCCGCAGCGCGTTGTGCCACGTGAGGCGGGCGATGTCGGAGTCGGACCAACCGCGGTTGGCGAGCTCCTCCAGGAGGACGGGGTAACCGTCCACTCCTTGAAGACCGGTCGGCTGGATGATGACCCCGTCGAAGTCACCGCCCAGGCCGACATGATCCACCCCGGCCATCTCCCGGATGTGCTCGACGTGGTCAGCCACGTCGGCGACGCCGCACGGCGGGCAGGGATTATCCGCGATCCAGGCGGCCTGCCCGGCGATCCACTCCGCACTGTCCTCGGCGTGCTCAGCCAGCGCGGTTGTGGTGTATGCCTTCAGTTGGCGGGACCAGTCCCGACAGTCTTCGGTCAGGAAGCCCGGTACGAAGGTCACCATGACGATCCCGTTCGAGTCGCGGACCCTCATCAGCACGTCGTCGGGCACGTTGCGCGGATGGTCGCACAACGCCCGCGCCGACGAGTGCGAGAAGAACGCGGGCGCGGTCGAGATGTCCAATGTGGAGTGCATCGTGGCCGTAGCGACATGGGAGAGATCGGCCATCACGCCGAGGCGGTTGCACTCTCGGACCAGCTCGCGGCCGAACGCCGACAGCCCGCCCACGGCCGGATCCTGGGTCGCGCTGTCGGCCCATGGTGTGTTCCGATTGTGGGTCAGCGTGAGGTAACGGGCCCCCAGGGCGTGCATCAACCGAAGAATCGGCAGGGATGAGTCGATGCTGTGACCGCCCTCAACACCGATCAGCGACGCGATCCGTCCGCGGGTGCGGGCAGCCGCTACCTCGTCGGCGCTGCCGGCGAGCACGAGGTGGTCGGGGTAGCGCTGCACCATCCGTCGCACACAGTCGATCTGTTCGAGGGTCGTCCTGACGGCATCACCACCGGAGAGCTCATACGACACGTACACCGACCAGAACTGGGCCCCGACCCCTCCTCGGCGCAGTCGCGGCAGATCCGTGTGCAGGCCCGTCCGCGACTGGTCCGCGGCGATGTCCAACGCGTCCAGATCGCCCGAGACCCGCCGGCGAAGCTCCCAAGGCAGGTCGTTGTGGCCATCGACGATGGGGGTATTCGCGAGCAGAGCGCTGATCCGGTCGTCGGTCATGGTCATGACGTTAGCCGGCCTTGACCGGGCGCGGGTCACCCGGATCTTGAGTGCCGATGGCGATTGGCCGGTGGTCCTGAGATCGCCGAAACGTTGCGGAAAACGACCGTGGTCGGCGTTCTTCGCAAGGCGGCCGCGATCATGCCGCGATCATGCGGTGGGGCGCAATGGCGGAGATCAAGGATGAGACCCAGCCAACACGGGGGCGGGCCGCGACTCGGCCCCCCCCCAGGGCGTGCATCAACCGAAGAATCGGCAGGGATGAGTCGATGCTGTGACCGCCCTCAACACCGATCAGCGACGCGATCCGTCCG